>NZ_CM001857.1:4611048-4631767 GCF_000400505.1 Musicola paradisiaca NCPPB 2511 | reverse complement strand
AAACCACGCGAGAGATCTTCCCCTCAGTCGCAGTTTTGATCCTTTTTATCCACAGGCTCTTCTTATTGCAACGCCGACGCCCGCGCGAGTTACCCACACCCTACTCGCATAATGCGACAAGTGTATAAGAATAGGCGTAATCTTGCGGATCAGCGGTGAGCCGGATCATGATCCGTGCGTTAGGATCCCTGCTGGATCCTTGCGCTTTGCCTCAGAGTCCGTATAATCGCCGGCCTGCGCGTAGCGCCTGTTTTCTGTGCTGAGTAAGACAGAAAATCCGCAAGTATCGGAAAGCAGCAGGCGGGTAATCTCGTGGATGATAATTGACTCAGGACTGTACAATTATTACAATCCCGCCTCTTTAATATTATGCGATAGAGGCGTCGGTCATCTTCACGCCGAGTAGCCAAACGCGTTTACTGTGAAGTCTTAAAATCAAGCTTAGGTAGAAATCGCCATGAAACGCACTTTCCAACCGTCCGTATTGAAGCGTAACCGTAGCCACGGTTTCCGTGCTCGTATGGCCACCAAAAATGGTCGTCAGGTTCTGGCCCGCCGTCGTGCGAAAGGCCGTACTCGTCTGACCGTTTCCAAATAATAAAAGCTAACCCAACGAGTGGTTACGCTCGCTTTTCCCAGGGAGTTACGTTTGTTAACTCCCAGCCATTTCTCTTTCGTTTTCCAGCAGCCTCAACGGGCCGGCGCGCCGCAAATCACCATTCTCGGCCGACTGAATACGCTGGGACACCCCCGTATTGGCCTAACCATCGCAAAAAAACACGTCAGACGCGCTCACGAACGTAATCGTATCAAACGCCTGACGCGGGAAAGTTTTCGTTTGCACCAGCACGAACTGCCCGCTATGGACTTCGTGGTGATCGCCAAAAAAGGTTTGTCCGAGCTGGATAACCGTACACTGACGGAAATGTTGGAAAAATTATGGCGCCGTCACCGTCGCTTGGCTCACGCTTGCTGATTGGGCTGATACGCATGTATCAGCTCCTGATCAGTCCGCTACTTGGACAGCACTGCCGCTTTCAGCCGTCGTGCTCCCAATACGGTATTGAGGCAATACGTCGGTTCGGCATGATAAAAGGCTGTTGGTTGACGCTTAAACGCGTATTAAAATGCCACCCTTTGAACCCTGGTGGTGATGATCCCGTACCGCCAAAACCCGACAATAACAGAGAACACTAACGATGGATTCGCAACGCAATCTTCTTATCATCGCTCTGCTATTCGTAACGTTCATGATCTGGCAGCAGTGGGAGACGGACAAAACCCCTCCCGCAGCAACCCCGATCACGCAACAGGCGAATAACACGGTGGGCGATGCTGCTAGCCAGGGCGTACCAGCCAGTGGTCAGGGTAAACTAATCACCGTCAAAACAGACGTACTGTCACTGACCATCAATACGCGCGGCGGTGATATCGAAGAGGCCGACTTGCTGGCCTATCCGGCAGATCTGGGCTCCAAACAGCCGTTTAAACTGCTGGAAACGACTCAGGCGTTCACCTATCAGGCTCAGAGCGGCCTGACCGGTAAAAACGGCCCGGACAATCCGGCCAATGGTTCACGCCCGCTGTTCAGCGCCACACAGGATCATTTTGAACTGGCAGACGGCCAGAACGACATCCGGATTCCATTGACTTATACCGACGCCAACGGCATCAGCTACACCAAGACCTTTGCGCTCAAGCGCGGCGAGTATGCGTTGAACGTGGAATATGGCGTTAACAACACCAGCGCTCAGCCGCTGGAACTGACGCTGTTCGGCCAGTTGAAACAATCCATCGATCTGCCGTCGCATCGCGATACCGGCAGCAACAACTTCGCGCTGCATACCTACCGCGGCGCGGCGCTCTCTTCCAGCGACGATAAATATCGCAAGTACAGCTTCAGCGATATGAAAGAGAATTTGAATGTTGCCACTCAAGGTGGATGGGTAGCCATGCTGCAGCAATACTTCGCCAGCGCATGGATCCCGGCTGCCGGCGGCGCCAATACCTTCTATACCAGCAATTTGGGTAATGGCTTGGCGGCTATCGGCTTTAAAGCGACGCCGGTTATCGTGCAGCCAGGCAGCCAGCAAACGCTCGGCGCTACACTGTGGGTAGGCCCGGAAATTCAGGATAAAATGGCCGCCGTCGCTCCGCATCTGGATCTGACCGTAGATTACGGCTGGCTGTGGTTCATCTCTCAGCCGCTGTTTAAGCTGCTGAAATTCCTGCACAGTTTTATCGGCAACTGGGGTTTCTCCATCATTGCCATCACCTTCATCGTGCGCGGCATCATGTACCCGCTGACCAAGGCGCAGTACACCTCCATGGCGAAAATGCGCATGCTGCAACCTAAATTGCAGGCAATGCGTGAACGTATTGGCGACGATAAGCAGCGTATGAGCCAGGAAATGATGGCGCTGTACAAAGCTGAGAAAGTGAACCCGCTGGGCGGCTGTTTCCCGCTGGTCATTCAGATGCCGATCTTCCTGGCGTTGTACTACATGCTGATGGGTTCCGTCGAACTGCGCCATGCGCCGTTCGCGCTGTGGATTCATGACCTGTCCGCACAGGATCCGTACTACGTGCTGCCGATTCTGATGGGTTTGACCATGTTCTTCATCCAGAAGATGTCGCCGACCACCGTCACCGACCCGATGCAGCAGAAAATCATGACCTATATGCCGGTCATGTTCACGGTGTTCTTCCTGTGGTTCCCGTCAGGTCTGGTGCTGTACTATATCGTCAGCAACCTAGTCACCATCGTTCAGCAGCAGCTGATCTACCGCGGGCTGGAAAAACGCGGTCTGCATAGCCGCGAAAAAAAATAACCGGTTGACTGACCCATCCATCCCGAAATAAGGCGGTCATTGACCGCCTTATTTTTTAGCTTCGAATCGAAAGAGAAACGCCATGAGTCATTCCGACACCATCGTCGCCCAAGCCACTCCGCCGGGACGCGGCGGTGTAGGCATTCTGCGAATTTCCGGCGCCGCCGCCGCCGCCGTCGCTCAGGCGGTGCTGGGCAAACTCCCCAGGCCGCGCCATGCGGATTATCTGCCGTTCCGTGACACCGACGGCAGCGTGCTCGATCAGGGCATCGCGCTGTGGTTCCCTGCGCCGAACTCGTTCACCGGCGAGGATGTACTAGAACTGCAAGGGCATGGCGGGCCGGTCATCCTTGATTTGCTGCTGAAACGCATACTGGCCCAACCGGACGTGCGCATCGCCCGCCCGGGCGAGTTTTCGGAACGCGCTTTCCTGAACGACAAGCTCGACCTGGCGCAAGCGGAGGCGATTGCTGACCTGATCGACGCCAGCTCCGAACAGGCGGCTCGTTCCGCCGTCAACTCGCTACAGGGCGCTTTTTCCACCCACGTCCACCAATTGGTGGAAGCGCTGACCCATCTGCGAATCTATGTCGAAGCCGCGATCGATTTCCCGGACGAAGAGATCGATTTCCTGTCGGACGGCAAAATCGAAGCGCAGCTCAACGACGTCATCGCCAATCTGGACGCGGTACGTGCACAGGCACGCCAGGGCAGCCTGCTGAGAGAAGGGATGAAGGTGGTAATTGCCGGTCGCCCCAATGCGGGCAAATCCAGCCTGCTGAATGCGCTGGCCGGTCGCGACGCGGCTATCGTCACCGATATCGCCGGCACGACACGCGATGTATTACGCGAACACATCCATATCGACGGCATGCCGCTGCATATCATCGATACCGCCGGGCTGCGCGAAGCCAGCGACGAAGTTGAACGCATCGGCATCGAACGTGCCTGGCAGGAAATCGAACAGGCTGACCGGGTGCTGTTTATGGTGGACGGCACCACTACCGATGCGGTGGAGCCGTCGGCGATATGGCCGGAATTCATGGCCCGCCTACCCGCGACACTGCCGATCACCGTGATACGCAACAAGGCCGACACGACCGGCGAACCGCTGGGTATGGAGCAGAACACCCACACGCTGATCCGATTGTCCGCCCGCACCGGCGCAGGCGTTGATCTGCTGCGCGACCATCTCAAACAGAGCATGGGATTCACCAGCAATACGGAAGGCGGCTTTCTGGCGCGCCGCCGTCATCTGCAGGCGCTGGAACAGGCCGCAGAACACCTGCAACAAGGTCATGAACAACTGGTTGGTGCCTACGCCGGGGAACTACTAGCCGAAGAACTGCGGCTGGCGCAGCAAGCGTTAAGTGAAATCACCGGTGAATTCACCTCCGACGACCTGCTGGGGCGGATTTTCTCCAGTTTTTGTATTGGGAAGTAAAATAGTAAAACGCATCAAACCAAATCAAAGCAACATTATGATTTTAAAATAATTTGTTTTACTTGGTGGGAAGTAATTTGACGGGTTTTGTCGATTCTTGTTCCGTATGTACTCCGAAGATAAATTCTGGAGCACATGCGGAGCACAAGATGAGAAAAACCGATGAAAATCAATATACAAAAACGAGAACCAGATAAGAATGGCCTGCGCCCCATCAGGCTTGTGTACTATTACGGCTCAAAGACCTCGGAAGACGGTTCAAGAGCTCAGAAACGCTCTTACGAACCGCTTGACCCTTAGCCCACTCAAACAGCACCAACAGGTAGCTTTTCGATCGCTCGCGCAATCCTCAACGGGCGAGCTCACCCTAAAGCGACTTTTGGGTTGGGTATCAGTTGAACCGCTACTCTACTATGGCAGGTAACAGCGAAATTACACGCCATAGCGTGTATAAAAACCTTCACACTCTATAGCGTGTGAAATTTGATTTACCTGCTTAAGCGTGTAAATTAAAGTCATCCAGTTAACAGGGTGACGCGATATGAAGATCACCAATGCCAAACAGCTCAGCGCTTACCTGAAAGATGTTCGTCTATCTGAAGATCTGTCCCAGGGAAAAGTAGCCAGCAAGGTGGGGATCCGCCAGGACACGGTATCCAGCTTTGAGCTCCAGCCGGGCACCACCAAGCTGGAAACCTTCTTCAAGATCCTGTCAGCACTGGATCTGGAACTAGAAGTGAAACCCAAAGGCAGCGACACCCAAAGCCCTGATGGCTGGAAAGAGGAGTGGTAATGGCTGACCTGGATGTCTACATGAATGGCTACAAGGTGGGCGTTTTCAGCCGTGCCAGCACCGGCGCCCATGCATTCCAATACACTGAGACCTGGCTTGATCAGACCGGCAGCCGCCCTATATCGTTCTCCATGCCTTTACGGCGACAGCCTTATCGGGGTGATGAGGCCTACAACTTCTTCGATAACCTGTTGCCGGATAACCCGGAGATCAGAGGCCGGATCCTGGCCCGCTATCACGCAGACTCAACCCAGCCCTTCGACCTTTTGGCACGAGTCGGTGCAGATACGGTTGGCGCGCTACAACTGCTACCCAAAGGTGCCGCGCCGGGTGACATTCGCACCATCGACTACTCTGTCTACCCGGTGTTTGGCGGCCGAGGCCTCAACCGAAGGGACGCCAAACTCGCTATGGGCCTGGCAAGCAGCAAGGGTAAGAAGTACGCCATTGAGCAGATATTCCCACGCCACTTCGTCCAAACGGCCAAAGCAGTGGGATTCGAACACTCCGCCATGGAAGGGATCCTGACAGAACTGGCCGGCGCCGTTGATACCGTTATTGAGCGCGTGACACTGCAGTTACCGGCGGGTTTCCCTGCTGCCATCAGCAGCGCTATTTTAGAGGGCCTAAAAGCCCGCTCAGCCAGGCTGACAACGGGCAGGGAATAAATTGGTGGTATGTGGGGTGGTTGCACGGTTAGCCGAACCACCGATGGGAAGCTTGCACTGATCGAAGCGTAAAAGCAGCTTGCCTGGCACTAAGCAGACTATCGTCGGCTCAAAACTCACCCAAAAAGCGGCTTTGATTGCGTGCGATGGCCTCGCATTGATTCATATGGGAAGGCTGCACGATAACAGAAGCCCCGTGATCGACCTCTCAAGATGCTGTTTTAGTTACCTTTACCCCGGGCGGCCCCCGGAAAGTCACTAACGTATTGAAGCCGATAGATTCTTTACATTCTGCGTCGGGAAATGACCGTTTTACTCACATCGGCAAAACCCGCATAGCATCTGCTCTGCGGGTTTTTTATTGTCTCGTCGCCAAGACTGGTCAACTATTTTTAAGTGTTCAATTAACACGATTACGTAAAACCTTTATCGAATCACAGCAACCCTGCCTATTCGGGCTCAACGCCGCTTTCTGACACACGACAAACATTTTTTCCTAAAGTTATTTCATAAGCCGCCGTTAAGTAACGAAACAATTATTCACATTCATTACCGATAGCTTTACATACCAACGCCACACAACAGAAATAACCATCAGGTTTTCGTGGTGATTAATGATGCCGACAGCATCATTTTACCCATCATCTTCAGCAAGCAGGAAGGCGCGCCGGCAACGGAAAGACCGGTGGCGTAAGTTGCAGAAGAGTGGGCTCGATACGCCAGGAACGGCAGAAAAGGAGATGGGCCTCCCGTCTCCTTTTTGCAGCACGACATGTTGGCCGTAAACGTCGTGCTGCCACTAAAGCAATGCAGGATGAGCCTGTTACGCAACAAGGCAATGATGCCTGATTATTAAAAAAGGAAATAAAATGAAGATGAAAAAATCGCTCCTCATTCTCTGGGCAACAGGGGCGTTATTCGCTGCAGGAGCAGCCCACGCCGGCCCGCCGGTCACGATTACCTTTAAAAACCTTGGAACCAGTGACGCCAAGTATTCCGCTGTCACCTCGAATGAGGTGAGCACCAATGCGAATGCCAGCCCAAAACCTGAAGTTAGCGTCCCCGCTAAAGAGTCTGATAAATACTACGTACAGAACCCGATTTCAGATGATGCCAATGCAGCAACCGTTCGCTATACCATTGGTAAGAAAACCTGCGTATTTGCAACGACCTTCGTAAATACCGTTATCCCCGGCGGGCTCATTACCGGCACCGTCACTAAAGTGCCTAAATGGAATAAAAGCGCAACCGCCAGCGGCGGCGCCACCTGTACCGCGACCATTACTTCGACAAACCTGAGCACATACACTTGGGCAGTCGAATTCACGATGAAATAACCATCCGGCCGTATCCCTTCCATATCGAAAGGGGATACGGCAAAAAACCGAAAATGATGCACCTTACTTATTACAAATAAGGTGACAACAATAATTAATTCAATGAATTAATGGAGTTTTTATGGTCAGCATCAATACCACTGCATCCGGTACCTCGGTCAACGGCACCACCGGAACCCAGGTGCAGAGTAAAACCCAAAGCACCGGCACATCCGCCACGGCGACCGGCTCTTCGTCCACCAAACTGTCCGCCTTCGCACGTCTGTTGAGCGATGCCGCCACCCGCGCCGAAACCCGCGATGCTTCTCTCTCCCGCAGCCAGCTCCGCGCCACTGCCGAATCCGCGCTCGATGAAATCACCGGCACGAACTATGCCAACAATAAGGCGCGCTACGACGCCCAGCTGCCCGATACCGATGATGCCGACCTGCTCGCGCTCGCTCAGCAATCCACCGACTATCTCAACGGCAAGGCCAGCAACCCGTTTAAAGGCATGTCCCGCGAACAGTTGGCGCTGATCACCTACGACGACAGCGGCGCCTTTACCGTTAATGAACGCCGGGCAGCATTATCTGAATCAAACGATCAATACAACGAATGGGCCAGGAAAGTCGTCGACAAAGCGGTTGCCGAATACAATCGCACCGGCAAAATCACCAGCATCTATTCGGATATGCTCGAGTTTTACCAATCCCAGCCCGCTATCGAACAAGCGCAGTACCCCGATGGCTACGCCGTACAGTTGCAGGCCAAAATAACCACCACCACTTCGGATACCCAGACCACCTCCCTGTTCGACACGCTGAATCAGTGGAATAACCAAAACCAGAACAGTACCTCCACCATCCCCATGATGAGCCTGTTCACCCTGTTGGCTGATAGCGAACAAAACGAAGACAACAACCCGCTCTCGCAACCCCCCGGTGCCCTCGGGCTTTAATTTGCCGGATATTGCGGAAAAAGCCTTCGGGGCAAATAAATAGCGTGGCGGCGGAAGGGAACGAACGCCTGGCCGAATAAGGATAAGTTCGATGACGGTATCTATGACCAGCCTGATAACCCTGGAGCACATTAACCAGGTCTATGAAGCGCATCCGATACTTCACGATGTCTCTTTGTCGATTGCCGCCGGGCAGAGTTGCGCTATTGTCGGCGCTTCCGGTTCGGGTAAAAGTACGCTGTTGAATCTCATCGGCCTGCTCGACCGGCCGACATCAGGCCGCCTGCTGCTGAACGGGCGGGACATGACGCACGCTCAGGCGGATGAACGTGCGCGGGTACGCAATCAGACCATTGGTTTTATCTTTCAAAGCTTCCATCTTCTGCCCCGGCTGGACGCCCTGGACAATGTGGCGCTGCCGCTGTTGTATCGGGGGGAATCCCGACACGCCGCCCGTCGTCAGGCTGGACGACAACTGGAACAGGTTGGGCTCGGCAGCCATCTGCGGCAACGTCCGGCGGATATGTCCGGTGGGCAACGGCAACGGGTGGCCATTGCCCGAGCGCTGGTGGGCAACCCCGCCTTGCTGCTGGCCGATGAACCGACCGGCAATCTGGATAGCCGAACCGCCAACGATATCCTCGCATTATTGTTATCTCTGAATCAGGAACAAGGCGTAACACTGGTGGTGGTCACGCACGACCCACAAATCGCCACACCGATGCAGCGTTGCCTCCGCGTCAGTGATGGCCGGGTTCAGGAAGGGACTGATGGCTGATTTCTCTCTCGAACGCTACGGCCCGTCGCTGCATCAGGTAATCCATGAACCGTTGGACAGCCTGCGGCTATTGGGAAAACGCGCATGGCTGGCGTTAATCGGCATCGCCGTGGGATGCGCCGCCGTAGTGGCGTTGCTGAATATCGGGCATAACGCGGCGAATGAAGCACTTCGTGTCTTCAACGGGTTGGGAACGGATCTGCTGGTTGCCAATATGAATGAAAAAATGGAGGGCGGGCAACAACCTGCAACGGCAACGATGAATGTTAGCGGGATGCTGCATACTCTGCCGGAACTCAGCGCAGGGGCGCCATTAATCCTGACATCACTGGAGGCCCGGCGACGGGGAATCCCGTTCAGTGCCACCGTGATCGGCAGCACCGCCGATTTAGCATCCGTACTGAACCTGTCCGTCCGGCAAGGCCGCCCTTTAAACCGCTACGACGCCCACGGCACCTATGCCGTGCTGGGGGCAAAAACCGCTATGGCGCTGGGGAAACCGGGCTCGCCGGTGATACCTGGCGACACCATCCAGCTGGGCGGGTATCTGTTCGATGTCGTCGGCATTCTCTCCGAGCAGGAACCCCCGCCGCTGATCCCGGTATTGTTCAATGAATCCATTCTGTTACCCATTGAAAGCATGCGCCGTCTCATTGAGGCGCCGGAAATCAACATGGTGATTGTCCGCGCCAGACTACGCGACCACCTCGACAGTACGGCTGCCGCCTTACACGACTCTCTGGCCCCCCTGTTTCCCGGTCGGGATATCCATGTCCAGATCCCACGCCTGCTGGTGGAAGGGATGACCCGCCAATCACAGATGTTCTCGCTGCTGTTGGCCGGGCTCGGCGGGATATCCCTGCTGGTTGGCGGCGTCGGCGTGATGAATGTCATGGTGATGAATATTGCTGAACGGCGGCGGGAAATCGGCGTTCGTATGGCATTAGGCGCCCGCCCGGTCGATATCGGGTGTTTATTTCTGCTGGAGGCCATCGTGTTAACAGTCGCAGGGGCGATAAGCGGCGCATTAACGGGCGTTGCCGCTGCCTGGGTCGTCGGGAAACTGTCAGGCTGGGATTTTACGTTATCGGTCGCGTCCATTCCGTTAGGCATTGGCAGTTCATTGATCATCGGCGTTTTTTTCGGTTTGCATCCAGCGATGACGGCGGCGCGGCTCGAGCCGGTACGGGCATTGCGTGATGACTAGATATGCACAGCTACTGTCACTTGTGCTGACCCTGTCGGCGCTGTTCGGTTGCCAGGCGGAAACCTTATCGCCGTCCGCCCCGTCACGTCCGGGGAAAGCGCCGCTCAACATGCAACGTATCGACTTGTCTCTCGGCGATGCCGTTTATCTTGCGCTGCGCGATAACCGCGCTATTCGCAGCGCTTACCTCGACCGTATCGCGCAAAAATTCGATTTACGGGTTGCGGAAGATCGCTTCACCCCCAAGCTGGTGTTGAGCGGCAGCTACCTGGCTGAACGCAACCAGGATGATCGTTACCGCCAGAGCGACATCGCCCCCACCACTACGCTACTCACGCCTTATGGTACGCGCGTCAGCCTGGGCTGGGCCTATAGCCATACGCGGGCCGATCAAAATGGGCGTTCCCGCAATGACGGCGCAACCATCTCGGTGATCCAGCCTCTGCTGCGCGGCGCCGGAAAAAATATCGCTACGGCGCCCGTCCGGCTGGCGCAATTGACCGAACAGCTCAACCGGCTCGGGCTCAAGTCGGCGGTCATGCAGACCATCACCCAAACCATTGAAAGTTACCGCGAACTCCTGCGCTCCCAGGAACAGTTGCAGATTACCCGCGATGCGCTGGCGCGTTCCCGGCAACTGCTGGATGTCAACCAGGCGCTGATTACGGCCGGACGGATGGCGGAATTCGATATCGTCCAAACGCAGGCGGACGTCGCATCGCAAGAGTTATCTTACGAAGAAGCCAGCGACCAACTGGAGCGCAGCCGGCTGGCGTTACTGCAACTACTGGCGCTGGATCTGAATACCCCCATCCGCGCCACGGAAACGATGAGCGCCGCCGCTGTCACCGTCAATGCCGCTCAGGCATTACAGGAAGCCGAAGCCAGGCAGCCCGCCTATCTCACCCAGTTGATCGCTGGCGAACAAGCGCAAATCACTCTGGAACTGGCACGCAATAATCGCCTCTGGGACGTGTCGCTGGTGGGCGGCGCCAGCCAACTGCGCAACCGAACCGATTCGATGGGCAGTTCGCAAACCTGGGAAAAATATGTCGGCGTGCAGGTGGATATTCCGATTGGGGATATGACCCAGCGGCAAGCCGAATTACAGGCGCAAGTGGCGGTAAAAAATCAGTCCCTCCGGCAAGAGGAAGCCAGACAGCAGTTAAAACGCGATGTGAATAATGCCGTGCGGGAAATCGGCACCCGCTGGCGTCAGTATGAAATTGCCCGGCGCGCGCTGGAGTTGTCGCGGCGTAAGCTCGATATTGAGCGACAAAAACTGGCGGTGGGGCGCTCCAGTAACTTTCAGGTACTGAGTTTCGAGGCCGACCTGCGCACCGCGGAAAATACCCGGCTCAACGCCTTGATCAGTTATCTCAATACCCAGGCGACGCTGGATCAAACACTGGGCACCACACTGGATAGCTGGGATATCTCACTCAATGATTAACCCCCTCATTCAGGCACTACGCCGCCGCAACAGGCTGAAGATACTCTTATTTTTATTCGCCATCGCCGGAGCCGGCACGGCGGCGTATCGGATTTGGCGACCCGAGACGCCGCCCGCCGCCACAACCCGATGGTTTCCCATCGCCCCCCAGTTACTGGAAACGCGGCTGGGGCTGGTGGGGCGCATCCGTCCCGCCGACGAAATCACGATCGCCGCACCTTTCGATGGCATGATTAACACGCTCCCGGTCAGCGAGGGGCAGCGTGTAGACGCGGGGCAAGAGCTGGCCGTCATGGATGCGACGCAACTCGACATCCAGCTACGCCAGGCCAAAGCGGAGTTATTGAAGGCCGACCAGGTGATGGAGAATTTACGCAACTGGGATAACGGCCCGGATGTCGCTCGCGCCCGCCGCACGCTGAATACCGCCAAAACCACACTGGCGCATACCGAGTCCGCACTCAACGACACGCGCGAGCTGTTCAGACGCGGCATCGTGGCGCGCATGGAAGTCGATACGCTCATGCAGCAGGTACAGAGCCAACGGCAGGATCTGGTCGCGGCGCAGGAGGAAATGCAGGCGGTCATCGGCAAAGGCCACGGCGAAGACCGGCAGATCGCCGGGATGGAACAGGCGAATGCGCAGTCACGCTACCGGTTATTGCAGGCGCTGTACGAACGGCGGACGATCACAGCCCCGTTCGCCGGTTTTATCCTCAAATCGACGCAGCCGGAAACCGGTAAACCGGCGGCGCTACAGCCGGGCGTACAGGTCAACCAGGGGACGCCGCTGTTTCGGTTGATTCAGGCCAATCGCTTGCAGGTAGCGGCACGGGTGGAAGAAACCGATTTACATCGGCTGCGTGAAAACATGCCCGTGCTGATCACTGGGGATGGCTTCGCAGGAACCGTGCTGAACGGGCACATTGCCTCACTCGGTATTCAGGCCGATACGCGCGACGCCGGCGCTTACTACGATGTTATCGTCGCCGTCGACACGCCGGTCAATCCGCACCAACCACCGCGATTAGGGATGACGGCGCAATTGGCGGTCATGATGTATCGCAATGAACAAGGCATCGCCGTACCGGAAAACGCGCTGCACGCTGATGAAACCGGCGTTTGGGTCAATTACCGCCGCGATCTTCATTCACCGCCGCAACGCATCAACGTAACGATGGGTAACGCCGTTGTTCAGGGTATTGAAGTGTTCGGACTGGAGCAGGGATACGTCGAGACGCTCCCCTGACAATATCCCCCAATACGATATATCAGGCCCAACGTTGGATGATCTCTAAAAGTGAATGGTTCGGTTTGGTGGGACACTTACAAATGGTCCGGTTAGGCGGAATACTTACAGATCAGGTCAGCAGGCCCCCAATTTTTCTGCCTGGAAGTGCGCTAATAAGTTCAGTAATTTTACCTAACAGGCCTGCCTATAATTATATTTCTGAACATAAAACTTGATATTTCCTATAAATAAGGACTATGCTCAATAGCTGGTTTATTTAATTAACAATTATCCTAATAAACAAGGAAATACATGTTAAGAAAAATAAGAGAATTAATATTTAGAGTCATTGGATTGAATAGAATACGCTCCGATGTGGATGAATTGCGTTCAGAAATTCGTCAGAGTAATATAATTATTGATGAAATGCGCACATCAATTAACGAATTGATGCATAAAATAAATCATATATCATCCAACAATAGTGGCATAGAACAGATAAATTTATTTGATGGATTAATTCAAAAAAGGCTTGATGAGAAATTAGGGTTCTATTTCCGCTGGCGTTTACCCGTTCAATTTAGCGAACAAGGGCAAACCTTCATTCATACAAATGACGGACATAGATTATTTGTTGATACAAAAGAACCATTTATGACTTTACATTTGCTTGAACATGGCGAATGGGAAACGCCTGTACGCAGAGAGCTACAGCGATTATTGTCCCCTGGTAGTACATTCATTGATGTTGGTGCCAACATAGGGTTACATACATTGTATGCAACAACATTAATCGGTGAGTCTGGACGAATTATTGCACTGGAACCTCACCCCGTAACAAGAGCGCTTTTTAGAGAAAATCTTGAAATAAACGGCCTGTTAGATCGTGTCACAATATCTCCGCTAGCCATATCAAATGAAGATAACAGCACTGTATTGTTTGAGTATTTCGTTGAGCATCCCGCTATGTCAGGGCTCAGAATTTCAAAAGAAATACTGGAAAAATTCAATGGCACAATAGAGCGAACCGAAGTGAACACGATTACCATTGACACGTTGGTATCTCAACATGGCGTGGCTCCTGATTTAATAAAAATAGATGTGGAAGGTTTTGAGTACTCTGTACTCGAAGGGTGTAGAGAGACAATTAATAATTACCCACAGGTTCGTTTCCTAATGGAATATGAAAAGGTTATGGCTGAATCGGTCATGAGGCCCGGCATTGGTTCTGAAATTGCCCATTTTTTTGAATCCAAAGGTTTCCATGTATATCGCGTCGATGCCAACGAATTACATGCCATGAGTTACATTGAGTTTTCGAATGATTCGCGCGGAGATTACGTTTTCTCCCGTCAACCGTGCCTTTAATCCCACGTAAAAGAACACGCCTTGGCTTCGCACATTGCACGCCAAGGCATTCAACACATTACACCACCTCACCAAACGTGACATTACGCCGCTAATAGCCAGAACACTCCCCGGAAATTATTAATAAACGAACTAATTCGATTTTATTTAGTTTAATTTTCATAAGAAAAAAATTGTTATCCTTTATTGAATAATGACGCTACTATCCACTCTGACGAACACGTCACTGATTTATTTTCACCATCTCCTTTATGGACAAAGGAAATAGCATGACTAAATTATTAGCCAACCCACTCAATTTAAATGGATTTGCGTTTATTGAATTTGTCACCAATGACCCAGAAGCGATGTCGACACTATTCGTTTCTCTCGGGTTTACTTGTGTTGCACACCATCGTCACCGTGCGATTTCACTCTTTCGACAAAATAATATCAACTTCCTTATTAATAATACCGCTACTGGTTTTCCGCGAACCTTTTTGCAGGAACATGGTGCAGGAGCCTGCGGTATAGGATTTTATGTCAAAGATGCACACCAGGCGTATAAACAGGCGCTGTTGTCCGGCGCCAGACCCGCAGAACAGGCCGCATACCCAGGAGAAATTCAGGTGCCGGCTATTGAGGGAATTGGTGGTTCAAAAATCTACTTCATCGAGAAATATCATTCAGATATCGATATCTTTGATATCGAATTTTCATTTATTCACGGAGTGGAAAAAAACCCGAAAGGATTCGGGCTGCACACCATTGACCACCTGACTAATAATGTCTATCAGGGAAGAATGAATTACTGGTCTGAATTCTATAGCCGGATATTTAATTTCCAGCAAATTCGTTATTTTGATATTGCAGGCGAATACACCGGTTTACACTCAAAAGCCATGGCCGCACCAGACGGAAAAATTCGTATTCCTCTGAATGAAGAAGCCGAAGGCAGCAATGGGCAAATTCAGGAATTCCTGCGTCGGTTTAATGGGGAAGGTATCCAGCATATCGCGATGCAAACCGATGATATTTTGACGACGCTCGATCAGCTGTATCAGGCAGGATTACCGCTGATGACTGCACCGTCCGATACGTATTACCAGATGGTGGAAGAACGCCTGCCTGGTCACGGTCGGGATACCGCCGCACTACAAAAACACGGTATTTTGCTTGATGGCAACACCCACAATGGGCAGAAGAAACTGCTGTTGCAGATTTTCTCTGAGACCCTCATCGGCCCTCTGTTTTTTGAATTCATCGAGCGGGATGGCGACGAGGGCTTTGGCGAAGGTAACTTCAAAGCGCTATTCGAATCCATGGAGCGCGACCAACTGGCGCGCGGGGAAATCAATGTGACGACAGAAACAGTCTAACCCCCTGCTTTTATCAGATGCGGCCTTGCATGAGCAGCACAAGGCCGCCACTGTCTGAATATCGATCATATGCCAGTAGCATTAGCGATTAGCGTAATAGATAACTCAGGCTATTCCTGTGCCGCCTGTTTCAGGCTGTCACCTTCCAGACGATAGCGAATCCACTCGTTTTGCGGCGCGGCGCCCAGGCTGTCGTAGAAATCGATAGCAGGCTGGTTCCAGTCCAGCACGCTCCATTCCAGCCTTCCACAACCACGTTCAACCGCCAGACGCGCGATGTATTTTAACAGCGCCTTACCGGCTCCCTGACTGCGATAATGTGGCGATACGTATAGGTCTTCCAGATAAATGCCATTGCGCCCCAGCCAGGTGGAGTAACTGGTAAAGAACACCGCAAACCCGATCGGCTCACCATTCCATTCACAAATCAACGCCTCAGTCGACGCGCCTTCGCCGAACAGCGTTTGCTCGATTTCCTGCTGATGGGTTTTCACTTCGTGCAGCGCCTTTTCATACTCAGCCAGTTCACGAATGAAGTTCAGGATGGTGGCGGAATCTTGCTGCGCCGCCCAACGGATCTGCAAGGTCATAAGAAGCTCCCGGTTAATCAAATCGGGAACGATAACCGGGAAGAGATAAATGGGAAAGAAAAACTGACGCCTTCCCGCATCGCCATACCGGAAGATATCAGGACTCGTCATCCCGATACGACGACTGACGTCCGCACACCAGCCATACGCCCAGCAGGATCAGCGCCATCGCCAGCAATTTCCCGATGCTGAACGTATCGGTGAAAAACGGCAGCGCCACCGCCAACAGCCACACCAGCACATAGCTGAGGCTCAGCAGCGGATACGCCACGCTCAGCGGCAACACGCGCAGCGCGAAAAACCAGCTCAGCATGGAACAGGCATACGCCGCCAGCCCGGCCAGTACCGCGCATGTGGCCGGCAAGGCATGCCACAACGCCAGTGCGAATGCCAGCGGCGCGGACATGGCGGGTAATTGGGTCATGCCCCATTTCATCAACAACTGCGCCGCACTGACCAGCATCACGCTCAGCAATGCCCATCCGTATCCTTTCATGCGCCGTGCCCCATCAATATCACTCCCGCCACAATCAACACGATGCCCGCCGTCTGACGCAGGCTGATGGCTTCGCGCCATATCCAGCGCGCCGCCAGCGTCACCAGAATGAAGTTCAGGCTGAGCATCGGATAGGCCACGCTGACCGCCACCCGCTGCAACACCGCCAGCCACAGCAGCATCGCTACGCCAAGCAACAACAGGCTAAACCCCATCCATAACAGTACATGCGCCCGGTGCGAACGGCCGCCGGTATTACCGCTGGCGGCCTGCTTTTGGCTGAGCTGGCCGGCACAGGTCAGCACGCTGACCATCAAAATCAACACAAAGTCCATCATTGCTGCCGGTACCACAACAACGCCATACGTCCGCGGCGATACACCTGATCCGCCTCCGGGAGGTGCTCAATCGGCTGCTGTGCGGAAGAGAACGTCACCACCACCGACACATTGCCTTCCCGGCGATGCGTCGCCAGCCAACCGGTAAAATCCCCGATGCCGACAAACCGTTCGGCGCTGTCCGGATAGTTCAGGCCATACTCCAGCTCGCCCCGGTTGGAATACATGACGATATCGCTACGTTTTTGTTCCCAGGCAATCGCCGATGCCACACCGACGCTGTCCGCCAGAATGTAACGGCTTTGGGATAATTGCGGTTCCACCTGGCGCAGGAACCACTGCGGATTTTTGGTTTCCATCGTCCGCTGAGGGATCGCAGCGCCGATCGCCAGCGCTACGCCGAGCGGACACAACGCCGCCCAGTGCCAGCGTTGTTCCGTGCGCCGCAGAGAAAGCCAGCCCACCAGCGCCCAGCATAGGAATGCGCCCGCCGCCAGCAGTACCTTGACGCCCTCATCCGGCTGATATAACGGCTTTTTAGCGAACCCCCACGGCGACAGCGCCAGCACAACCACCAGCGCACACAGCAGACCAAACACCAGGTTAAGCCAGCCGTTCACCCTGAGCAGACGCAGCGTCGGCAGTGAAACGGCGTAACGCGCCATCAGGATCGCCAACGGCGCAAAGCACGGCAGGATATACGTCGGCAACTTGCCCTTGGCGATACTGAAAAATATCAGCGGCATCACCACCCAGCCCAGCAGATAAAAGGCGCCGCTGTCCTGTCGGCGATGTTTCCAGCCCTGCCACAATGAAGCGGGCAGCAGCGCCAGCCACGGTAAGGTTCCGGCAATCAGTACCGGCAGGTAATACCAGAACGGCGCTTTGTGTTGCGCATTGGCGGAGTCGGCGAAACGCTGAACATGCTCCACCCAGAAAAAATAGTGCCAATAATCAGGTTGTTGCTGCGCCACTGCCAGCGCCCACGGTAGCGAGACCACCACCGCGCTGACGATCGCCAGCGGGCCGTACAGCAGCACCTCCTTCCAGCGGCGCTCGAATGCGACCCACGGCAGCACGGCAATCACCGGCACCGCCAGCGCCAAAAAGCCTTTGGTCATGAAGCCCATGCCGCATACAACGCCCAGCAACAGATAACCGCCGAGCCGGCCGCTGCGCGTGACCGCCTGCGTCGCGCCCCAGAAACTGCACATTGCCGCCGCCAGCCACAGCGTCACCATCGGGTCGAGCACGGCATAGGTGCCGATACCATAAACCAGCAGACAGCTGAGATAGATAACCGCCGCTAACCACGCGGTTCTGCGCTGTTGCCACAACCGCAGCGTCAGCCAGTACACCAGCCCGGCGGCCAGCAGAATGGAAATCACCGAACCGGCGCGCACGCCGGCATTTTTCGCGCCGAACAACCACTGCCCGATATTGTTGATCCAGTAGCCGGCAATCGGTTTTTCAAAGTAGCGGATACCGAGAAAATGCGGCGCAATCCAGTTGCCGCCCGCCACCATCTCCCGGCTGATTTCCGCATAGCGGGTTTCATCGGGCTGCCACAATAACCGGCTGGAGAGCGGCACGATGTAATACAGCAGCAGCACGGCCAGCCACAATAGCGCCTGTCGGGTCTGTTTCATCACAGCGTCTCCTGATTCTGCTGGCACCCCAGCCAACCATCGCGTCCCGCCAGCGATCCGCGCACAACGCGGCCGACCGGCAATGACGACAGGTCGTCCGGCAACAATTCGCTGAGCGGACAAAACCGGATCCCTTCCTGCTCCGCCAGCGCCAGCAATTCGTTGAATTGTTCGCTCATCACAATGCCTTCCACTTCCGCATGGATGGTGTACACCGGCGTTCCCTTATCCTGATGAATTTTATCCAGAATATAACGGTTGAAATCGGCGGCGCTGGTCTCCCGGCCAACCGCTTCGTCCCAGGTGGGCAACGTGACGGGGATCTGCACCGTCCCGGTGGAGCCGTCATTGAGCAACGGCAGGAACGGCGCGCTGCCACGGCAGTCGCTGTTATAGCGAAAGCCAAATTTCTGTTTCGCTTCCACCGCGGTTTGATCCGCACGCCAGCCCGCCACAGCGGAACAGGTCGCCGGCTGGCCGGTGATCGCCAATAGTGCGTCATAGCCCAACTGAATCTGCCGTTCCATCTTGGCTTGATCCCACACCCCGGCCCAGGTTTGCCAGGCGAAATGATCCCAGGCATGCAGCCCGACTTCATGGCGCTGCATCGTGGCGCGAATCGGTTCCGGCAAGCCCTTGCCGATCAGACGCCCCGGCCAGGCGGTGCCCGCCAGCAGAATGTCCCAGCCATACAAAGAAGCCGCTTTCGAACGCAGCATCTTCCAGAGAAACACCGGTCGGATCAGACGCCAGAGGTGGCGCCCCATGTTGTCGGGCCCGACGCTGAAAAAAAAGCTGGCGTGTACAGCGTACACATCCAGCAGTTCCAGCAGGCGGGGAACGCCGACTCGCGTTCCCCTCCAGGTGTCGACATCAACCCTTAAGCCGACTTTTCTCATTCAGCGGATCCTGGTTGGTCCACGGTTTTGAGGAAGAAATCGAGCGTTTCCGCCACCGTTTTTTCCATCTCGATAGTGGGCTGCCAATGCAACAGGCGTTTGGCATTGCGGATGCTGGGTTTACGGTGCTCCACGTCCTGATAGCCTTTGCCGTAGTAGCTGCTGCTTTCCACGTCGCGGAACCCGGCGAACGGCGGGAACTGGTGACGCAGCGGATGCTTCTCAAAGCTCTCCAACAGCATTTCCGCCAGCTGGCGAATGCTGGCTTCGTTGTCCGGGTTGCCGATATTGATGATCTGCCCATCGCAAACCCCATCGCGGTTTTCGATGATGCGGAACAACGCTTCCACCCCGTCTTTGATGTCGGTAAAGCAGCGTTTCTGACGCCCGCCGTCCACCAGCTTGATCGGTGAGCCTTCCACCAGATTCAGAATCAGCTGGGTAATGGCGCGGGAGCTGCCGATACGGGCGGCGTTCAGGTTGTCGAGACGCGGCCCCATCCAGTTGAACGGACGGAACAGGGTAAAACTCAACCCTTCTTTTTCGCCGTAGGCCCAGATCACGCGATCCAGCAGCTGTTTGGATACCGAATAAATCCAGCGCGGCTTATTGATCGGCCCGACAATCAGGTTGGAGCGATCTTCGTCGAACATCGGGTCGGTGCACATGCCGTACACTTCCGAGGTCGACGGGAAAATGATGCGCTTTTTGTACTTCACGCAGTCGCGGATGATTTTCAGGTTTTCTTCAAAATCCAGCTCGAACACGCGCAGTGGATTGCGGGTGTATTCGATAGGCGTGGCGATCGCCACCAACGGCAGCACCACGTCGCATTTCTTGATGTGGTACTCGATCCACTCGGAGTGAATGCTGATATCCCCTTCCACAAAGTGGAAACGCGGGTTGCCCAGAAAACGGGAGATGGCGTCGGAGCTGATATCCAGCCCGAAAATCTCGTAGTTGTCTTCGCTCAGCAGCCGTTCGGTCAGGTGGTTGCCGATAAAGCCGTTCACCCCCAGAATCAGCACGCGGGTCGGACGTTTCACGCTCACTACCGGCGCGTTGTTCAGGATAGCTCCCGTCACCAGCCCCAGGCTTTGCGCCAGTTGGGAACCCTGCAAATAGATACCGCTATCGCCCTGACCGGTAACGATTTCCAGCGCATCGCTGCCGCAGGCGACCACCAGCGGAGACGTGCTCAACACGGTGCCCGGTTTGGCGGCGGCAAAATCGGTACGCACTTTCGCCTGCCAGACGATGAATTTGGTGGTGCCCACGAAGCTGAAGGCGCCCGGCCAAGGTTCCGTCACCGCACGCACCAGGTTGTACAGGGTACGCG
>NZ_CM001857.1:4560908-4610948 GCF_000400505.1 Musicola paradisiaca NCPPB 2511 | reverse complement strand
CGCCAGGCTTTTCATCCTGCGCATGCTCTTCAACACGGCCGGCGGCAATGGCGGGCAACGCCTGAGCCAACAGTTGAGCGGCACTCTCACGCAGTTTGTGGTGCAGACTCAGCGCGGTATCGGCGTCGTCAATCGCCACCTGCTGCTGCGCCACGATATTGCCGGCATCGGCGCGGGACACCATGCGGTGTAACGTCACCCCGGTTTCGGTTTCACCGTTAACCAACGCCCAGTTCAACGGCGCGCGTCCGCGGTAACGCGGCAACAGGGAACCATGCAGATTAAACGCGCCGTGCGGCGCGCAGCGAAGGATGTCGTCGCTCAGCAGGTTGCGGTAATAGAAAGAGAAAATCATGTCCGGCGCCATGGCCGCAATACGCTCCACCCATAACGGGTGATTGACGTCTTCCGGTGCAAAAACCGGAATGCCCAGTTCGGCCGCAGTACGCGCTACCGACCCGAAAAACTGATTTTCCGACGGATTATCCGCATGGGTAAAGACCGCTTCAATCGTATAACCGGCCGCAGCCAGCGCGCGAAGACCGACACAGCCCAAATCGTGATAGGCAAAAACGACAGCTTTCATTCTTCATTATCCTGTTTAGAGAATCGTGGATCATTGCCAACAATACGTTGAATAAAGTAACGGGGACGCGCGCGAACATCGTTGTAAATACGGCCGATGTACTCCCCCAGCAACCCCATGCCGACAAACTGGGCGCCGATAAAAGAAAACAGTACGGCAAACAGCGTAAACACGCCGTCCGCCGCCCAGGCGGCGCCGAAAAACAGCCGCAGCGCAACCAGAACCACCGCCAGCGCGAAACCGGCGATGGCGATCACACTGCCGACCACGCTCAACAACCGCAACGGCGTGGTGGTCAGGCACGTCACCAGGTCATACATCAGATTGATCAGCTTCATAAAGCTGTATTTGGAATCGCCGAACTCACGTTCGGAGTGACGCACCAGAATTTCCGTGGTACGGCGGGCAAAGGTGTTGGCCAGAATCGGGATAAAGGTGCTGCGTTCATGGCAGTGCAGCATCGCTTCCACGATATGCCGGCGGTAAGCACGCAACATGCAGCCGTAATCGTTCATGGCCTTGCCGGTGGTGCGCTGGATCAAGTGGTTGATCATGCGGGATGCGGTTTTGCGAAACCAGCTGTCCTGACGGTTTTCCCGAATCGTGCCGACCACGTCGTAACCCTGCTCGGCGGTATCCACCAGCCGGGGGATCTCTTCCGGCGGATTTTGCAGATCGGCGTCCAGCGTAATGATCACATCGCCGGATACATGGCTGAACCCCGCCATGATCGCCGAGTGTTGGCCGTAGTTGCGGTTCAGGATCACCGCCACGACATGGCTGCCCGGTGTTTGCGCCGCATCCGTCAGCATCTGGGCGGAATTATCGCTGCTGCCGTCGTCCACCAGCAGAATTTCATAATCCCGGTGCAACTGCTCGCACGCTGCCGTTGTACGCCGAATCAGCTCCGGCAGACTATCCTGTTCGTTGAAAACCGGGATCACCACCGACACTTTGTTGATAGCTTCATTCTGCATATTTTATTTTCCCGCCAACTCCGTCAGTGCCGCGACTACGCGGTCAACATCGTCATCGTGCATGTCCGGGAACAGCGGCAGCGAACAGATACGCGCCGAGTTCCAGTCCGTGTTGGGCAGATGCGGATTCGGGAAGCGCTCACGGTAATATTTTTGAGTGTGGGCCGCGCGGAAATGCAAACCCGTGCCGATATCGCGTTCTTTCAGCGCCTGCATCAACCCGTCGCGGCTGATGCCGCAACGCGCTTCATCCACGCGGATGATGAACAGGTGCCATGCATGCTGGTGCGGCCAGTCAGGCAACGCCAGCGGTTGATAGGGCAGCGCCGCCAGCTTTTGCAGATAACGCTGCGCCAGCGCTTCGCGGCGAGCATTGTTGGCCGCCAGTTTTTGCAGTTGTACCAACGCGATGGCGGCGCTGATGTCCGGCAGGTTGTACTTGAACCCGGGTGAAATCACTTCCGCCTGCGGCGCGCGGCCTTGCACCATACGATCGAACGCATCTACGCCCAACCCATGAAATTTAAGGCTACGAATCCGGCTGGCCAGCGCGTCATCGTCAGTAACGACCATTCCCCCTTCGGCGCAGGTCATGTTCTTGATGGCGTGGAAAGAGAAAATCGCCGTACCGCTGCCGCCAACGTGGCGACCGCGATAGTAGGTGCCGGCGGCGTGGGCGGCATCGTCAATCACCGGGATGCCATGACGGCGGCCGATGTCGTGAATGGCGTCGATATCGACAGGCGCGCCGGCATAATGCACCGGAATAATCGCTTTGGTGCGCGGCGTAATGGCGGCTTCAATCGCTTCCGGCGTCACCATCAGCGTATCTCTGTCCACATCCACCATGACCGGCTCAGCGCCCAGAAGTACGATCATGTTCAACGTCGAGACCCACGTCAGCGAGGGCGTGATCACCTCATCGCCAGCGCCAATCCCCAGCGCCATTAAGGTAACGTGCATCCCCCCGGTTGCCGAACTGACCGCAATGGCCTGTTTAGCCCCAGTCAGAACGGCAAACTGTTGCTCCAGTTCCTGATTTTTGGGGCCAGTGGTAATCCATCCGGAACGAAGAACCTGCCCGACCGCGACAAGTTCTTCCTCACCTAACGCGGGGCGTGAGAAAGGTAGAAAATCAGCCATGTAAAAATTCACTCTCAGGTTAAATCGATGATTATTGGTGTGGCGAGATAATTTTTTGAGCACTCGGGTCACATCGCCGTCCCGCCATCAGAATCGGATATGGGGATAAATACGTCAGGGAAAACCGCTCCTTAGTCCTTGCGAGGGATAAGTAGAAAAGCAATTAATGACAGTAATATGATCATCAATAATATTGTTCATCTGACCTTGGTAGATGAGCATAACGAAGATTTCTTAGGTGAATATTAAGATGCTTCTTTTTAGCCGATGTTCAATCCGCGAGAAGAATAACAAGCGATGTTTAAACTCATCATCAATAAAATGGTGTTCAACGACAAACATTTCATCCATCCTCACCATATATAAACACACGAAAAATAAGATTTTTTTTCGTGATACAAATCACACTGAAATCAAAACGACAAAAGAATTACGATTTCTTGCAAAATAATTAAAACTATCAACGTGGGAATAAATCCCATTCATACAAATTACTTATCTTGCTATAAAATATGAGCGGAGATAACCGTGCGTTCTTGTTCATCACTGACTCGCCCCCCTCTGCACCTCCTCATATTCTTTAATTATCATGAACAAAGCATAGTAAGATTTTCTGATATGGCAACAGAACAGGTCCCCATTTGGGGGATATAACATCAGAAATGATATGCATAAAAAGCAAAAAAACCGCCCATGCAGCCATGGACGGTTTTCTAGGTTGTACGTTTAAGAAAATAATATAATTACTTAGCTTCTTTCCCGTACATCGGTGAACGTGGACCATATAACAGGGAAGAAGAACCACCAGCCGTCAACAGACGTACACTGGTAATACCCGCAATATCGTGGCCTTTATCAGCAATAGTATCGGCAATCTGTGTAACTGCCGCCTGAACTAGCAAGCCGATAACGCCTCCGTTAGAATTCGACTGCTGTTCGCTACTGGAAGCAGTCGCACTGCCTTTCCATAACTCCTTGCCATTACGCAAATCAACCAAGCGCGCATTAGCAGTAACACGAGTTTCACTATTTATGACCATGTATTTTGAACCATAGTCAGTGATATCAAGATACAGAGCCGCATCCGCTCCGAAAATCTGGTGCAGCTTCGCTACGCTAACTGCCTGAATATCCTGAGCTGTTGTCAAACCATTCTGTTTAAAAGTCTCGTCCGTTACCGCAACAGGCAGCACGTAGTATCCTGATTCAGCTAACGGGTACGTCACTTGACTAAGGAAGCTGGTCCCTGCTTTCACATCCGGAGAGTGGTTCAGTGGTGGCAATACCAGAATCGTTCTCGGTTTGCTCTGCTTGAACGCAGTATAATCATAGGGTTGCGGCTTGGCACAACCAGTAAGAACCAGCACACCCATCAAACTGATTAATGCTAAAAAACGGTTCATTGCTTATTTTCCTTTATTCTTGCTCAACAGAAAGTCCATGAAAGGGGCGGATTCGGGGAATAATGATTTTTCCGTCTCGAACTGCTGACGAGCATCCACACCGTGGCCTGTTTTTGCATACAGCAGACCCAATTGAGCATGTAATCCTGGGGGCACGGGTTTGTTCTGCGATTTGGCAACCTCTACTGACTTCTGCAAAGAAGCAATCTGCTCTTCAGGGCTGCTTTTATCCTGCTGATAATATTGATAAAGTGTAGTCTGGTAATTACCCCAGCTATAAATGGTCTTGGGCGCTGAAGCACACCCAGCCAGTAAAGTTGTGGCCAATAACAGCGCTGTCTTTTTATTGAATAACATTATTATTTTCCCATTCCTTTAATTTGATGGACGCCATGCGCCGCTCTCAATACCTGCAACCAGGTTGTTAACCGCTTCACGAATCGCCAAATCCAGTACTTTGCCATTCAGCGTCGAGTCATAACTGGCTGTACCGCCAAACCCGACAATCTCACGATTGGACAACGCATATTCACCAGCCCCCTGCACGGAATACACGACTTCAGATGTCTGGACATTTACGATATTCAATGTGGTCTTAGCGTAGGCGATCTGTGATTTGCCTCTGCCAAGAATGCCCCACAGTTGATGATCGCCAACTTCCTTACGACCAAACTCAGTTACATCCCCTGTCACAACGTAATTTGCGCCTTTTAAGGTCTGAGTCTGACCTTTAATACCTGCTTCTGTTTTCAACTCGTCCATGTTGGTGCGATCCAACACATTAAAGCGGCCAGTTTGCTGTAAGTGGCTAACAAGAATGGTTTTTGCTTGATTTCCCAAACGGTCTACACCATCAGAGAAAATACCATTCATATAGTTGGAGCGATTTTCAAATTTCCCTACCGAAATGGGGCTGCGGACGCCTTGATAAGGCGTGCTGTAGGACGCAACTTTAGGAGTTTCCACGGTACGTGAAGATTCTGTGGCACATCCGCCCAACAGGGTGGCGGCAATGACCATAGAACAAAAAACGACCTTTTTATTCATAGACCAATCCCTTACTAAATTATTGTTATACCGGTCAGCGTTTCTCATGAATGAGGTAGATGCCTGATAACGCCAGCATCCAGCCAACGGCGGGAGTTATTATGCTTAACGTTAAGATAAGTAACCACATATTTCACATCTAAAACTAAATTAAATATCCCGAACAAACATAAATATTCTCACGATCATTTTTCGATTAATAAAACTCTCATCATGTATTGCTGCGAATGGCTGCTTTTGTCTTTTTTGATAACTGCATGAAAAATTTTGGTTATTTTTACCCCACATTATCTGTTCTATATCAAGATTCATGCTGACCCGAGTCGTTAGGATAACCCTCAATAATTGAAGGGAACGTTATTTTTTCTCCTGACGAGACAAGTACCCACCCCCTTCCAGAATCACTTTCTAAGAACCTTTCTCAATAGGCGCAATTGGCGTAGCCAGTTTGGACTCGGACAGCGCGGAGACAACATGCAACGCATGTTGAACGGGCAATTGCTTTGTCCGGCCCTACGGGCGAACGCAGCGAGCAAACCAGAGCGTACACGTAGTACGTGAGGGTTTCGAGCACTGCCCAGGTTCAAAATGGCAAGTGAATTAGCCTTATTGGGATAGGCTCTAAGTGACCCGCTCAGGCTGGTTTCGTTATTTCTCGCCTGCCCGGCAGGCAGTTCCGGCGCAACACAGCCTGTAATCACAACAGACACCCCATTAATTAAGTGAGTACACACTTACTTAATTAATGGAGGCACGCCTGAAAATGACCGGCGGGTTATACGCACACCCATGCTGTACATGTCGGGAGAGGATATGAATCAGTTTGTTATCGCAAATACAAAGGATTGTATGGGCTGCAGAGCCTGCGAGATCGCCTGCGTTATTTCCCATAACCAGGGGGTTTACCCGGAAAGTAAAGAGCACTTCAAACCCCGCATCAGGGTGTTCCACCAGGCCGAACGTCACACCGCCGTGACCTGCCGCCATTGTGAAGATGCGCCGTGCGCCAGTGTTTGCCCAACTCAGGCGCTGGTTAGAAAAAACGAGAGTATTCAACTTATTCAGGAAAAGTGCATCGGTTGCAAAACCTGTGTACTGGCTTGTCCGTTTGGCGCGATCAGCGTTGAAACCCAGCAAGGTACGGCCACCGCGCACAAATGCGATCTGTGTGCTGACCGCGCTGAAGGCCAGGCGTGCGTAGCAGCCTGCCCGACTCAGGCTCTCCAGCTAGTCAGTGAGCGTTCACTAGAAGAACAACGCAGGGAAAAACAGCGCCGCAGCGCATTGAGCGCCGGGCCGGGGATACAACGGCCACTGCCGACCCTGACAGACATAACCCGTCATCCGCACCCGTTGGAAAAACGTAAAAACTGGCCAAGACTGGATGCGGAGAAAAAGCCGCTTACCGAGCGCATTTCCACTTTTAATGAGATTTATCGGGGCTTTACCCCCGTCCAGACGGAAGATCAGGCCAGCCGCTGCATGCGCTGCGGCAATCACGCCGTTTGCGAATGGACCTGCCCTCTGCACAACAATATTCCAGAGCTATTGAAGCTAGCGCGGGAAGGAAAAATCATGGAGGCGGTGGAGCTTTCCCATCAAACCAGCAGCTTGCCGGAAATCTGCGGTCGGGTTTGCCCGCAAGACAGGCTATGCGAAGGCGCCTGTACGCTAGGTAAAAACTATGGCGCGGTTACGGTGGGCAACATCGAGCGCTACATTACCGATACCGCGCTGAAAATGGGCTGGAAGCCCGACCTTAGCCAGGTCAAATCGACCGGGAAACGCGCCGCCATCGTCGGCGCAGGGCCTGCCGGCCTGGCCTGTGCCGATGTGCTGGCGCGCCATGGCGTTCAGGCGGTAGTGTTCGATCGTCATCCGGAAATCGGCGGATTGCTGACCTTCGGTATTCCGGCATTCAAGCTGGATAAATCCCTGTTGATTCAACGCCGGGCGCTTTTTTCGGCCATGGGCATCGAATTCCGCCTGAATACCGAAGTCGGACAAGACATCAGCATGGCGCAATTGCTTGATGAGTTTGATGCCGTCTTTCTGGGCGTAGGTACCTATCGTTCGATGAAAGCCGGTATCGATAATGAGGACTCTCCCGGCGTTTACGACGCACTGCCCTTTCTGATCGCCAACACCAAACAGGTGATGGGATTGCCGGAACTGGAACACGAACCTTACATATCCATGGCGGGTAAACGAGTCGTGGTTCTGGGCGGCGGCGATACCGCCATGGACTGCCTGCGCACGTCGGTTCGGCAGGGGGCGGCTTCCGTGACCTGCGCCTACCGCCGTGATGAAGCCAACATGCCGGGTTCGAAAAAAGAGGTAAAAAATTCTCGTGAAGAAGGCGCTGAATTTCTGTTCAACGTGCAACCACAAAAAGTCTGCCTGAATGAAAACGGCGAAGTGTGCGGCATCAGCCTGATCCGAACCGAACTGGGTGAGCCGGATGCCGGCGGCCGACGGCGGCCGCGCCCGATCCCCGGCTCCGAGTTCATCCAGCCGGCGGATGCCATCATTACCGCCTTTGGTTTCCAGACGCACAGCATGCCTTGGCTGCAGGAAGCGCAGATCGGTTTAGATAAATGGGGCCATATCACCATTCCGGCACCGGGCAGCAATGGCAAACTGGCTTGCCAGACCAGCCACCCGCGCGTCTTCGCCGGCGGCGATGCCGTGCGCGGCGCCGACCTGGTGGTGACAGCCATCGTCGACGGCCGTAAAGCGGCGCTGGGCATGATTCAGGTGATGGGGATAGAAGAGCACGCCGGGGCACCCGCCGGCATAAACGCCGTTGCGGGAGCGACACAGTTATGAATCAGTTTGTTATCGCCGACTCGTCAAAATGTATCGGTTGCCGCACTTGTGAGATCGCCTGCGCCGTCGCGCATGCCGGCCGGGATCAGCGCGTATTGAGTAAAACCGCGTTTTTCCCTCGTCTGAAGGTCATCAAAAGCGCCAACGTCAGCATGCCCGTACTGTGCCACCAGTGTGAAAATGCGCCCTGCGCCAGCGTGTGCCCGCATGATGCGCTCATTCGGCATCGGGATAGCATTCAGGTGATCCAATCCCGGTGGATTGGTTGCAAAAGCTGCGTCATTGCCTGTCCGTTTGGCGCCATTGATGTGGTGAGTACACACTCACAATCAGAAAATGGCACAACACAAACCGGGAGCGAGGTGCATAAATGCGACCTGTGCGTCGATGTCGCAGACTCGCCGTCCTGCGTCAGGGTATGCCCGACATCAGCATTAACGCTGGTTACGCAGCAGGAATTGCACCAGAAGATCGCCGCGAAGCAACAACAATCCGCCTGGAGTCAGGCGGATATTCGGCTGAGCTGAAAACATCCTGCCCAGGGGCAGGCTGTTTTCATTCCTCACGCTTTGTTCGCAACCCAACGCCGCGAACAAGGTGGCGCAGTGAACACAGGATAATCCCTGAGCGCTTAAACGAAGTTTTTTAGGGGCACGCAAGCAGGGCGAAAGGTTTTACTACGTTCCAGCACAGTTTGTCGGGATCCCGCCAGGCTGTGCGGCCGCCGCCGGCGTCCCCCTATCATTGCCCATCGTGGTGAGACACGCCTTTGCGCCGCTGGCTCAACATGGAGCCCAACCCCATTTACCGGCGATAAAGTCAGAGACCTTCACGGGCATGTCTGGACGACACCACGAAAAACTCCTCATAATGAGGCGATACACACCTGAGACGGTTTCAGCAGAAATAAAATCAAGTTCAATAGAAAGTGTTTTTTGACGTATTCTTTTCAGGGAAGGATAATCGTCGCCGATTTATCCACCAGTTTTTCTTTAGATCATATATTAGTCTGATAATATGCAGCTGTAATATTCTTAATACAGCAGTTATTCCATAAATAATTATTAGGTTTCGTTGTCATCATGGAGTGAATATGACCTGCCATTTCGTCAGGTGGACAAGCACGGAAGCGCTACCCGATCTGCAGCGGTTATCGGATGACCTTATACTATCCACGCACAGCTTTTCAGTGAAACGCCGGGAACGTTATCTGAAAAGCCGCGCGCTGCTAGCAGAAATGATGTTCTATTTTTTTGGCTATCCGGTTCTCCCACCTTTAATGATTTCCCCTAATGGAAGACCTTGTTTTGTTGATCCCCACCTGCCCGATTTCAGTCTGGGCTATGCCGGCAATACCATTGCGATCCTGCTCAGCGAGGAAGGGAAAGTCGGGATGGATGTGGAGATAGTCCGCTTTCGTTCCCAGCAAACGCCGCCCGAACCGCTGCAACCCTTATCGCATGCGGAGAAAGCCTGGATCGATGCTCAATTAGATCCGCTAGAGGCCGCGACACAACTGTGCACGATCCGCCAGTCGGTGTTGAAAATCCCCGGTTTTCGCAACGGCCCAGAATCACTGAAACTTCATCCGGCTTCTGGTCGGCTGCGCGCCAGGCATATTCCGGACGTGGAAGTCATCAGCGATGTCGATGACTACCTGGCCTGGGCTTGCGCCCACACGCCCAGACTCAGCCGTCTGGTGTTGTGGAACTACACCTCGGCCTACGGTATGCGGAAATCGGGAGAGATTGTCCATCAGCAGCATCAGTCCAGACGCTACATGCGGCTTATCAGCCATTCGGCGGAGAAAGTCTCGCCGCAGTACGTGATCTGAACGCCGCTACGCCGGCTCAGGGCAACACATTTCGGCGCCGTATCCCGCGATCGAGATACGGCCCGTTATCAGTGCGCGTCGATAAAAACGATTTTCAGCAGGAATAATGCGGCGACCACCATGACGCACGGGCTGATTTCACGCCAGCGTCCGGTTGCCGCCTTCATTACCGCATAAGAGATAAAGCCCAGCGCAATCCCTTCGGTAATGGAAAAGCTGAACGGCATCATAACGGCGGTTACAAACGCCGGTACGGCGTCGGTCAGATCGTCCCAACGCACACGCGCCAGGCTGGACGTCATCAGCACCCCCACATAGATTAACGCGCCGGCGGCGGCATAAGCCGGAACCATTCCCGCCAGCGGCGACAGGAACATCACCAGCAAAAACAGCAGCCCGACGACGACTGCGGTCAGGCCGGTGCGCCCGCCGATGGACACGCCGGACGAACTTTCGACATAGGCTGTAACGGAAGAGGTGCCGATGAAAGCGCCAACGACAGAGCTGATGCTGTCGACATACAGCGCCCGCTTCATGTTCGGGAATTTGCCGCGAGCGTCAGTAAGACCCGCTTTATCGGTGACGCCGATCAACGTACCGGAGGAATCGAACAAATTAACCAGCATGAAGGAAAAAATCACACCGGACAGCCCCAGATTTAGAGAGCCCGCCAAATCCACCTGACCCACCACGTTGTTGACGCTCGGTGGTACCGAGAAGATCCCGGTATAGTTCACATCGCCCAGCGCCAGACCCAGCATGGTGGTAACGGCAATGGAGATCAGTACGGCTGCATGAATATTACGGGACGCCAACACCACAATGATGAAAAAACCCAACACACCCAGCAATACGCGATGAGACATCAGTTTCCCCACCGCCACAATGGTTTCCGGATTAGGAACGATAATGCCGGCATTTTTCAGGCCGATCATCGCAATAAACAGACCGATACCGCTGGCGATCCCCAGACGCAGGCTCTGCGGGATATTGGCTACCATCCAGTAACGCACCTGGAAAATCGTCAGCAACAGGAAACCGATCGCCCCCCAGAACACAGCGCCCATCGCCACCTGCCACGGCAGCCCCATCGTACCGACCACCACAAACGCAAAGAAAGCGTTCAGCCCCATCGCCGGCGCCAACGCGACCGGAAGGTTAGCCAGCATCCCCATGAAAATACTGCCAAATGCAGCAATCAGGCAGGTAGTGACAAACACGGCTTGCGTGTCCATACCGGCCACGCCCAGAATTTGCGGGTTAACAAATACGATGTAGACCATTGTCAAAAAGGTAGTAAACCCCGCAATGATTTCCGTGCGTGCCGTAGTGCCGTGTTGTTGCAATTTGAACATGCGCTCCAACAGCCCTACCCCAACGGCAGAGCCCGTCTGCGATTTATCCATGATTAAGACCTAAAGAAAGGAAAGAAAAACGCCGGGTATCCTATAACAAAAGGTAAGGACGTTAACATGCATCCCGGCTTTTTTTACAGCCGACGGATAGGGCTGCGAGTCGTCGCCAATTCCCGGCAGGAAACCGTTTTTCGCGCCCGGCCATGCCGTTGTTGAACGCATCGCCTCTGGGGTAAAGTGGCAATCTGTTTCTGTCCATCCCTCCACAAAGGCAACAGCCATGTCCCACATTGAGTGCGTTTTTTTCGACTGCGACGGTACGCTGGTCGATAGCGAAGTGATTTGCTGTCAGGCATACGTGAATATCTTTATTCCACATGGCATCGAGCTGCCGCTGACGGACGTCATCAAAGAATTCAAGGGAATGAAACTGTATGACATCATCGATCGCGTCAGCGCCCGCTTCGGTCTGAACGCCTCGGTAGAACAACTGGAGCGTCATTTCCGGCAGGAGGTGGCCCGTTTATTCGAAGAATCGCTCGAACCGATCCCCGGCGTGCGCCAGGTATTGGAAAAATTGCAGGTGCCGACGGCGGTGGTATCCAACGGGCCGGTAAGCAAAATGCAGCACTCTCTCGGGCTGACCGGTCTGCTGAGCTTTTTCGAAGACCGGCTATACAGCGGTTACGATATTCGTAAATGGAAGCCCGACCCGACATTGCTGTACCACGCAGCGCAAGCGATGGGCGTAACAACCGAAAACTGTATTTTGGTGGAAGACTCGGTATCCGGCACCCAGGCGGGCATCGCCGCCGGCATCCCGGTGTTTTATTACTGTGCTGATGAACACAATGCCCCCATTCATCACCCGCTAGTAACCATGTTTGACGATATGCACCAGCTTCCGACGCTCTGGCAAGAAAGGGGCTGGCGCATTACCGCGAACTGATCGCGCAGCTCAACCGCCCTGCGGGGCCGGTTGAACAGGCGCCGTCGACTGCCGACTCTGCCGAAGGCGATGGTGAAAGCGGCGGCTGACGGCGTTGGCCGCCAGATCGAGCGTCAGACAAAGCAGGAAGTAAACCAGCGCGACAAACAGAAACACCTCCATCGGATACACCATGCTGCGATTGTTGACCTGCGTCGCCAGAAACGTCAGTTCACCCACACCTACGATGTACGCCAGCGACGTATCCTTGATCAGCGAAATCCACTGATTGATAAAGGAAGGCACCATCATGCGCAGCGCTTGCGGCAGGACGATATAACGCAAAACCCGCCAGCGACCAAACCCCAGCGACAACCCCGCCTGCCACTGGCCGCGACCTATTGCCGCAATGCCGGCTTTGACGCCATGCGCCAGATAAGCAGACGCGATCAGCGCCAGCGCGCAAACTACCGTGGTTATTTCCGGGATATCCACGCCAAATAGCATCGGCAACAGGAAATACGTCCAGAAAATCAGCATGATGACTGGAATAGCGCGAAAAAATCCCAGTACCGCCGCCAGCGCCGCGCCGGGCCAGCCTCGGCTCATCGCCAGCGCAACGCCCAGCAGGGTTCCCAACAGCGCCGACGCCGTACCGGCCATCAGGCTAAGCGCCAACGTCAACGCCGCACCGCCTAACGGCCCATCGGGGAAAGTGCCCCACATCAGATAGCCAACGTTATCGCGGATAATGGTGAAATCCATCTCAGTGCCCCTTTATCGGCTGCCGGTGCTGACGCCACATCCCCCACCCTTCCAGACAGGCGATGACGGCAATGTATAACACGGTGGCGACGCCAAACGCCTGGAACGTGCGCAGCGTTTCGGTTTCCACCTGGCGGGATGCGTAAGACAGCTCCGCTACGCCAATCGCCATCGTCAGCGACGAGTTCTTGATGATATTCATGTACTGTCCCAGCAGCGGCGGCAACGCAATCTTCAACGCCTGCGGCAGCACCACATAGCGCATCGCCTGCCAGTGAGTTAACCCCAGCGCGCAGGCAGCGTACTTTTGCCCACCAGCGACACCGGCGATCCCGGCCCGAACCTCTTCGGAAATAAACGCGGCGGAATAGAGCGTCAGGCCAAACAACCCGGCCAAAAACTCAAACGATGGCCAGCTCAGAAAGGAAAACAATAAGGTATGAGGCGTATTCAGCCACTGCATCAGGCATTCCGGCAACAGTTGCCCGGCACCGAAATACCAGAAAAACAGCTGCACCAGCAACGGCGTATTGCGAAACAACGCGCAGTACGCCACGACCAGCCAACGCAGCGGCAGCCACTGGCTGTCACGAACGGCGGCCAGCGCCAGCCCCAGCAGGGTAGCCAGCACGACAGTGCCGGCAGCCATCCCCAATGTCATCAGAAAACCCTGCCATAACCACAGCAGGTACTGCGGAGCCAGCAGCCATTCAACAATGTGTTGTGCGGATTGAGTCAGCATAATCAGAAAAAAATAAGGCCCCCACGACGGGGGGCAAAGCCACGACAATCAATGACGGCGTGTTTACATTCATACCCAAACACTTCGGGTTGCGGGAAAACGGTGGCCTTACACCTCTCCAGACGTCGATGAAAAGACGCTCGGGAGCGGATTTACTCGCATTGGCCCCAAAAGGACGAGTCATAAAGCCAATCACCTGCAACATTCGATATGACGGGTACATATAAACAACAGAAGGAAAACGTTAACCGCGCCGCGCTGACGATCTCACGAGGCGCGCGCCCATCAGGCTTTTGGCTGCTGATCCAACGGTGCGAATTTGAAATCGCCGCGCGGCTGGGCAGATTTAGTGTCCGGCCCGAACCAGCGGTTGTAAATTTTCACGGCATCACCCTGTTTTTCCAGATTCAGCAGTACCTCGTTGATTTTTTGGGTCAGGCGATCTTCCCCCTTCGGCACGCCAATACCTTGATATTCTTTGGTAATGCTGAACGGAGAAATTTCGAAACCGGCTTTCTGATCGGCGGGCAGGTTCCCCAGCAACCCGACCAACTTGGCGTCGTCCTGAGTAATCGCCTGAACGTTGCCGTTACGCAGCGCGGCGAATGCCAGTGGGGTATCGTCGTAGGAAATCACCTTCGCGCTGGGGAAATGCTCACGCAGCGTAATTTCCTGCACGGTGCCTTTATCTGCGCCGATACGCAGGGTTTTGATATCGTCCGGTGTTTTCAGCGCACCTTTGCGGGCAATGAATTTTTGCCCGGTTGCAAAGTAGGGAATGCTGAAGTTCACCTGTTTGGCGCGCTCATCAGTAATGGTGAAATTGGCGGAGATCAGATCCACTTTTTTCGACGTCAGCAGTGGGATGCGGTTTGCCGGATTGGTGGCGCGCAATTCGACCTTGACGCCCAGCGCCTTGCCGATGGCCTCTGCGACATCCACGTCATAACCCACCAGTTTCTTGCTTTGCGGATCCACATAACCGAACGGCGGATTGCTGTCAAAGACCGCCACCTTCACCACACCCGCTTTCTGAATATCATCCAGTTTATCTGCCTGCGCGGCGCCAGAGAGAAAAACCAACCCCGCCAAAAGCGTTAATGCAAAAACCTGCTTCTTCATTTTTATTCGCCTCTAACCTGCTGTTAATTTGTCTAATTGCAGGCTATCAGCGGGGAATATACGCAGGAAATAACATAAACAGCCATAATATAACCTTATGTTATATCCAGAAGGCGACGACAAAGCATGGCGACGCGGTCGTGCATCACACACCGACGACAAGCCCGCGGCATCGGCTGACGGTCGTTATAACCAACCGGCACGATCGGAAAACAATCACCACCTCCCGAGGAGGTGGTTTAACGCTGACAATAAAAAAAACACTCTGCGGAGCAGAGTGTTTTTAGTCACTTCGGCAAAAGATTATTCCGGCGTTTGCCCGCTATCTTGCCGCGACAGCAGTTTCTCCAGTGCATCGCCGCCCAGATGCCGGAAATCCTGCCCTTTCACGAAATAGAAAATGAATTCGCAAATATTCTGGCACCGGTCGCCGATGCGCTCGATGGAACGGGCGCAGAACAGTGCAGTCAGCACGCTGGGAATGGTGCGCGTATCTTCCATCATGTAGGTCATCAATTGACGGACGATACCCTCGTACTCTTTATCTACCTTTTTATCTTCCAGGTAGATCCGCTTGGCTTCATCCAGATCCATGCGGGCGAATGCATCCAGCACATCGTGCAACATCTGGACAGTGTGGTTGCCCAACGACTCCAGGCTTACCAACAACGGCTGATGCTGATGGGAGAATTTCTCCAGTGCGGTACGGCAGATTTTATCCGCCACGTCGCCGATGCGCTCCAGTTCAGAAATGGTCTTGATGATCGCCATCACCAGCCGTAGATCGCTGGCGGTTGGCTGACGCTTGGCGATGATACGCACGCACGCCTCGTCAATGCTCACTTCCATCATGTTGACTTTGGCGTCGCCTTCAACCACTCGCTGCGCCAGTTCTGCATCCTGGTTGTGCATCGCGGTGATGGCGTCTGTCAACTGCTGCTCCACCAGCCCGCCCATGGTCAACACTTGGGTACGAATGCTTTCCAGCTCGGCGTTGAACTGACCGGAGATATGTTTGTTCAGATTAAGATTGTCCATGGTACTCCCGTAATCAACCGTAACGACCGGTGATGTAATCTTCGGTCTGTTTCTGCCGTGGCGTGGTAAACAGGGTGTCGGTATTGTTGAACTCAATCAGCTCACCCAGATACATAAACGCCGTATGGTCGGAACAACGCGCCGCCTGCTGCATGTTATGCGTCACGATCACCACGGTGTAATCTTTCTTCAATTCGGAGATCAGCTCTTCGATGCGGCCCGTTGAGATGGGATCCAGCGCCGAACAAGGCTCATCCAGCAACAACACTTCCGGGCGGATGGCGATACCGCGGGCGATACACAACCGCTGCTGCTGGCCGCCGGACAAACTGTAGCCGCTCTGGTGCAGTTTATCCTTGGTTTCCTGCCACAACGCGGCCTTCGTCAGCGCCCACTGTACGCGCTCGTCCATTTCCGCACGGGACAGCTTTTCAAACAGGCGAACCCCGAAAGCGATGTTATCGTAAATCGACATCGGAAACGGCGTCGGCTTCTGGAACACCATGCCGACCTTGGCGCGCAACAGGGCAATATCCTGTTTGTCGGTGAGGATGTTGCTGCCATCCAGCAGTATTTCCCCCTCAGCGCGCTGCTCCGGGTAGAGCTGGTACATTTTATTCAGGGTGCGCAATAGCGTGGACTTGCCGCAACCGGAAGGGCCGATAAAAGCCGTCACCTGATTTTTAGCAATCTCCAGCGAAATATTCTTCAGCGCGTGAAACTTTCCGTAATAGAAATTCAGATCGCGCACCTGGATTTTACTGGTGGATGTCTCGGTAGCCATACTCATTAAGACGTCTCTCTTTTTTAGCGAGTGCTGCTCGGCAACACGTTAAAAATCATCAATATTTTTTATTGGCAAACAGCACGCGCGCCAGAATATTCAGCAGCAGCACACACAGGGTAATCAACAATACGCCTGCCCAGGCCAGCCCCTGCCACTCCTTGAACGGGCTCATAGCAAACTTGAAGATAGTGACCGGCAGGTTGGCGATCGGATACATCAGATCCGTGCTCCAGAACTGGTTCGACAACGAGGTGAACAGCAGCGGCGCCGTTTCACCGGCGATACGCGCCACCGCCAGCAACACCCCGGTGAGAATCCCAGACACCGACGCTTTCAGCGTGATGGCGGAAATCATCTTCCACTTCGGCGTCCCCAGCGCATAAGCCGCTTCACGCAGGCTGTCCGGTACCAGTTTGAGCATGTTTTCCGTGGTACGAATCACGATCGGCACCTGCAACAACGCCAGCGCAATCACCCCGGCCCAACCGGAGAAATGCTCCATTTTGGCCACGACCAGGGTATAGACGAACAACCCGACCACGATGGACGGCGCCGACAGCAGAATATCGTTGATAAAGCGGATGACTTCGGCAATCAGCGATTTGCGGCCATACTCCGCCAGATAGACGCCGGCCAGGATCCCCAGCGGCGTACCGAACAGCGTCGCCCACAGGATCAGCAGCCCACTGCCGACGATGGCATTCGCCAGACCGCCGCCCGCCGTATTGGGCGGTGGTGTCATTTCGGTAAACAACGACAGCGTCATACCGTCCACCCCTTTGGTCAGGGTGGAAAACAGAATCCAGATAAGCCAGAACAACCCAAAGGCCATGGTCAGCATGGACATACACAGCGCGATACGGTTCTTCTGCCGCCGCCAGGCCTGCATTTTGCGGCGCGTTTGCGCCACTTCGGCGCTATTTTCAATGCCAATCGATGCCATCATCGCGTTCCTTCATTTTTCGCCAGACGCATGATCATTAACTTCGAACACGCCAGCACGATAAAGGTGATCACGAACAGAATCAGCCCCAGTTCCATCAACGCGGCGGTATGCAGACCGGTATCCGCCTCAGCGAATTCATTAGCCAGCGCCGAGGTGATGCTATTACCCGGCATGTATAGCGAGATACTGTCCAGTTGGTAGGTGTTGCCGATGATAAAAGTCACCGCCATGGTTTCACCGAGCGCGCGCCCCAATCCCAACATGACGCCGCCAATCACCCCGTTTTTGGTGAACGGCAGTACGATGTGCCAAATCACTTCCCAGGTGGTGCAACCGATGCCATAGGCCGACTCTTTCATCATTACCGGCGTCTGCTCGAACACATCACGCATCACCGCAGCGATGTAAGGAATGATCATGATGGCCAAAATGACCCCAGCGGCCAGAATGCCGATGCCGAAGGCCGGGCCGGAAAACAGCGATCCCACCAGCGGGATGCTGGAAAGTACGTTGCCAACCGGTTGTTGAAAATATTTAGCGAACAGCGGCGCGAAGACGAACAGCCCCCACATGCCGTAAACGATGCTGGGAATTGCCGCCAGCAGCTCAATGGCCACGCCCAACGGGCGCTTCAGCCAGCCCGGCGCCAGTTCAGTCAGAAACAGAGCGATGCCGAAACTGATGGGAATGGCGATGATCAACGCAATCAACGATGTCACCAGCGTACCGTAGATAGGCACCAGTGCGCCGAACTGCCCGGCGGGGGCGTCCCACTCTTTGGTCCACAGGAACGATAGCCCGAAGGTTTTGATACTCGGCCAGGAAGCAAAAATCAGGGAAACGATAATTCCGCCCAGCAGCAGCAGCGTCAATAACGCCGCCAATCTGACCAGCGCGCTAAAAATCATATCGCCCTGTTTTCCCGGAGGAGTAATGGTTGGCTTGTATTCAGCCATACGTCTCTCTTCTTTCCAATATGGGGTTTCCCCCCCAAGCGTTTCAGAGGCGGATACCCCTTTTCGGTTTATCCGCCCCTGTGACTTACCTAACAACCCTGTCGCGTCCGTCAGAATCAGTACAGAGGCTTACCGCTGCTATCCTTGATTTGGGTTTTCCATGCAGCGCGCACCTGAGATACCACCTCTTTCGGCAGTGTCGCGTAATCCAGCGCAACCGCCTGATCGCCGCCCTTGTTGTAGGCCCAGTCGAAGAATTTCAGCACTTCCGTGCCCTGCTCCGGCTTACTCTGCTCTTTTTGCAGCAGGATGAAGGTGGTTGAGGTGATCGGCCATACATCCGCGCCTTTCTGGTTGGTCAGGTCTTGAGCGAAGGATTTGCTCCAGTCAACGCCCTTGGCGGCATTGCTGAACGTGACGCCGGTCGGGCTCACTGCTTTGCCATCGGCAGAGATCAGTTTGGTATAGGTCAAATTGTTCTGTTTGGCGTAGGCATATTCCACATAACCGATGGCGCCCGGCAGACGTTGAACGAAAGCCGCGATGCCGTCGTTGCCTTTACCGCCCAGACCAGTCGGCCAGTTTACGGTGTTGCCCGCGCCAATCTTCTCTTTCCACTCGGCATTGACCTTAGCCAGATAGCTGGTGAATACGTAGGAAGTACCGGAACCGTCGGCACGGCGCACCACAGCGATATCCTGATCCGGCAGTTTTACGCCCGGGTTCAGTTTGGCAATCGCCGCATCGTTCCATTTCTTGATGTTGCCCAGGTAGATATCACCCAGCGTTTTGCCATCCAGCGTCAGTTCACCCGCTTTCACGCCCGGCAGGTTGACCGCCAGAACGATACCGCCAATCACAGTCGGAAACTGGAACAGGCCGTCCTGAGCCAGTTTGTCATCAGCCAGCGGCGCATCGGAAGCACCAAAGTCAACGGTTTTGGCGGTGATTTGTTTTACGCCGCCGGAAGAACCGATGCCCTGATAGTTAACCTTATTACCCGTTTCTTTTTCGTAGGAATCAGCCCACTTGGCATAAACCGGAGCGGGGAATGTCGCACCTGCGCCAGTGAGGTTTGCTGCAGCAAAAGCAGAAACCGCAGTCAGAGAAAGGCTTGCAGCAACAATACTGGCAACAGTGGTACGCATGAGTTTCATAATCCCTCCTGTGGGATACGTAGGCGTGTAGACCCGGAGCTATTGTTTAATCAGAGTGTAGTTTGCTGGTGGAGAAAATAGGTCAATTTAGTGACACTAAAATGTATGAAGTGTGACGGTTTTATGACACACAGAGAAAGGACGGTGTAATGAGCCGTAAACCTCCCGGTGATGGAAGGTGAAACCTGTAGCGAGATAAACCATTAAAACAAATAAAAACATAATGTTATAAAAATAACCACCACCAGGAATGATAGCCTTTCCATTGATAACGCCGCTTTTATTTTTGTCGCTTATCCAGTGAGAACAACCATAAAAAAACCTCCTGCGCATGCATATGATGACAGGAGGTTTGAGTTAACGATCAGGAATAAACACTGCCATTTACCCTGACACGGTACAGTCAGCAGTACCCTTCAAAAATCGGTTACTCCACTGTCACCGATTTCGCCAGATTACGGGGTTGGTCAACGTCCGTCCCTTTGATCAACGCCACATGATAAGACAGCAACTGCAACGGTACGGTATAAAAGATCGGCGCAATCATGTCTTCCACATGCGGCAACTGAATGATCTTCATCAGCTCGCTGTCCGAGGTGAAGCCGGCGTCCTCATCGGCAAACACGTACAGTTCCCCACCCCGGGCGCGGACTTCTTCGATGTTGGATTTCAATTTTTCCAACAGATCGTTATTCGGCGCCACCACCACCACCGGCATATCGGCGTCGATCAGCGCCAGCGGGCCATGTTTCAACTCGCCTGCCGCATAGGCTTCCGCATGGATATAGGAAATCTCCTTCAGCTTCAGCGCCCCTTCCATCGCGATCGGGTACTGGTCGCCGCGCCCCAGGAACAGCGCATGATGCTTGTCGGAGAAACCTTCCGCCAGCGCTTCAATCAGCTTGTCCTGAGATAACATCTGTTCAATGCGCGCCGGTAAGGCCTGCAAAGCATGTACGATATCCTGCTCGATGCCGGCATCCATTCCACGCAGACGGCCAACACGCGCCACCAGCAACAGTAACACCGTCAACTGAGTCGTAAATGCCTTGGTAGACGCCACACCGATTTCAGCGCCTGCGCGGGTCATCAACGACAGATCGGACTCACGCACCAGGGATGAACCCGCCACGTTGCAAATCGCCAGCGATCCCAGATACCCCAGTTCTTTCGACAAACGCAGCGCCGCCAGCGTATCGGCAGTTTCACCGGACTGAGACAGGGTGATCATCAAACTGTTGGCGCGCACTGCCGGTTTGCGGTAACGGAATTCCGAGGCGATTTCCACATCACAGGGAATACCGGCCAGCGACTCAAACCAATACCGCGACACCATACCGGCATTGTAAGACGTACCACAGGCAATAATTTGAATATGCTGTACTTTCGCCAGCAGGGCATCCGCCTGCGGCCCCAGCTCAGACAGATTGATTTCACCATGGCTGAAACGCCCTTCCAGCGTATTCTTGATAGCCATCGGCTGCTCAAAGATCTCTTTCTGCATGTAGTGACGGTAAGCGCCTTTGTCGCCAGCGTCATACTGCACGTTCGATTCGATCTCTTCGCGTTTGACGTCCTGCCCTTGACGGTTAACGATACTCACCGTGCGGCGAGTAACTTCGGCGATATCGCCCTCTTCCAGAAAGATAAAACGACGAGTAACCGGCAGCAGCGCCAGTTGATCGGAGGCAATAAAGTTTTCACCAACGCCGCGACCAATCACCAACGGACTGCCAGAGCGCGCCGCCACCAATACGTTGGGATCACGGCAGTCCATCAGCACCATGCCATATGCACCACGCAACTGCGCGATCACGCGCAGGACGACATCCCGTAGAGAGCCCCCGTTCTGTTGCTGTTCCCAATGCACCAGATGGGCCACTACTTCGGTATCTGTTTCAGAAACAAAATGATAACCACGGGAAACCAACAGCTCTCGCAGCGATTCGTGGTTCTCAATAATACCGTTATGCACCACGGTGATATGTTCGGATACATGCGGGTGAGCGTTCTGCTCGGACGGCTCGCCATGCGTCGCCCAGCGGGTATGAGCAATCCCAGTTCCCCCTGACAACGGATGATCTTGTACCGCCTCGGCCAGCACCTGAACTTTCCCCAGACGACGTAAACGGGACACCCGCCCCTCACTATTTACGACTGCCAGGCCAGCAGAGTCATAGCCACGGTACTCAAGGCGACGTAACCCCTCCAGCAGGATCTCGGCAATATCTCGTTGCGCAACTGCGCCTACAATTCCACACATCGGTTGTATTCCTGTAGATGTGACATATTGTGTCACTATGATGTCTTTAGACCTGATAGTTCCGGTTAATTCCGGGTTCCCCGAGCCGGGTAGAGTGGGGATATTGTATTTTTGTTCTGTACTCGTCCGCCGAATACAGAACAAAAACGCCCTGACCGGGCTATCGTCGCTCAAGCCACTACCAATCAAATTTGAGAACCGCCACGTTCCGTTTACCCGCCACCACAGCCATGGCGGATAAACGGGCAAACACGCTATTTTTCTTCACCGGGCGCTGCCAGCCCGTGAAATGTGTTTGTTTGACGCGGCTGATGACCAGTTCATTTTCACCGACATTGCGGGTCACTGTCGTTCCTGCGCCAATAGTGGCGCCGTTGGCCACCGTCACCGGCGCCACCAGTTGGGTATCGGAGCCAACAAACACATCATCGCCAATCACGGTTTTATGCTTATTGGCGCCATCATAGTTACAGGTGATAGTGCCTGCGCCAATGTTCACCCCGGCGCCAATTTCCGCATCGCCAAGGTAGGTCAAATGTCCAGCTTTGGAACCTTTGCCCAGACGCGCTTTTTTCATTTCCACAAAATTGCCGACATGCGCGCCCTCGCCCAGTTCAGCCCCTGGACGCAAACGGGCAAACGGGCCGATAGTGCATTGCGCCGCCAGCTCAGCCTGTTCCACCACAGTATAAGGGCTAATCTCGCAATCACTGCCAATCACGCTGTCGCGAATCACGCAACCCGCACCGATTTTCACCCGATCGCCAAGCGTTACCCGACCTTCCAGTATGACATTGGCGTCGATAGTCACATCCCGACCGTGCTGCAACTCGCCGCGTAAATCGAAACGAGAAGGATCAAGCAACATTACGCCGGCAAGCAGTAGACGTTCTGCCTGTTCATGCTGAAAGACACGCTCCAGCGCAGCCAGTTGCAACCGATTATTGACGCCTTCTACTTCGCTCAAACGCGCCGGATGAACTGCTGCCACGCGACGACCTTCCTGATAAGCCATCGCAATGATATCGGTGAGATAGTATTCGCCCTGCACATTGTTATTGCTTAACCGGCCCAACCAGCGCTTCAAATCGCAACCGCCGGCGACCAGAATACCGGTATTGATTTCCTTGATCCGGCGCTGCTCCTCGCTGGCGTCCTTATGTTCAACAATCCCGACAATTTCACCGTTTTCCCGAACGATACGGCCATATCCTGCCGGATCATCCAATTCCACCGTCAGCAGGCCAATACCCCCTTCCGGTTTGGCGTCAACCAGACGCAATAATGTCGCCGGAGAGATCAACGGCACATCGCCGTACAGAATCAGGATGTCCTCATCGTCAGCAAAACCGGCCGCCGCCTGCTGAACTGCATGCCCCGTACCCAGTTGCTCAGACTGTATAACCCAGTTAACCCCGGTATCGCCCAATGCCTCCCGCAGCTGATCGCCGCCGTGGCCGTAAACCAAATGAACGCGCTGCGCCCCCACCTGCATGGCGGCATCAATCACATGTCGAACCATGGGCTTACCGGCAAGTGGATGAATAACTTTAGGAAGGTCGGAATACATGCGTGTACCCTTGCCGGCGGCAAGAATCACCACGCTCATTGCGCTGTTTGACATAGGCATCCTGACTAAAAACAGAGTAATGTCCCATATAAATGGACGAACAAAAGTAAACCCGTTATCACACCGGATTACTACATATTTTTCAACGAAACATACCGAACTAAAAGTTATTTCGGCTGAAAAATGTCGACAATTCCCCCCTGAAACAATGGGCGTCCGGCGATATCTCTCTCCCTGAGTTCGTTAGCCTGGAAAAAGAACGGGCTCAGATCTGATCGACGGATATTGCCGCTGGCGGCAATATCGATAACGATCGACCGCCGTCGCCGATCGTTAACGTAAATCTCATTGTTTTGCATGATGTTTCATAAAATCCGTTCGGTATATAGAAACCATTAAGGAATCTCGGACAGCGTTCGGTTTGTGAGCCACGCAAAAGAAACAATGTTTCATTTTTTGTAATAATACGTTCTCAAATAACAAATAATGATCGAGGAAACTATGAGATATCGGGTTCCCGGGTTGATTACCATCGCCCTTCATTCTTTTCTGCTTCTGGGTACAAGTCCTTCATTTGCTGCAGACAACAACGCAGCACCGGTCTGGCATAGCATCACTTTCGGCCAGTCCACCGACGTCAATTTTTCTTCCAATGTTCTACCGGAAAAAATAGGCGTTAACGATGTCACCATCAACGGCAAGAAACTGACGCCTGAAGATAAAGCCGATTTGTCGGCACCTATCACCATCGAAAGCCGTGGCGGCAAAATCGCCAACACGCATGATGGCTTGACCTTCTTTTATACCCGTCTGCCTGCCAACGTGAATTTCGTTCTGCAATCAGAAGTCACCGTTGATCAGTTCGGGCCGGAAAACAATGCTAAACCGGCGGCGCAGGAAGGCGCTGGTCTGCTGGTTCGCGATGTGTTGGGCGTCCCACGCCAGAATCCGCTGCAAGAGGGTTATGAAGAATTTCCTGCCGCATCAAACATGGTGATGAACGCCATCATGACGCAGGACAAAAAGTCCAAAACAGAGGTGAAACTGCAGGCGATCGTGCGTAATGGCGTAACTCAACCCTGGGGAAATCAGGGTGCGCAGATTTTCCGAAATAGTTATCAGGAAAAAATCAATCTGGAGCAGACACCTTCCTTCCGCCTGAAGCTGGAGCGCACCAACGAAGGGTTCGTGACTGCCTATGCGCCTACTGGCAGCGATCAATGGGTAACGAAAACGGTTAAAGGCGCAGATCTGGTGACTCGTCAGGACAAGGATTATTACTACGTTGGATTTTTCGCGTCCCGTAATGCCAAAATCACTGTCAGCAACGCCAGCCTGACCACCAGCCCGGCCCAAACCGCATCTTCGCCGGTATTCACAGCCAAAACTTACACGCCGCTGCTACAGGTCGCTTCATCGACGCAGTCCGCCAGCGATACCTACCAGCTTCAGGCCAGAGTGAACTATCGCGGTACGGTGGAGGCGTTCCAGGACGGCAAACCGCTGGGTAAAGCCCAGAATATCAATGCCGGCGACTTGTTTTCGCTGTCGACAAAACTGACCCAACAAAAATCGGACTTCAAGCTGGTCTATACCCCCACTGAAGGAGAAGATAAAACCGTTCGGGAAGCGGCTTTCAGCGTAGAAAAGATCGCGCTGGCCGATGCAAAGACCATTTATGTCGCTCCGGACGGTAAGCCGACCAACAAAGGCAGCAAGGCGTCTCCGCTGGATATATCTACGGCAATCAATGCGCTGGCCGCTGGCGGAACGCTCTGGCTGGCCGATGGCGACTACAGCGCAACTGAAATCCCTGTCAGTGCCAGCGGTCACGCTAAAGGTTACAAAAATCTTTATGTATCAGGTAAAAAAGCCGTTATTCATGGCTTAAAACTCAATGCCAGTTACTGGAATGTGAAAGGCATCGAGATTACCGAGAAAAACTTCCGCATCGAAGGGAGTCACAACCGTATTGAACGTGTTCTCGCCCACCACTGTGACGATACAGGTATTCAGGTTGCATCATCTGATGCTGTAGGCAAGCCGCTGTGGGCAAGCTATAACCTGATCTTGAACTCTGAATCACACAGCAATCAGGATCCGGGCAAAATCAACGCGGATGGTTTCGCCGTTAAAATGCGAGTCGGCGAAGGCAACGTTATCCGCGGCGCCTTCTCTCATGACAACATTGACGATGGTTTCGATCTGTTCAACAAAATTGAAGACGGCCCGAACGGGGTTGTAGTGATCGAGAACTCCATTGCGCTCAACAACACCAGCAATGGTTTCAAAATGGGTGGCGAAGGCCAGCCGGTCGCACATCAGGTGAAAAACAGCATCGCTATCGGCAACCAGTTGGATGGTTTTACCGATAATTTCAACCCTGGCGCGCTGGCAGTTTCAAACAACATTGCACTGGATAACCAACGCTTTAACTTCATTTTCCGCCCCAGCCCGTATTACGGCCCGGAAAAACAAGGGATTTTCAAAAACAACGTTTCTCTGCGCACCAAACCCGGTAAATATGATGATGCAGTGGTGGGACGAATCGATGCCAGCAACTACTTCATCAAAAACGGTCATTCGGTAAACAGTCAGGGCAAAGAAATCACGGTAGCGGCCTATAAATCAGTTCAGGTTCCGCAGACGTTTAGCCGCGATGCCAAAGGCAACCTGCAGTTGGGGGATTTTCTGAAGAAGAAGTAATTCGCTAAACCGACGCCCAGAAAAAGGTGTCTCACCTAATTGAATAACCCCATGTTTTAGCATGGGGTTATTTTTTGGGGGGCCGTGATTATTTTTGTACGATTATTTATCTCTACAAAGACGTACATGCGCCAGCGCAGTGAGGATTGTTTTATCTTCTTCCCCCAGAAATGGACTCATTTCGCACGCTAAAAGGCATTTTCACGGTGTTCCCCAAACGCCCTGGTCGACCGACTGCCGCGTTATTCTGACATTAAGGACGGCTCGGCCATCTTGCCTTCTCAGACCTGTTCAACGACGGCTATTTTAAAAGATAGAGGGTAATCATGTGGGGTGTGTTTGAACTCAGTCATCATCACGTTCTCGGGATTTAAGCCAGGAACGTGTCAACGCTATTCAGGACGGATCATCGACATAAAAAAGCCAGCCGGGCAACCCCGCTGGCTTTTTTGACAACCCATACTGTTACATCGCTTTCTTGGTCAGCTCAATGACACGCAGCTTGGCAATCGCTTTAGCCAGTTCAGCCGAAGCCTGGGCATAATCCACATCACCATGCGTGTTGTGAATATGCGCTTCCGCTTTGCGTTTTGACTCCAACGCACGCGCTTCATCAAGATCCTGCCCACGAATGGCGGTATCAGACAATACGGTCACCATATTCGGCTGTACCTCAAGGACACCGCCGGACAAGTAGATATATTCTTCTTCACCGTACTGCTTAACGATACGCACCATACCAGGCTTAATGGCAGTGAGCAGGGGGGCGTGGCCAGGGTAAATCCCCAGTTCGCCTTCGACACCAGTTACCTGGATCTTCTGTACCAGACCAGAAAACAGCGCCTGTTCCGCACTGACGACATCCAGATGGTAAGTCATAGCAGCCATATCACCCTCCTATCAAGGCGTTACAGTTTCTTGGCTTTTTCCACGACTTCGTCAATGGAACCAACCATGTAGAACGCCTGTTCCGGCAGGTGATCATATTCACCGTCCATAATGCCTTTGAAACCACGGATGGTGTCTTTCAGCGTCACGTATTTACCCGGAGAACCGGTGAACACTTCAGCTACGAAGAACGGCTGAGACAGGAAGCGCTGGATCTTACGCGCACGGGATACGACCAGCTTGTCTTCTTCAGACAGCTCATCCATACCCAGAATCGCGATGATGTCCTTCAATTCCTGATAACGCTGCAGAATAGACTGCACGCCACGCGCTACATCATAGTGTTCCTGTCCCACAACCAGCGGATCCAACTGACGGCTGGTAGAATCCAGCGGGTCAACGGCCGGGTAGATACCCAGAGACGCGATCTGACGACTCAGCGTTACCGTTGAGTCCAAGTGCGCAAACGTGGTCGCCGGCGACGGGTCAGTCAAGTCATCCGCAGGCACGTAAACGGCCTGAATAGAAGTGATTGAACCCGTCTTGGTGGAGGTAATACGTTCCTGCAGCACACCCATTTCTTCGGCCAGTGTCGGTTGATAACCTACTGCGGACGGCATACGACCCAACAGTGCGGACACTTCGGTACCCGCCAGGGTGTAACGGTAGATGTTGTCGACGAACAGCAGAACATCACGGCCTTCATCACGGAATTTTTCCGCCATGGTCAGGCCAGTCAGCGCTACGCGCAGACGGTTGCCCGGCGGCTCGTTCATCTGACCATACACCAGCGATACTTTATCGATAACGTTGGAATCGGTCATTTCGTGGTAGAAGTCGTTACCCTCACGAGTACGTTCACCCACACCGGCGAATACGGAATAACCGGAGTGCTCGATTGCGATGTTACGAATCAGCTCCATCATGTTGACGGTTTTACCTACACCGGCACCACCGAACAGACCCACTTTACCGCCTTTCGCGAACGGACAAATCAGGTCGATAACCTTGATCCCGGTTTCCAGCAGTTCCTGAGAGTTAGACAGATCTTCGTAACTCGGCGCAGCGCGATGAATCGACCAACGTTCTTCTTCGCCGATCGGGCCTTTCATGTCGACCGGATCACCCAGGACGTTCATGATACGTCCCAGCGTCGCTTTGCCGACCGGCACTTCAATCGGGTGCTCAAGGTTAACCACGCTCAGACCACGACGCAGACCGTCTGAAGACCCCATTGCAATACAACGAACAACGCCGCCGCCCAGCTGCTGCTGGACTTCCAGCACCAGTTTCTCAGCACCGTTTTCTACCTCAAGGGCATCGTACACATTCGGTACGGCATCCTGAGGGAACTCGACGTCCACCACGGCGCCGATAACCTGGATAATCTTTCCAGTTGCCATCTTGAATCCTCTACGTAATTCGACAATACGTAATTCGTAAAACCTAATTTAAACCGCGGAGGCTCCCGATACGATTTCGGTGAGTTCCTGAGTGATGCTTGCCTGACGCGCCTTGTTGTAAACCAACTGCAGCTCTTTGATCAGGTTGCCGCCGTTATCCGTCGCGGCTTTCATCGCTACCATTCGCGCGGCCTGTTCACTGGCCAGGTTTTCTACGGCGCCCTGATAAACCTGAGACTCCACATAGCGGCGCAACAGGGTATCCAGTAGCGACTTAGGATCGGGTTCATACAGGTAATCCCAGGATTTCTTCGTCAGTTCGCCTTCTTCCGCCGCTGGCAGCGGCAGCAACTGAACAACTTGTGGAACCTGAGACATGGTATTGATGAACTTGTTGCTCACGACATACAGCTTGTCCAAACGACCTTCGTCGTAGGCCTGCAGCATGACTTTTACCGGACCGATCAATTCGGACAGCGACGGGTTATCACCCATACCAGTAACCTGAGCAACAATGTTTGCACCTACAGAACCAAAGAAGGATACGCCTTTGGAGCCGATCATCGCCAAATCAACATCGACGCCTTTTTCGCTCCATCCCTTCATGTCGCCCAGCAGTTTCTTGAACAGGTTAATGTTCAAACCACCACATAGACCACGGTCGGTAGACACCACCAGATACCCGACGCGCTTGATTTCCCGCTCTTCCAGGTATGGATGTTTGTATTCCAGATTCCCTAACGCAAGGTGACCAATCACTTTGCGTATGGTTTCCGCATAAGGACGGCTGGCCGCCATACGATCCTGCGATTTACGCATTTTGGAAGCGGCGACCATTTCCATCGCTTTGGTGATCTTCTGCGTGTTCTGGACGCTTCCGATCTTACTACGTATCTCTTTTGCGCCGGCCATCTTAGCTTCTCCTCAATGCCTAGCGGCCTGCCGTTAAGGCAGGCCACAGGGCGTTACCAGGACTGGGTTGCCTTAAAGGTATCGAGGATGGCTTTGAATTTACCCTCGATCTCGTCGTTATAAGCGCCAGTCTGGTCGATACTCTGCAGAAGCTCACCGTGTTCACGGCTGGCATATGCCTGCAATGCGGCCTCGAAGCTGCCGACTTTCGCCAGTTCAACGTCTTCCAGATAACCACGTTCCGCCGCGAACAACACCAGTGATTGCTGTGCAACCGACAACGGAGCGTACTGCTTCTGTTTCAGCAGTTCGGTCACTTTCTGACCGTGGCTCAACTGTTTGCGGGTCGCATCATCCAGATCGGAGGCAAACTGGGAGAATGCCGCCAGTTCACGATACTGCGCCAGCGCGGTACGAATACCACCGGACAGTTTCTTCACGATCTTGGTCTGGGCGGCGCCGCCCACACGGGATACGGAGATACCAGGGTTAACCGCCGGACGAATACCGGAGTTGAACAGGTTGGATTCCAGGAAGATCTGACCGTCGGTAATCGAAATTACGTTGGTCGGAACGAACGCGGAAACGTCGCCAGCCTGAGTTTCAATGATCGGCAGTGCGGTCAGAGAACCGGTTTTCCCTTTCACTTCACCCTTGGTGAAAGCTTCGACGTAGTCGGCGTTGACACGCGCAGCACGTTCCAGCAGACGGGAATGCAGGTAGAAAACGTCGCCAGGATACGCTTCACGACCAGGCGGACGACGCAGCAGCAGGGAAATCTGGCGATAAGCAACCGCCTGCTTGGACAGATCGTCATAAATGATCAGTGCGTCTTCGCCGCGATCGCGGAAGTATTCGCCCATCGCGCAACCGGCATACGGCGCCAGATATTGCAGCGCAGCAGATTCGGACGCGGTAGCCACCACGACAATGGTATTAGCCAGCGCACCGTGTTCTTCCAGCTTGCGTACCACGTTAGAGATGGTGGAAGCTTTCTGGCCGATAGCTACATACACGCATTTGATGCCAGAGTCGCGCTGGTTGATGATAGCGTCGATTGCCAGCGCGGTTTTACCGGTCTGACGGTCGCCGATGATCAGCTCACGCTGGCCTCGACCGATTGGGATCATGGCGTCGACGGATTTGTAACCCGTCTGCACCGGCTGATCAACGGACTGACGCTCGATAACGCCCGGCGCAATCGCTTCAACCGGAGAGAAACCGTCGTTGTCGATCGGGCCTTTTCCGTCAATCGGCTCGCCCAGGGTGTTAACTACGCGGCCCAACAGACCACGACCGACCGGAACTTCCAGAATACGGCCGGTACATTTTACTTTCATACCTTCGGCCAGATCCGCATACGGACCCATGACCACAGCACCTACGGAGTCGCGCTCCAGGTTCAGTGCAATCGCATAACGGTTGCCCGGCAGAGAAATCATTTCCCCCTGCATAACATCGGCAAGACCGTGTACACGGATGATCCCGTCGCTGACGGAAACGATAGTACCTTCGTTGTGAGCTTCACTCACAACATTGAACTGAGCAATCCGCTGCTTGATCAGTTCACTGATTTCGGTGGAATTCAGTTGCATGCTCCAGTCCCCTTAAGACTGCAAGACGTCTGCCAGGCGTTCCAAACGGCCGCGAATACTGCCGTCGATCACCAGATCGCCAGCGCGGATAACCACACCAGCGACAACAGACTTATCAATTTTGCAATTCAGCTTCACTTTACGTGACAGACGTTGTTCCATCGCCGCGGTAATCCGCGATAACTGCTGCTCGCTCAACGTAGCTGCAGAAACCACCTCGACATCCACCGTCGACTCCAGCTCCGCACGCAGTTGAACAAACTGTTCCAGTACTTCAGGCAGTACCGGCAGACGTCCGTTTTCAGCCATGACCCGGATCAGGTTCTGGCCCGCTTCATCCAGTTGATCGCCACACACCGTAATAAACGTCTTCGCCAGCGTTTGGGGCGCAATAGCCCCGGCAAGCAAACCAGCGATATGTTCGTTACGGGAGACTTCGGCAACAAATGCCAGCATTTGTTGCCAGCGCTCAACTGCCTGGTGTTCAACGGCAAAGTCAAAAGCTGCTTTGGCGTAGGGGCGAGCTACCGTGACAAATTCAGACATCAGCCCCTCCCTCCTTAAAGTTCAGCGACCAGTTTATCAACGATGTCGCTGTTAGCAGCTTCATCCACAGAGCGCTCAATGATTTTCTCGGCACCGGCAATCGCCAACATAGCAACCTGCTTACGCAACTCTTCGCGGGCACGTTTGCGTTCGGCTTCAATTTCAGCCTGAGCCTGCGCCACGATTTTGTTGCGTTCAACTTCAGCTTCAGTTTTGGCTTCTTCCAGAATCTGAGCACGCTGCTTGTTCGCCTGCTCAACAATATGCTGAGCGTCGGCTTTGGCTTTTTTCAATTGGTCGGTCGCATTGGCCTGCGCTAAGTTCAGATCTTTTTTGGCACGTTCTGCGGAAGCAAGACCGTCAGCAATTTCTTTCTGACGCTTTTCAATGGCAGCCATAATCGGCGGCCATACATACTTCATGCAGAACCAGACAAACAGGACGAACGCAATGGCCTGGCCGAGGATTGTTGCGTTAAGATTCACAGCACAATGCCTCTTTCATGAGTTAAATAAGTCGATGTTTTTTATGCCTGAACAAGCTTCCGCTTGTTAGGCCACCGCAAACATCACATACAGCCCCAGACCTACCGCGATCATCGGGATAGCATCCACCAGACCCATAACGATAAAGAACTGTGTACGCAGCAAAGGGATCAGGTCAGGCTGGCGGGCAGCGCCTTCCAGGAACTTACCACCCAAAATGCCGATACCGATCGCAGCACCGATTGCCGCCAGGCCCATCATTACAGCGGCAGCCATGTACAGCAGATCCATACTCAGGTTTTCCATGACAGTCTCCAGTTTTGTTTCAGTTAAAACGTTGTAGTGTTGATAAAATCAATGTTCTTCAGATGCTATCGAAAGATAGACAACTGTCAGAACCATGAAAATAAACGCCTGAAGCGTAATAATCAGGATGTGGAAAATGGCCCATGGAACATTCAGAATCCACTGAGACCACCACGGCAGCAAGCCGGCAATCAGAATAAAGATCAGTTCGCCCGCATACATATTGCCAAACAGTCGCAAACCAAGAGAAACCGGCTTGGACAGCAGGCTGACACCTTCAAGAATGAGGTTGATAGGAATAAAGACCGGGTGGTTGAACGGCTGCAGAGTCAGTTCTTTCACAAACCCGCCAACACCTTTCATCTTGATGCTGTAAAACAGGATCAGGATGAAGACGCCCAATGCCATAGACAAGGTAATATTAACGTCGGCAGATGGCACAACGCGAAGCGCCGGCAGCCCCATAACATGCTCGCCGATATACGGCAGCAGGTCGATAGGCAGCAAATCCATCAGGTTCATCAGGAAAACCCAGACGAATGTGGTCAAGGCCAGCGGGGCTATCAGCTTGCTTTTACCATGGTACATGTCACGGACACTGCCATCGACAAAACCGACAACCAGCTCGACGGCGGTTTGCAGCTTGCCGGGCACACCACTGGTAGCATTTTTGGCAACTTTACGGAAGATAACCAGAAAGAGCCCGCCAAGAACCAGAGAGAAAAAGATAGAGTCGATATTAATCGACCAGAACCCCGATCCCACCTGTAAATGGGTCAGGTGATGGCCGATATACTCCTGTGGAGTAATGGTTTCTCCTGATGCAGACATGATGTCTCTTACCCTTTTGTTGTTAACTACGGTAACGGTTAATTACGGCCGGCGCTGCAATTTGCATAACCAACACAAAAAAATACGTCAGGCCAAGCGGGAAAAACGTGGCATGAAAACCACCCAAGGCCACCACCAGCAACGCAATGGTGAACAGCACTTTCAGCGCTTCCCCAATAACAAATGACCAGGCAATACGTCCTTCCGATGGGTTATGTGCCTGATGACGCAAGGCAAACATCATAAACACCATATTTGGCAACCAGGCTGCCAATCCTCCTCCCAGCGCAGACATCGCCGCTCTGGAGCTAACAGTCCCAAACGCTGCGCTGATGACGAGCAGCGTGACCATCTGCACCAGCAACGACCACCGAGCAAGCCTTCCACTATAAATATATACAGACATGATATTTGCTCTCTAAAGCACCGTTCAGAGGTATGCTGAATGACCGTATAAAACTGCCTTTGAAGTGACGAGTCAAGCAGCGAAAAACGAGCAAATTATACGGGTCAGCCAAGCGAATTCAATCAATAAGTAGCAAAAAGGTGAATGATTATTTAAATCTGTTTCCGAAGCCTTATTTTTACTAACTATCTTCAATACACACCGCGGAACACGCCGCTATTCAATCACCGGTAATATGTGATACCTCTCACATAAAACAAAGATGATGCATTTATATATGAATTGATTTTTTATTGTCTTTAGCAAAAAAAGGGATTTATCTTTTTTAATTTCAATACTTTAAAAACAAACATTAAGAAAACAGCCAACATGCACTATTAAAACCATCTATTGACAAGCAAGATAATTTTTTTCCATTTTTTTTAACAATCTTCACTAAAAAAAACAGCGAAAGAAATCCTATTCGCCGCACGAAAACGAAACACTAAAAAAGCCGACTACGCACAGATATACAACAGGCTTGTAAATATTTCGTGAATACACTCATTGCGGCCAACACTATTTCATCAAAAGCTATAAGCATGATAATCTTAAAAATATTTATAATTTTTTTGATAAATGACAAAATTAGTTTGGTTTAAGCACCACTAAATGGCGCTCGCCTTCTAACTCAGGAACGGATAAGGGAACGATTTTATCCAGCACAACGCCTTCAGAAAGCCGTTCCAGCTCGTCGTGAGGCACTCCCCCTTTCAGAGCGTAAAATCGCCCGGTCGAATGCGCAGGCAGGTGTTTACACCAATCAACCATATCCTGTAACGAAGCAAATGCGCGGCTGATAACGCCGTCGAATGGCGGCTCGGAAGGATAATCCTCAACCCGACTTTGAACCGGTTCGATATTGGTCAGTTGCAACTCATGCTGAACCTGACGTAAAAACCGCACGCGCTTACCCAGGCTATCCAGCAGAACGAAATGAGCATCGGGGAGAACAATGGATAACGGCACACCGGGTAATCCCGGCCCGGTTCCCACATCGATAAAGCGCTTTCCGGCAAGATACGGCGCCACGACCAGGCTATCCATGATATGACGAATCAACATCTGCTCAGGCTCACGCACGGACGTCAGGTTATAGGCTTTATTCCACTTGTGAAGCAAACCGACATACCGGATAAGCAAATCTTTCTGCTTATCGGTCAACGCCATACCGGCAAGCTGTAACAAGCGGTCGAGTTTCTGGAGCACGGGAAATCCTGATTGTTGGTTGATAATAAGCGACAGGCCGCGTCGCCGCGGCCGTAAAAGCAAAGGGGATAATCAGGCGCTGCGACGCAGCAAACCCTGTTTTTTGAGCCACACCAGCAAAATGGAGATTGCTGCAGGCGTGATGCCCGATATCCGGGATGCCTGACCAATAGAACTTGGTTTATGGTCGTTCAACTTGGCGATCACTTCGTTGGATAATCCACTTACCTGTCGATAATCAAGATCGGCCGGCAACAGAGTATTTTCATTCCGTGACTGTTTATCGATCTCATCCTGCTGCCGGGCGATATACCCCTCGTACTTGACCTGAATCTCCACCTGCTCAGCCGCCTGGGCGTCAACAAGTGCGGGTGAAAACATCGGTAAGCGGGTCAGCATTGCATAGTCGATTTCAGGGCGACGCAGTAAATCTTCGCCGCTGGCCTCACGGGACAACGGCGTTTTCAGCAACACATTGACCTGCTCGATCTGCCCGGACTGCGGATGGACGAATATTCCACGCAATCGCTGACGCTCTTTCTCGATGTTTTCCAATTTCTCGTTGAAACGAGCCCAACGCTCATCGTCCACCATCCCCAGCTGTCGTCCAATTTCAGTCAGGCGAAGATCGGCGTTATCTTCCCTGAGCATCAACCGGTATTCCGCTCGTGAAGTAAACATGCGATACGGCTCGCGTGTTCCCAACGTACAGAGATCGTCGACGAGAACCCCCAAATACGCCTGATCGCGACGCGGCGTCCATCCCTCTTGATCGAATGCCAAACGTGCGGCGTTCAGGCCGGCAAGCATCCCCTGGGCAGCGGCCTCTTCGTAGCCGGTAGTGCCGTTAATCTGCCCGGCGAAAAACAGGCCGGCGATATATTTGCTTTCCAGCGTTTGTTTCAAATCACGCGGATCGAAATAGTCATACTCGATCGCATACCCAGGGCGAACGATCCTGGCGTTTTCCATTCCCTGCATAGAACGGACAATCTGCCACTGAACATCAAACGGGAGGCTGGTGGAAATACCGTTCGGATAAATCTCGTTGCTGGTCAGCCCTTCAGGTTCAAGAAAGATCTGATGCGCATTGCGGTCGGCAAACCGCATGACCTTATCCTCGATTGAAGGGCAATAACGTGGCCCGATACCTTCAATAACACCGGCGTACATTGGGCTGCGATCCAGATTATTACGAATCACTTCGTGAGTATGTTCATTGGTATGCGTGATGTAACAAGGCATTTGCGCCGGATGCTGGCTGGCATCCCCCAGAAAGGAGAACACCGGCATTGGATTATCGCCGTGCTGTTGGGTCAGTACGCTGAAATCGATAGTACGCGCATCAATACGCGGAGGAGTACCGGTTTTGAGGCGGCCTACGCGCAGCGGCAGTTCTCTCAAACGACGTGATAGGGCAACCGATGGAGGATCGCCGGCGCGACCGCCGCTGTAGTTGTCCAAACCAATATGGATCTTACCGTCAAGAAAAGTACCGACCGTCAGCACGACGGTTCTGGCGCGAAATTTCAACCCCATCTGGGTCACTACGCCCACCACACGATCGTTTTCCACGATCAGATCATCGACAGCCTGCTGGAAGATCATCAGATTAGGCTGGTTCTCCAGTGCTGTACGTACTGCCTGGCGATAAAGCACCCTATCCGCTTGGGCGCGGGTGGCGCGAACGGCTGGCCCTTTGCTGGAGTTTAGTATCCTAAACTGAATCCCGCCCCTGTCGATGGCGCGCGCCATCAGGCCGCCCATGGCATCGATTTCTTTTACCAGGTGTCCCTTTCCGATACCGCCGATCGCCGGGTTGCAGGACATTTGCCCCAGCGTATCAATATTGTGGGTTAACAGGAGGGTTTGACGTCCCATACGGGCGGAAGCCATAGCGGCTTCGGTACCTGCATGGCCACCGCCGATCACGATGACGTCAAAAGGATCCGGATAAAACATGGTACTGCACCTCGCGTGGTTGCGAATGATCGTTACTCGCCCTGGGGTGGGGGATTCTACTTGAGTTTGAACCGGCGACCAACCCTGTAGGATCGTCGGGTAGTTAAAGAAAGATCTTTTTTATTTAAAGATCTCTTTATTAGATCTCTTATTAGGATCGTCCCTTGCTGTGGATAACGCGGGATCCGGAATGAAGATCAATGAGTTAAAACCGATCACTCTCTGTGAATGATCGGTGATCCCAGCCCGTATAAGCTGGGATCAGAATCGGTGATTATGCACAACTCAAAAAACGAACAGCAGTTATCATTTGGATAACTACTGGTTTTACCCGTGATCTTAAAAGATTTATCCACAGGGAGAGCGAAAAAATATTTTTTATTTGAGTTGTTCGATCCACGATCCCAACCAGACTTCGGCGGGATCTTCCGGTATCTCATGCCTGGTTATGTCGACTTGTAGCATATCGCCGATCCGACGAGCCTTAAGATCCTGAAGCAGTCGATCCATCTTGACGATCGCGCCGCAGAACGTGTCGTATTCACTGCTGCCGATCCCGATCGCACCGAAGGAAACCTGAGAAAGATCGGGCTTACCGGCAACCAGTTCGTCATAAAGCGATTGCAGGTTATCGGGAAGATCGCCGGCGCCATGCGTGGACGTCACCACCAGCCATAATCCCTGCAGCGGGATATCGTTCAATGCCGGGCCGTGCTGCACGTTGGTGGAAAACCCGGCTTGTTGCAGCAGTGTTTCCAAATGTTCCGCAACGTACTCGGCGCTGCCCAGCGTACTGCCGCTGATAAGGGTTATGTCCGTCATTGGCGATCCCGACTGATAAAAGACGGCACATTGTACGCTGTGATTTTTGTGGGATCTACCTGTGGATAATAAGGGGATAGTAAAAAGCGTTTAAGGCGTGATAGTCCGCATGATCGGGTTCTGCAGGGAGATCAGGGTTTCGGTGGATTGAATTTCATCAATGGTCTGGATCTTGTTGATAAGTACATGTTGCAGCGCATCGATGGAACGGCACATCACCTTGATGAAGATGCTGTAATGGCCGGTGGTGTAGTAGGCTTCCACGACTTCTTCCAGGTTATTCAGCTTTTCCAGCGCGGAAGGGTAGTCCTTGGCGCTTTTCAGTATGATGCCGATAAAACAGCAGACATCGTAGCCCAACTGCTTGGGGTTGATGTCGAGTCGGGTACCCAAAATGATGCCCGCTTGCTTCATTTTTTCTACCCGCACATGAATAGTGCCGGGACTGACTGCAAACTGTTTGGCCAGCTCGGCGTAAGGGGTGCGGGCATTTTCCATCAGCAGGTTTAGAATGCCGCGATCGAGCTCGTCCATTGAATAGATGTCTGCCATGGCATATTTCTCTTTATTGATCGTCAGGGCGTTTTACTGCTTATCACCGCGGTTAGCAATCCCCTGGCCTGATGGAAAGAGAATGCTCAGGCATTCTCATGCTGAAATCGACGCAGCAACCGGCTTTTCAACCCGGTATCGAAACGCCAGATGTGGTCAAAAATACGCAGGATGCCCGGTTTGCCGTGATCGGACATCGCGACCGCGTGAAAACGGTGCTGAGACTGTTGTTGCCGGCGTTTCATTTCGCCGATCAGCGGTTCCGGCAGCCGCTGGGCGATAAAGTCGGAAATCACGACGGCATCGGCGTCATGCCAGGTTTGAGTGTCCAATGCTTTCATCAGCGCGGAAAGACAACTAGCCAGGTCGGTACCGCCGCGGAATGTTTGGCTCAGAAAGCGGGTTGCTTCATCCAGACCATTCGGAGACGTCAATTCGTAACTGACGATGCCGGTGGAAAACAAAATGATGTAGCAACGGCGATTTTCCGCCAGCGCGATGCGCATCAGCGCCAGGCAAAACGCCTTGGCGCAGCGTTCATTGAAACCGCCCATGGAGCCCGACGTATCCACGCAGACGATGAACGGGCCGCGCGGCTGTTGTTCATTGCGCTGGTGCGCGACGTCGTTCCAGCGTTTTTTCCCGCCAGTTATCGCCCTGAAGGCGGTATGTCATCAGGCGGTGCTCCGACAGGCGTCGGTAAAATTCGTATTCCAGTTCGGCGATACCCAGTGTGGACAGCTCTGTGGGTATCAACCTCAGGATATCGTCGCTTTGATGCACGCCGCTCACTTGTTCCGGCATGGCGGCGGGCTCGCGCACCATGACCCGCAATGATTCGACGGGAGCTTCGTGCGCCGGCGCGGATTTGGTTTCCCGGCTGCGGCCTAAGCGTTCAGCCAACCGCTGTAATTGCGGCTGTTGTTTAAGAAATTCAGCGACATCGCACAGCATCTCAAACGGTTGGCTGACCCGTTTACCGGCGGTCAAATCCCACAACCGCCCCGCTGCCGTATCATTCTCTGCCAATACCGGTTCCAGTGCTCCGCTGATCGTCAGGCGTTGCTGGATCTCGTCCAGCAACAGTTCACGCTCCTGCTCGACGATCTGTTGATGCAGATTCATGGTTTGCAAGGTCAGGCTCATGCGCCAGCGCTGCATAAACAAGGAATGTAGCCCGCCAGTGATGGAGAGCACGGCACTGGCGGATGCATTGAGCGGTTTGAGTATCGTTTCCGCCTGGGGCAGAAATGGGGAATCAACGCTCCGGAGCGTTGAAATGACCCCCGGCAGGTTGGACTGAAATGTGCCTTCACCGGAAAACTGCGTCTGCTGGTAGCAGGTGAACTCTTTCTCCAGTTCCGGCGGTGTCTGGGTATCCCTCAGCCGGAGTTTCAGGTTTTCTTTCCAGGCGGACAGGTCTTTGATCACGGAGGTTTTAAGACGCGGATACTTGTCGAAGAACATGACCAACTGCGGGGTAGCCATCATGGTCACGATCAGATCATCGAGCAGATCGTTTTCATCAATGGATAGCAGCATCTCCAAGGATTCCAGCGTCAGCATATCCGTTACTCCCGTTGCGACTGTTCTATCTGTTCGTCGACCTGTTGCAGGCTTTCCTCGATACTGGCCAACCAGTCCCGGGGAACGAACAAACAAGGTTGATGCCGTTCAAATGAACGACGCTGTTCACGCAATTGAATTTTCAGCGTTTCGTATTCCTGAAGTATGTCTTCAGGCAGGTCACGATTGATCTTGCCCGGCAGGGACAAGATGGAACTTTGCAGACTGATGTCCCGGATAATCAGATGCTGGCGATCGTCCACTTCCATGTCGATAGGTTGGGCAAATCCAACGCCGTTAAGCTTGCCCCGTATTTCACCGCCTTTCTGTAACCAGGTTTCCAGCGCCGAGCCAGCGATCACCACATGTGTCACGGTGTGATCGTGTAGGAGTAGAGGTTTTTGTAATACCAGCGTCAGCGCTTCTGATGCAGCGATGCCGTCCGGTAATGAATAATGAGACTTGCGGCCGAAAAGGTTTACCTGCTTCTCTACTGTAAACGCTTGCAGTTCACTTTGTTGTTGCTGATATTGCTGTCGTTTGACATTGAGTTGTTGCAGACGGAACAACAGCGCCCTTTGCTGGTAGGCTTGTTCGGTCATCAATTGGGTCAGTTGCCGTTCCACCAGCGTATGGGAATCCAGGTCGTGCCACAGACAATCTTTAAGTAGGATCAGGTCAATCGGCGTAATGGTTTCTCGCCCGCTAAAAAAGGCGCAAGCCTGCAACAGACGGATGGCTTTTTTCCACCGGCGGTCGGATACATAAGGCGCGTTTGCCTGAGCGTCCAATTGCTGGCGCAGTTGATAAATCAACTCAAAGCAGTATTCCGGTAACGGTATATGATCGATATGTGATTGCCATTCATAATATTCTTCGTCGCTGACGCTCAATGACTGGTTGACCGGGTTGTCGCGTTCGCCGGCGGTAGTGGTGAGCATGGCGCGAAAATTACCTTTATCCTGAACCCGGTCGAGCCACAGGCGTATCAACATGCGGTCATACAATGCTTCCAGACTGCTGTCTGTTTCCGGCAGTTCGTTGGATGCCGTAACCAGCAATCTCATGGGGATGGGTTCTTCACTGTTGCCGTTGCGGAAACGGCGTTCGTTGATGGCGGTCAGCAGGGTGTTCAGTATGGCTGGCCCGGCTTTCCAGATTTCATCCAGAAAGACAATTTCGGCTTCCGGCAGATAACCGCTGGTGAGCCGCTGATAGCGGCCTTCATCTTTCAGCGCCTGAATGGATAGCGGGCCGAATACTTCTTCCGGCGTAGAAAAACGAGTCATCAAATATTCAAAAGCATTGGCGTGTTTAAACGCATATTTCAGACGTCGAGCGATCAAACTTTTTGCTATTCCCGGCGGGCCCAGCAAAAAAACGCTTTCACCGCTCAGTGCAGCCAGTAGACAAAGTCGAATAACGTGCTGTCTTTCATAGAGGCCGTGTTCTAGCGCATGACTCAGGCGAGATATACGGTCAGCCAGTGCTGTGGGTTGCATCATGATTTATCCGTTACTGTTAATTACCGTATCGGGTTTGTAAGAGTAGCCTGTTGGACACTACGGTTTATTTATGAACCATACATTAATTTTTGGCAGGGCCGATATCGATAATCGATTAATAGCGCTTATCTGACGGCACGAAGATGATTTTTAAAATGGGCTTTTAACGTGATTTGTGCATACTGTGCGTTTTCAGGCCACAACAACCAAAATAAGGCCTGACAGGTCAATGAATAGATAACAGAAGATAAGATTTATGAGTTCAGAACATAAACGCTCACTTCCTGCGGTGACGCTGGCGGCAATCGGGGTGGTCTATGGCGATATAGGTACCAGCCCGCTGTATACGCTCAGGGAGTGTCTTTCAGGTCAGTTTGGTTTTGGCGTCGAGCCTGATTCCGTTTTTGGTTTTCTCTCGCTGATTTTCTGGCTGCTGGTGCTGGTGGTCTCCCTGAAGTATCTGTCCTATGTGATGCGGGCGGATAATGCCGGGGAAGGGGGGATCCTGACGCTGATGTCGCTGGCGGGTCGCAATACGTCAGATCGGGTAACTGCCGCGGTGGTGATTATGGGGCTGATCGGCGGCAGTTTTTTCTATGGCGAAGTGGTGATTACGCCGGCCATTTCGGTGATGTCGGCGATTGAAGGCCTGGATATCGTGGCGCCCTCGCTGGATACCTATATCGTACCGGTGTCGATCGTCGTACTCACGTTGCTGTTTATGATTCAAAAGCACGGTACCGGCCGGGTCGGCAGCCTGTTTGCGCCGATCATGATGCTTTGGTTCCTGTCGCTGGGGGTGCTGGGCGCTCGCAGCATTATCGCCAATCCCGAAGTGTTGCGGGCGATGAACCCGATGTGGGCAGTCAACTTTTTTACCCAGTACAAAGCGGTCTCTTTCTTTGCTTTAGGCGCGGTGGTGTTGGCGATTACCGGGGTGGAAGCGTTGTATGCCGACATGGGGCATTTCGGCAAAAAGCCTATCCGTATCGCCTGGTTTTCGGTGGTGTTGCCGTCGCTGGTACTCAATTATTTCGGGCAAGGGGCGTTGTTGTTGAAAACGCCGGATGCCATCAAGAACCCGTTCTTCCTGCTGGCGCCCGATTGGGCGCTGATTCCTCTGTTAGTGCTGGCGACGCTGGCGACCATTATCGCCTCTCAGGCGGTGATTTCCGGTGTATTTTCGTTGACGCGCCAGGCGGTGCGCCTGGGCTATTTGCCGCCGATGCGAATTGTGCACACCTCGGATATGGAGTCCGGGCAAATCTATATTCCGGTGATTAACTGGCTGCTGTATATCGCCGTGGTGATCGTGATCGTCAGTTTCGAACACTCCAGCAATCTGGCGGCGGCCTACGGCATCGCCGTTACCGGCACCATGGTGTTGACCAGCATTCTTTCCTGTACCGTCGCGGTGAAAAACTGGAACTGGTACCGCTATCTGGTATGGCTGCTGTTGGCCGCATTGCTGTTCATTGATGTGCCGATGTTCCTGGCCAACGTGGTGAAAATCGTTTCCGGCGGTTGGTTGCCGTTGGCGCTGGGGTTGGTGATGTTCGTCATCATGACCACCTGGAAAAGCGAACGTTTCCGTCTGCTGCGTCGGGTGCATGAGCACGGCAACTCGCTGGATGCGATGATCGTTTCGCTGGAAAAGAATCCGCCGGTGCGGGTGCCCGGTACGGCGGTTTATCTGTCTCGCGCTACCCATGTTATCCCGTTTGCGTTGCTGCATAACCTTAAACACAACAAGGTGTTGCACGAGCGCGTGGTGTTGTTGACCATGCGCACGGAAGATGCGCCTTACGTGCACAATGCCCGGCGTGTGTCGGTTGAACAGCTTTCTCCGACTTTCTGGCGGGTGATCGCCAACTACGGCTGGCGGGAAACGCCCAACGTGGAAGAAGTCTTCCATCGTTGCTGGCAGGATGGTTTGACCTGCCAGATGATGGAGACCACTTTCTTCTTGTCGAACGAGTCGCTGACGATGGGCAAACGCCCCTGGTATCTGCGTATTCGCGGCAAGCTGTTCATGATGCTCAGCCGAAACGCGCTGCGGGCGGCGGATCAGTTCGAGATCCCACCCAATCGGCTGATCGAACTGGGTATTCAGGTTGAGATCTAAGCAAGAGGCCGGTTTCCGGCCTTTTTTATTGTCAGCTGTAAACCACCTCCTCGGGAGGTGGTGATGGTTGTCGGTGGTTGCTTTATGCGTAGGGTTCCGTCAGGTGATTAAAACCTGCTGGTAACGCGCAATTTCATCGCCATTCAGGCGTTGACCGTGTTCGAAATCATGACTTCATGGCATGCAAGCTGCTCACCTCAATGACGCCTAACGGAATAGGTAATAAGCGGCTTCTTCGTGTCATCGTCGCCTTCTTTTTCTGCTGCTGATGTACGTTTTTTATTCTTTTGTCATATAAGCGAAACGTTTCGATAGCGATCACATTTTTATCAGCTCGACATTGCCTTTTGTTATGGCTTTTTTACACTCATGTATAAGCGAAACGTTTCGCTATCGGAGTGATGAAAATGAAAAAAGGCGTGTTACTGAATGCAGAGGTGTCTGCCGTGATTTCCCGGCTGGGGCATACCGACCAGCTGACGATCGCTGATGCGGGGTTGCCCATTCCTGATAGTACGGTTCGAATCGATCTGGCGTTGACGCACAACGTTCCCGGTTTCATGCAGGTGCTGGACGTGGTGACGGCTGAAATGCAAGTGGAAGCCGCCATTTTGGCTGAAGAGATTATCGATAAAAATCCACAGCTTCATGACGCAATACTTAATCACTTGCAACAACTCGAACAACATCAGGGAAATTCCATTTCTATCGATTATGTCAGCCACGAAGCGTTCAAACAGCAAAGTGGCGAAAGCCGGGCCATTGTCCGCAGCGGCGAATGTTCGCCGTATGCGAATGTGATCCTTTGTGCGGGTGTAACTTTCTGAGGCATTAATGCAACCTTTACTGCAACTGCAAGGTATCACCAAATCGTTTCCTGGCGTGAAGGCATTGGCTGGCGCTGCGCTCAATGTCTATCCGGGAAAGGTGATGGCGCTGGTGGGCGAAAACGGCGCCGGTAAATCCACCATGATGAAAGTGCTGACCGGGATTTATCGTAAGGATGCCGGCAGTATCCATTTTATGGGTAAAGAGGTGGATTTCAGCGGCCCTAAAGCCTCTCAGGAAGCGGGTATCGGTATTATCCATCAGGAACTGAACCTGATTCCCCAGATCAGCATCGCGGAGAATATCTTTCTCGGACGCGAATTTACCCATCGCATTGGCCGTATCGACTGGCCGCGGATGTATGCCGAAGCGGATAAGCTGTTGGCGCGTCTGAATCTGAACTACGACAGCCGGCGTCTGGTCGGGGAGCTGTCCATCGGCGAGCAGCAGATGGTCGAGATTGCCAAAGTGCTGAGCTTTGAATCCAAAGTGATCATTATGGATGAGCCGACGGATGCGTTGACGGATACCGAAACGGCATCGTTATTCAGTGTGATCAAAGAGTTGCAATCGCATGGCTGCGGCATTGTTTATATTTCCCACCGCCTGAAAGAGATTTTTGACATCTGTAACGACGTCACGGTGTTCCGCGACGGTCAGTTCATCGGCGAGCGTCCGGTGCGTGAATTGCAGGAAGATACGCTGATTGAAATGATGGTGGGCCGTAAGCTGGAAGAGCAATACCCCCGGCTCGATCAGGCGCCGGGCGATGTGCGGTTGAAGGTGAGCGGGTTGTGCGGCCCGGGTGTGGACAATGTCAGTTTCACGTTGCGCAAAGGCGAGATTCTTGGGGTCGCCGGGTTGATGGGGGCCGGGCGAACTGAGCTGATGAAAGTGTTGTACGGTGCGTTTCCCCGTACACAAGGCTCCGTATGGCTGGACGGCAAGGACATCACGTCGAACAGTGCCCAGGAAGGTCTGGCCAACGGTATCGTTTACATTTCGGAAGACCGCAAGCGCGACGGGCTGGTGCTCGGCATGTCGGTGAAAGAAAACATGTCGTTGACCGCATTACGCTATTTCAGTAATCAGGCCGGTTCGCTGCGCCATGAAGACGAGCGCATCGCGGTGGAAGATTTTATTCGTTTGTTCAATATCCGCACGCCATCGATGGACCAAACCATAGGGCTGCTTTCCGGCGGCAACCAGCAGAAAGTGGCGATTGCCCGCGGGTTGATGACGCGCCCTAAAGTCCTGATTCTGGATGAGCCGACTCGCGGCGTGGATGTTGGGGCGAAGAAAGAGATCTATCAATTAATCAACCAGTTCAAGCAAGAAGGGTTGAGCATCATTCTGGTGTCTTCGGAAATGCCGGAAGTGCTCGGCATGAGCGATCGCATCATTGTGATGCATGAGGGTCGCCTGAGCGGTGAATTCCCTATTGAGCAAGCAACCCAGGAAACGCTGATGGCCGCGGCCGTTGGTAAGCAATACGGCGCAACGCAGGAGTAAGCCCCATATGAGTTCTCAAACTATCCCGGCTAAGCGCCGGTTCAGCAAGCAGTGGTTGATGGAGCAGAAGTCCCTGATCGCCTTACTGGTGCTCATTGCCGTGGTCTCTTCCATGAGCCCCAATTTCTTCACGCTGAATAATTTGTTCAATATTCTGCAGCAGACATCGGTCAACGCCATTATGGCCGTCGGGATGACGCTGGTGATCCTGACTTCCGGCATCGATTTGTCCGTTGGGTCGGTGTTGGCGCTGACGGGCGCGGTGGCCGCGTCTATCGTCGGGCTGGAGATCAATGCGTTGGTGGCGGTGTTCGCCGCTCTGGCGCTGGGTGCCGTTATTGGCGCCGGTACCGGGATTATCGTCGCCAAAGGCCGGGTTCAGGCGTTTATCGCCACGTTGGTCATGATGCTGCTGTTACGTGGCGTCACCATGGTTTATACCAACGGCAGCCCGGTTAATACCGGATTTTCCTCAGCAGCGGACACTCTGGGGTGGTTCGGCATCGGTCGTCCTTTTGGCGTACCTGCGCCAATCTGGATTATGGCAGTGGTGTTTTTGGCGACCTGGTACATGCTGCACCATACCCGTCTCGGGCGTTATATCTATGCGCTTGGCGGCAATGAAGCGGCAACACGCCTTTCCGGCATCAGTGTTGATAAGGTGAAGGTGGTGGTGTACTCGCTGTGCGGCTTGTTATCGGCGTTGGCGGGCATTATTGAAGTGGCTCGCTTGTCGTCGGCGCAGCCAACGGCAGGGACAGGTTATGAACTGGATGCCATCGCTGCGGTGGTGCTGGGGGGGACGAGCCTGTCCGGTGGTAAAGGGCGCGTGGTGGGAACGTTGATCGGGGCTCTGATTCTGGGGTTCCTGAACAATGGGCTTAACCTGTTAGGTGTTTCTTCTTACTACCAGATGATCGTCAAGGCTGTCGTTATTTTGCTGGCGGTTTTGGTAGATAACAAAAGCAGTAAATAACCTTCATTCACACAGGAATAGAGATATGAATTTAAAGAAGATTGCTACTCTGGTTTCCGTTGTCGCGCTGAGTGCTTCCGTCAGTGCTAATGCGTTGGCAAAGGATACTATTGCTCTTGTTGTTTCTACACTGAATAACCCGTTCTTTGTGACGCTGAAAGACGGCGCTCAGAAGGAAGCGGACAAACTGGGTTACGATCTGATTGTGCTGGATTCCCAGAACAACCCCGCTAAAGAGCTTTCCAACGTACAGGACTTGACGGTTCGCGGTACCAAACTATTGCTGATCAACCCGACCGACTCCAACTCCGTGGGTAATGCGGTGAAACTGGCTAACCAGGCCAAGATCCCGGTTATTACGCTGGATCGCGTGGCGGCGAGTGGTGAAGTCGTTAGCCACGTCGCTTCCGATAACGCCTTCGGCGGTAAGGTCGCCGGGGATTTCATCGCCAAAAAATTGGGTGAAGGCGCCAAGATTATCCAGCTGGAAGGCCTGGCCGGAACTTCCGCTGCGCGTGAGCGTGGGGCTGGTTTCATGAAATCCGCTGAAAAGAACAAGTTTGTTATTCTGGCTAGTCAGCCAGCGGATTTTGATCGCACCAAAGGGTTGAACGTGATGCAGAACCTGCTGACCGCACACCCGGATGTGAAAGCCGTGTTCGCGCAGAATGATGAAATGGCGCTGGGCGCACTGCGTGCGTTGCAGACGGCAGGCCGTGATGACGTGATGCTGGTGGGTTTCGATGGTACGGCTGACGGCATGAAGGCGGTTGAAGGCGGTAAAATGGCGGCTACCGTGGCGCAACGCCCCGAACAGATTGGCGTCATTGGTGTTGATACTGCTGATAAGGTTCTGAAAGGCGAGAAAGTTCAGGCCATTATTCCGGTCGACTTGAAATTGGTGACGAAACAATAAGCGTAATACGCAGGGTCAGCGCCACCTGATATGCGGGTGGCGCACAATTGATATCGGGGTTCATGCGAATGAAATCAGGCAAGCTGGTAGTGTTGGGCAGTATTAATGCGGACCATATTCTGAATCTGGAACAGTTTCCACGCCCTGGTGAAACGGTGATCGGTAAACAATATGGCGTAGCGTTTGGCGGCAAGGGTGCAAATCAGGCGGTAGCTGCTGGGCGTAGTGGCGCGGATATTTCCTTCATTGCCTGCGTTGGCGAAGATGACATCGGTACCCGTATTTGCCAGCAATTGACCCGCGATCGGATCGATGTTTCCGCTGTTGAGGCTGTTTCCGGTCACACCACCGGTGTGGCGCTGATTTTCGTTAATGGCGAAGCAGAGAATATGATCGGTATTCATGCAGGTGCCAATGCGGCGGTTACTCCCGCTTATATGATGCGCCATCAGCAGCATATCGTTGATGCTTCCGCGCTTCTGATGCAGCTTGAGTCCCCGCTGGATACGGTTGTCGAGGCGGCGCGTTTGGCTCATCAGCATGGAACTAAAGTGATTTTAAACCCGGCTCCTGCTTGCCCCTTGCCTGATGAACTGCTGGCGTTGGTGGATATGATCACCCCGAATGAAACCGAAGCGCAGATCCTGACCGGTGTGACCATTAACACGGAGGACGATGCTCAGCGGGCGGCGCAGGTGCTGCATGATAAAGGCATAGCTACGGTTTTGATCACGCTTGGCAGCCGCGGTGTCTGGTTGAGTGAAGATGGGCAAGGGGTGCGTATTCCGGGATTTCGTGTGAAAGCTGTCGATACTATCGCAGCCGGCGATACCTTTAACGGCGCGCTGGTCACTGCGTTGCTGGAATCAAAACCGATGACGGACGCGGTTAAATTTGCGCATGCCGCCGCCGCGATTGCGGTTACTCGCCGTGGTGCTCAACCGTCGGTACCCTGGCGGGAAGAGATAGATGCTTTCCTGAATGGACAGGAGTGATTTTTGGCTACGATGAAGGATGTAGCGCGTCTGGCTAGGGTGTCTACGTCAACGGTTTCTCACGTTATCAATGACAACCGCTATGTCAGCGATGCGATTCGCGACCGAGTGATGAAGGCGGTTGATCAGCTCAATTACGCGCCATCGGCGCTGGCGCGTAGTCTTAAAATCAATCAAACCAGAACCATCGGTATGCTACTGACAGCCAGTAGCAACCCATTTTACGCGGAGGTGGTTCGCGGCGTTGAGCGCTGTTGCTATGAGCGTGGATATAGCCTGATTCTGTGTAATACGGAAGGCGATCACCATCGTATGAGCCGCAGCCTAGAAACGCTGTTGCAAAAAAGAGTGGATGGTTTATTGCTGATGTGTACCGAGAGTCGGATGCCTTCTCCCGATATTATTCGCCGATATCCTTCAATTCCGGTGGTGATGATGGATTGGGCACCTTTCGACGGTAACAGTGATGTGATCAAAGATAACTCTCTGCAAGGGGGTGAAGCGGCAACGCATTATCTGATTTCCCAGGGATACCGCAAAATTGCCTGTATCGCCGGGCCGCAAGATAAAACAACCGCGCATAACCGGCTGGAAGGTTATCGCAAAGCTATGCATCAAGCGGGGTTAGTTATTCCCGAAGGGTATGAAGTTACCGGTGACTTTGAATTTGAAACCGGTTTTCGTGCGATGGAGAGTCTGCTGGCATTGCCCGAACGGCCCCATGCTGTTTTTGCCTGTAATGATGCTATGGCGGTCGGCGCTTATCATGCGCTATATCAGGCTGGGTTATCCGTTCCGCATGATATGGCGGTTATCGGTTATGACGATATCGAATTGGCTCGTTATCTATCGCCGCCGCTTACGACTGTCCACCAACCGAAGGATGAACTGGGTGAGCTGGCGATTGATACGCTACTTCACCGTCTGGAGCATCCAGGAGCAGAGCCTGCATTATTAGTCCTGACACCTGAGTTGGTCATCCGGGATTCTGTTGGTCAGGGCCCTTCGATCGGTGTCTGATATCCCCGTATTCATCGTGCAGTGGTTAGTGGCTATCATTGCACTAAAAATGTGACGCGGTTAAAAAAAAGACGAACAGTAAGTTTTTTTCAATTAACGCTTGTCAGGTGCGGATAAGTCCCTATAATGCGCCACCACTGAGACGCGCTGATGCACAGCACAACGCGGTTCAGGACGGAGAAAGGCTAAAAAAAGTCGTTGACTCCGAATGAGGAAGGCGTAGTATACGCCACCTCGCGACAGCAGGCTGAGGCCGGTCGCAGCGCTCTTTAACAATTAATCAGACAATCTGTGTGGGCACTCGCATGACATTTCGGAACGAAAGAACTGAAAGTCTTGAAGAGTGAACAACAGTTAATTCATTACGAACTAACAACAGTAAATTCTTTGAGCACCGCTTCTCGAGTAGAAGCAAATCAAACTTTAAATTGAAGAGTTTGATCATGGCTCAGATTGAACGCTGGCGGCAGGCCTAACACATGCAAGT
>NZ_CM001857.1:4522504-4560808 GCF_000400505.1 Musicola paradisiaca NCPPB 2511 | reverse complement strand
GAGCTAACCAGTACTAATGACCTGAGAGGCTTAACCTTACAACACCGAAGGTGTTTTGGAGAGAGAGTAGCTTGTTCCGGATAGCGTTGACTGGCTGGTAGGCGAGTTGACGGACAGAATATGCCTGGCGGCGATAGCGCGGTGGTCCCACCTGACCCCATGCCGAACTCAGAAGTGAAACGCCGTAGCGCCGATGGTAGTGTGGGGTCTCCCCATGTGAGAGTAGGGAACTGCCAGGCTTAAAACAGAGAAGGCCCCGTACTGATGTCCGGGGCTTTTTTTGGTTCATCGCAAGTGAGCGAGAACCAACTGAGAGCGGCCGTCAGAACGTCCAGGGCGCACACTTCCAGCCTGTTGAACTGCCGTGTCATGATGCCAGCCAGACCTCGCTGTTCCGGAGGGTTCCGTGTTGCTGCCGGCACTGACGTTGCGCACGATACCCGCCTTATCCGCCCCAGCCCCTGGCTTTGTAACAATAGCTGGTTTGCATCAGAGCTTCTGGCATTACCTCGTGGCGAGGCTTTCAAGCCATTGTTGAATGAATGAACATATTTCGTCGGGACTATTGATATCTAACAGGGGGACTTCAACCTGTAGAGGTGTGTCACTGGCGACTGCCAGAGTGAAACGATCAATCTGTTTTTCTGTGAAAGATGGGCCGTATCCCTGTCGAATCAGAACAATTTTGGCTATTTTTTCGTACTTGAAACCTTCAACGAGAATGAGATCCAACGCGGAGGCGTCCATTCTGCCAGCCAAAAACTGTAGGTTTGGTTCTTGTTTGTCTGGTGTTTCCGTCATTAGTGCCCATCGTGTATTACTGGCCACCAGCGTTTGATCGGCACCGGATTTACGCAATTCATAACTATCCTTTCCTGGTTTATCAACATCCATATCATGATGTGTGTGTTTGATAACACCGACCCGTATTCCCATGTTCTTCAATCGGGGAATAATTTGCTTCAGCAACGTGGTTTTCCCCGTACCACTATGAGCGGCGATGGCCAGTAATGGAATATCAGACATGATGGATATCCTCGCGCCATGATTGCAGATCTTCCGGTGTATTGAGATTCCTGAATGCCTGGGGTTGGTCAGAGAAATCAACCGGCACCGCCCCGATGTTATTCAGAAACAGCATTAATTTGCGATCACCGTTTTGCAGATATATCTCGAGCGGTTTTATTTGGCTGGTATGTATCAGCAGCAGTGTTGGATGCGGGCGTTTGCCGTCAGTAGCATATGCCGCTGGGCTTTTACCTACTGATAGCCGGAGTTTGGCGACTAAATTATTGGGCAATGCCGGTACGTCGCAAGGGGCAAATACGGCCCAGTCAGAATGAACGGATTTTAGCCCGGTAAATATACCAGCCAGAGGGCCGGCAAAGTCCCGGTTAATATCACCGATTACCGGATAACCGCTTTGTTGATAGCGCTCCAGGTGCCGGTTAGCATTGATCAGTATCTCGTCGACCTGAGGTCGTAATCGCTCAAGCACATACTGGTAGATGGGTTTACCCTTCAACTCAATCAAGCCCTTATCATTGCCACCCATACGGGAGGATTTGCCTCCGGCTAAAATAATTCCGGTAATCATAGTGTTCAAATCCATCATTATTTGATGCGTTATTGTCGGAAAACTGTAGCGCGACGCCAAGCGCTTTCCTCATACTAGCAATGTGGTTATTGATCTATGAGGAAACGATTATGAAATGTCATCGTCTGAATGAATTGATTGAGCTGTTGCAACCTGCCTGGCAGAAAGAGCCGGATCTGAATCTAGTGCAATTTTTACAAAAACTTGCACAGGAGGCCGGGTTTGAGGGGGCGCTTAGTGATTTGACTGATGATATCCTTATCTACCATTTGAAGATGCGTGACTCCGATAGAGCGCAGCCGATACCTGGCTTGCAGAAAGATTATGAAGAAGATTTCAAAACAGCGCTGCTGCGAGCCCGAGGGGTCATCAAAGACTGAAATCAGCGCACAAGGAATGTGTCTGACCTACCAAAAAGTTGGGGTGAGCCGTGGCAATGTGTGATGCCGTATTTAATTTTCATACTCTCTCCCCTGACGTCATTATGGATGCTCTTTGGTCTACGGGTATTCGGGTAGATTCTGGGTTAACAGCGCTCAACAGTTACGAAAACCGGGTCTATCAGTTCAGCGATGAAGATCGTAAACGATATGTTGCGAAGTTCTATCGGCCTCAACGTTGGAGTGCGGAACAAATCGCTGAAGAGCATGCTTTTGCCTGCGAGCTGTCTGACGATGAGGTTCCTGTCGTTGCACCATTGATTCTGCAGGGGAAAACCCTTCATGAATATGATGGGTTTTTCTTTGCTGTTTTCCCGAGTGCAGGGGGGCGGCAGTTTGAGATGGATAACGATGAACAGCTTGAGGGTGTTGGTCGTTATTTGGGGCGTATTCATCAAACCGGCGGTAAACATCTGTTTGTGTCTCGTCCGACCATAGGCGTGGTTGCTTATCTGGACGAGTCTTTTACGACTTTATCTCAAAGTGAGTTGATACCTGCTGCATCTCGGGATGCATTTCTGCAAGCCGTCGACCATCTGAGTCATGAAGTGAAACTCATGTGGCATCAACAATGGACGGTACGACGTCTGCATGGTGATTGCCATCCGGGTAATATTTTGTGGCGTGACGGGCCTTTGTTCGTCGATTTGGATGATGCTCGTAATGGCCCTGCTGTTCAGGATCTCTGGATGCTGCTGCATGGTGAACGTCATGAACAGCGTATTCAATTGGATATATTGCTAGAAGCCTACAGCGAATTTTCTTCATTCGATGAATCGGAGCTCATACTGATTGAGCCGCTCAGAGCCATGCGGATGGTTCATTATTTGGCTTGGGTGGTTCGACGCTGGGAAGATCCTGCTTTTCCCCGTAGTTTTCCATGGGTGCAGGATGCAGATTTTTGGATAAAACAGATAGTGATCTTTACTGAGCAGGCGAAGTTGTTGCAGGGACCACCTTTGACGCTAACGCCAATGTATTGATGTTAATGGAGATATAGTGCTATGAAGAAAATATGGCTTGCGCTGGTCGGTATGGTGTTGGCGTTTAGCGCGTCAGCAGCTGACTTTTCCAACGGTAAGCAGTTTGTCACGCTGGATAAACCTGCTCAGCAGGAACCTCAGGTTCTGGAATTCTTTTCCTTCTATTGTCCGCATTGCTATCAGTTTTCTCAGGTTTTTCATGTTACTGAAGCTATCGAGAAGTCTCTGCCCGCTGGAACGAAACTGACTAAGTATCATGTTGATTTTCTTGGGCCATTAGGGGCTGAATTAACCAAAGCATGGGCTGTGGCGATCGCTCTGGGCGTTGAAGATAAAGTCAGCCCTTTGATGTTTGATGCAGTGCAGAAAACGCAGACTGTTCAACGGGTTGAAGATATTCGCAACGTCTTTGTGGCGGCAGGGGTTAAGCCTGAAGATTATGATAATGCATTGAATAGTTTTGTGGTGAAATCGCTGGTTGCGCAACAGGAAAAGGCGGCCGCCGATCTACAACTGCGTGGCGTGCCTGCCGTCTTTGTTAATGGCAAATATATGGTGAAAAGTGACGGACTGGATACCAGTTCTATGGATGCCTATGTCAAGCAATACGCTGACGTTGTGAACTTCCTGCTGTCCCAAAAATAATCCTGCATCATCATATGACCCCACATACTGCAACGTATGTGGGGTTTTTGTTTTGAATCAGTTTTATCACTTAATGATATTTTCATGCTTTTCGATTTTTTTGATATTACACCTATCCACATTATCGTCGGTGTAACAGAGTTACTGATAAGCTTGGTGTTTTTTTATAATAAAATGATTTTTATTGGTTTTTAATTAAAGTTCATACTGATTTTCTTATGATGGAACCTCGCTTGTTTTTTGTTCACAAAGTTATCCACAGACTGTTTTGCGTGGCGTTATGCAAAAAGCAGTATGACCGCGCGTTAGCATTCGTCTCTTCCAGCCAGCTATGGCATGCTGTCCCTATGGTTGAAAACAACGATCGCGAAAAATTATGGTTCAAATTGCAGATAATCCTCTTATTTTGGTCGACGGCTCCTCTTACCTGTACCGCGCCTACCACGCATTTCCACCATTAACGAACAGCGCCGGTGAGCCCACCGGTGCGATGTATGGTGTGCTTAACATGCTGCGCAGTCTGATTCTTCAGTATCACCCCAGCCATGTCGCCGTGGTGTTCGACGCGAAGGGCAAAACGTTTCGTGATGAATTGTTTGAAGATTACAAGTCGCATCGGCCCCCGATGCCGGACGATTTGCGCGCGCAGATCGAGCCTTTGCACAATATGGTTAAAGCGATGGGTTTCCCGTTGTTGGTTGTGCCGGGGGTAGAAGCTGACGATGTGATTGGCACGTTGGCGCAGCAGGCCGCAAACGAAGGAAAACCGGTGTTGATCAGTACCGGTGATAAGGATATGGCGCAGTTGGTGACGCCGGATATCACGCTGATCAATACCATGAATAACACCATTCTTGGCCCGGATGAAGTCCGCGCCAAATATGGTATTCCGCCCGAACTGATTATCGATTTTCTGGCGTTGATGGGTGACTCTTCGGATAACATTCCCGGCGTGCCGGGCGTCGGGGAAAAAACAGCCCAGGCCTTATTACAAGGGCTGGGCGGCCTGGATGCTCTTTTCGCCAACCTCGACAAAATTGCCGGGTTGAGCTTCCGTGGCGCCAAGACAATGGCCGCCAAGCTGGAGCAGCATAAGGATGTAGCCTACCTCTCTTATAAACTGGCGACGATAAAAACGGATGTTGAACTGGTGCTGAACAGCGAACAACTGACGCTTATTGAACCGGATACAGATGTCCTGAAGGAGATGTTTACCCGTTATGAATTCAAGCGATGGCTGGCGGATGTGGCGTCGGGGCAATGGTTAAACGGCTCGGGACGTAAGCATGTGCAGCCAGCGCAACCCTTTGTTAAGCCAAGTGTTGATGATGAGCCTAAAGTTGCAGCCAGTGTGTTGTCTCAGGAAGGGTATGTCACCATTCTGGATGAACAAACGCTGATAGCATGGCTCGAACGCATCAAAACTAAAGGTGTTTTTGCATTCGATACCGAGACCGACAGTCTGGATACCATCAGTACAACGTTGGTCGGGGTATCTTTTGCTATCAATGCGGGCGAAGCAGCCTATTTGCCGTTAGGGCATGATTATCTGGACGCGCCTGAACAGCTTGATCGCGATAAGGTGTTGGCTCTGCTGAAGCCTGTACTGGAAGATGCCAGCGTGTTGAAAATCGGGCAAAACCTGAAATTCGATAAAGGGGTGATGGCGCGATACGGCATCACGCTGCGGGGGATTGCCTTTGATACCATGCTCGAATCCTACGTGCTTGATAGCGTCGCCGGCCGGCATGACATGGATAGTTTGTCAGAGCGTTATCTGAATCATAAGACCATTACGTTCGAGGAAATTGCTGGCAAGGGTAAGAATCAACTGACGTTCAACCAGATACCACTGGAACAAGCGGCTGTTTATGCTGCCGAAGACGCGGATGTTACGCTTCGTCTGCATCAGGTACTCTCGGAAAAATTGAATAAAGAGCCATCGCTCTTCCAGGTTTTCCAGGATATTGATATGCCGTTGGTGCCGATTTTGTCTCGTATGGAGCGCCAGGGCGTACTGATCGATACCGCTATTCTGGCGGAGCATTCTAAAGAGCTGACGCAGCGGCTGGCGGAGCTGGAAGTTCGGGCGCATGAGCTGGCCGGTGAAGTTTTCAATCTTTCGTCCACCAAGCAGCTGCAAGCCATCCTGTATGAAAAACTGCAGTTGCCTGTTACCAAGAAAACGCCAAAGGGCGCACCGTCTACCAATGAGGAAGTGTTGGCTGAACTGGCGCTGGATTACCCGCTACCGAAGGTGATTCTGGAGTACCGGGGGTTGGCAAAGCTGAAATCGACGTATACCGATAAGCTACCGATGATGATTAACCCGCTGACTAAACGGGTGCATACCTCCTATCACCAGGCGGTGACGGCAACTGGTCGTCTCTCTTCCAGTGATCCCAATCTGCAGAATATTCCTGTGCGTAATGAAGAAGGTCGGCGTATCCGCCAGGCATTCATTGCCCCGGAAGGATATTGCATTGTTGCCGCTGACTATTCGCAGATTGAATTACGCATTATGGCGCATTTATCTTGTGACGCTGGTTTGCTGAAAGCATTTTCCGATGGTTTGGATATTCACCGTGCTACCGCCGCAGAAGTTTTTGGCCTGCCGATCGATAAAGTGACCGCCGAGCAGCGGCGCAGTGCGAAAGCGATCAACTTTGGTTTGATTTATGGGATGAGCGCCTTTGGTCTGTCGCGGCAGTTGGGAATTGGACGTAATGAAGCGCAGAAATACATGAATCTGTACTTTGAGCGCTATCCAGGGGTTCAGCATTATATGGAGCAAACCCGCCAACAGGCCGCCGAGCAAGGCTATGTGGCTACGCTGGATGGTCGTCGTCTCTATTTACCGGATATCCATTCTCGTAACGCCATTAGCCGTAAGGCTGCTGAACGTGCGGCAATTAACGCGCCGATGCAGGGAACGGCGGCGGATATTATCAAGAAAGCTATGGCATCTATCGATGCCTGGTTGCTGTCTCAGGAAGAACCACTCATCAACATGATTATGCAGGTTCATGATGAACTGGTCTTCGAGGTTCATGAATCGGTGCTGGAAGGAGCCAAAGCAAAAATCAAGGCACTGATGGAAAGTTGTATGCAGTTGAATGTGCCGCTTCAGGTTGATGTGGGGTCAGGAAAGAACTGGGATGAGGCGCATTGATTCCGTTTGTCGATAGCGTGCATGGTCAGTGATCCATGATTGGAAAAATTTTGTTTTTTGATGATTTCCTGGTTTTTTTAACTACAGCTGAGAATTTCTGTAATTAAGCTACAGTATTTTGTGACCTGGTTTGGCTTTGTTTAATTGCTCACCAGTTTTTATGAAATTAAACAACAAAAAATCCTTTTTTCCAGAAAAGAAATAGAGTAGAGTTAAACACGTAGGGTACAGAGGTAAGATGTTCTATCTTTCAGACCTTTTACTTCACGTAATCGGATTTGGCTTAATATTAGCCGCCCCGGCCAGTTTTCTGACCGGGGCGTTTTTTATTGTATTGATTGATATTATCGTCATTACGCCTAAAACAGGCGTGGAACGAGGATCACTGTGGGGATGCCGGAAATATTGCTGAGTTTGTGAGTTAAATCAGCAATAGGTGAAATCGGGTAATGGACGTGACGGGAATGCCCATTACTCCGTAGATAAATAGAATCGGTGTTATTCCGGATGATCTTCAGACATCTCCGGCGGCATGTTGAACCAGGTATCCAGTTTTTGACGTAATTTATCTACACCGGTCTTTTTCAACGATGAGAAAGTCTCGACCTGTATGTCACCCATAAAAGGCAATACCGCTTCACGCACCATATTCAATTGCGCTTTGCGGGCGCCTTGAGCCAATTTATCCGCTTTAGTGAGCAGTACCAGCACCGGTAGCCCAACGTCCACTGACCATTCCAGCATTTGCTGATCCAAATCTTTCAGCGGGTGGCGAATATCCATCAGGATAACCAGTCCTTTGAGGCAGTTACGTTTTTGTAAATATTCCCCCAGCGCTTTCTGCCACTTGCGCTTCATTTCTTCGGGAACCTCGGCATAGCCGTAACCGGGAAGGTCGACCAGACGGATACCCTCAGTAACCTCGAACAAGTTGATAAGCTGGGTTCGTCCCGGTGTCTTACTGGTGCGGGCAAGGCTTTTCTGATTAGTTAATGTATTGAGTGCGCTTGATTTCCCAGCATTTGAGCGACCAGCAAAAGCGACTTCAATACCGCTGTCGGCAGGAAGATGACGAATATCCGGAGCGCTGGTGACAAAATGGGTCACATGATAGTTGTATTGATAGGTCACAATATGGTCTCTGTTTGGATCATAATTCATCGCGCGATTATACCTGTAACTGACCGAATACGGTGCTTTATCTGTCTGCGGAAGCTGATCCAATCGGGTAACAGCCGGAAAGAAATAAAAGCTTGCCGGGGTCGGTGGAGCACTTTTTTATTGGGGCGCTTTCTGCTAGATTCCGCCGCAATTCTCCCTACATTCGTATGCAAGAATCAGAGATTGATACCATGAAACAACCTATCAAAGGGAAGGGAGGCAACGCCTCCAAACCCAGAGTCAAAAAGAAGAGCCGTGAAGAGCTGGATCTTGAAGCTCGCGCGCGGAAACGTCAGAAAAAACATCGTGGCAATGTAGCTGGAAGCCGCATGCAGCCAAGCGGCGACGGTAAACAGAATACGTCGGGGGCCAAAACGAAAGATCCACGCATTGGCAGTAAAAAGCCGGTTCTTCTGGTCTCTGACAACGTATCGGCGATAAAACTGGCAGCGGTTCAACAGGACAACATGTATCGGATGTCTCCTGAAGAAGAGTTGGAGATGCTGGAAAACGATCCACGTCTGGACGAATTGCTGGATCGGCTGGAAAGAGGCGAGGCTTTGCCGGCAAAAGATCAGTCATGGGTTGATGAAAAGCTGGATCGCATTGATATGCTTATGGAGCAACTCGGCATCGCGCTGGATGACGATGAGGATGAAGATGAGCCGGAAGAGGATATGCTTCAGTTGCTTAAACGAAATAATCCCAAAGACGGTTACTAATGATAAAAGCGGCGGTTCTGCTGATAGGAATTTTAGGCGCCTGTTTTTTGCTAAGTCTGCTGATTAAATTGCGACGTATATCGAAGCGAAAGGAAAAATTGCAGCGTGTCGCCTTTTCCCATCAGCGGTCGTTTCCATTTGGGCGGGCGATCAATAAACGTTACCGGAAGGAGTGAGCGGTATGTCGGATCAAGATATAGACTGGGACCTGGCCCTGATACAGAAATACAACTATTCCGGGCCACGTTACACGTCCTATCCCACTGCACTCGAATTCAGCGACAGTTATGATCAGGCAGCTTTCCTGCAAGCCATTGCTCGTTACCCTGAACGACCGCTCTCTCTTTATCTTCATATCCCTTTCTGTCACCGATTGTGCTATTTCTGCGGCTGCAACAAGCTGGTGACACGTCAGCTACATAAGGCTGATGAATATCTGGATGTTCTTGAACAGGAGATTCGTCAGCGAGCGCCTCTGTTTGCGGGGCGCGTCGTGACGCAAATGCATTGGGGCGGTGGAACGCCAACGTTCCTTGATGCCAGTCAAATCAGCCGGTTGATGGCTGTTCTGCGTGAGCATTTCAATCTGTCTCCTTCGGCGGAAATGTCTCTGGAAATCGACCCCAGAGAGATTGAGCTGGATATTCTGGATCATCTGCGTGCCGAAGGATTCAATCGTCTGAGCATGGGAGTGCAGGATTTCAATAAGGAAGTTCAGCGGTTGGTTAACCGGGAACAGGATGAATCTTTTATCTTTGCGTTGATTGCACGGGCTAAAGCGCTGGGATTCGCTTCAACCAATATCGATTTGATTTATGGTTTGCCGAAGCAAACGCCGGAAAGCTTCGCGTTTACGCTGCAACGTGTTGCGGAGCTGCAGCCGCATCGGTTGAGCGTGTTTAATTATGCGCATTTGCCAAACTTGTTCGCTGCGCAGCGTAAAATCAGGCAGGAAGATTTACCGAGCGCGGATCAGAAGCTGAATATTTTACAGCAGACTATCCAGATGCTGACCCACGCTGGATATCAGTTTATTGGTATGGATCATTTTGCCCGGCCGGATGATGAATTGGCGATAGCACAGCGTCATGGCGCATTGCACCGCAATTTCCAGGGGTACACCACTCAGGGAAATACTGATCTATTGGGCATGGGCGTTTCTGCGATTAGCATGATTGGCGACAGTTATGCCCAGAATCAGAAGGAATTGAAGCAATATTATGCTGCAGTGAAAGCGCATGGGCACGCATTGTGGCGAGGTCTAAGTCTGACGCTTGACGATTGTATCCGGCGTGACGTCATTAAAATGCTGATTTGTCATTTCCGGCTGGATTATGCGGCGATTGAAGCAGCATATAACATCCGTTTTAGCGCGTATTTTCAGGAAGATCTGGCGCTGCTTGCGCCGATGGCGGAAGACGGGCTGGTGGTTGTCGATACAAACGCTATTCGCGTGACACCCAAAGGCCGTTTGCTGATTCGCAATATTTGCATGTGCTTCGACGTCTATCTGCGCAACAAAATGCGGGAGCGGCAGTTTTCTCGGGTTATTTGACGTGAACCTCATCGTGGAAAAGACAACGGCCAGTCATATGTTGACTGGCCGTTTGTTATTTCTGTTCGCTAAGTGTGTTAGCTGAAGAAATTGATCAATGCAGCGCACAACACCGCGGCGATGGCAGTTTGCGATGTGTGTCCCACCGCATTACTGAGTTCCGCGCCGTGTGTCACTGCGGAAATAAGTGATTCCAGCATGATTACCCTCTTAAGTCAGCGACATGATCATACTGCTGGCGTAGATCATGTAAAGTATAAAAATTGCGACAATTCTGTGCTCCATATTGTACTTTTTATCGCCAGTCTGAAACCTGCGGTACGTTATCGAATATGGCGACGAGAGTCGTTATTCCATACCCAGTTCCTTGAGCTTGCGCGTGAGCGTATTGCGGCCCCAGCCCAGTAAACGTGCGGCTTCTTGTTTATGTCCCTGTGTGTGCCGCAAGGCTGTGGTCAATAAAGTACGCTCCATCTCTGGTTGTGCTTCGGCCAGCAGGTTCTGATGACCGGAACGCAGCGCGCGATCGGCCCACTGAGCCAGCAGGGTAGCCCAACTGTCCGGCATGACGTGAACCGTAGCGTCCGGCGCTGTGGTTTCGAACAGCTCCGGCGGTAAATCCTGAATCAGAACTTCCTGACCGGCCGCCATCACCGTGAGCCAGCGACAGGTGTTTTCCAATTGGCGCACGTTGCCCGGCCACGGTAAACGGGTCAACGCCGCTTCAGTTTCCGGATGCAGGTTCTTGGGTTCAACGCCCAGCTCTTTAGCCGTGGCTTGCAGGAAATACCTGGCCAGGCGAGGAATGTCTTCCCGGCGCTCGCGTAGCGGCGGCAGATGAACTCGAATCACATTCAGACGGTGGAACAGGTCTTCGCGAAACTTACCTTCCTGCACCCGCAGTTCCAGGTTCTGGTGGGTGGCGGCGATGATGCGCACGTCCACTTTCACTGCCGCATAGCCGCCGACGCGATAGAACTGGCCGTCAGCCAGCACACGCAACAGGCGGGTCTGTACGTCCAGCGGCATATCCCCGATTTCATCCAGAAACAGAGTGCCGCCGTCAGCCTGTTCGAAACGGCCCTGACGAATCTGGTTAGCGCCGGTAAATGCACCTTTTTCATGGCCGAACAGTTCTGATTCAATCAGATCCTTGGGAATAGCCGCCATATTAAGCGCAATAAACGGTGCCTTGGCGCGCGGGCTGTGGCGATGCAGCGCATGGGCCACCAGTTCTTTCCCGGTACCTGATTCACCATTGATCAGGACGCTGATGGATGAGCGGGACAACCGGCCGATTATCCGGAACACGTCCTGCATGGCGGGCGCTTCACCGATAATGTCCGTCGTCGGCCCGCTGATGGGCTGGCTGCGAACCGGTTGTTGCTGTTCCATATAGTGGCTGATGGCGCGCTCGACCAACGCGACGGCTTCATCAATATCAAACGGTTTTGGCAGGTAATCAAACGCGCCCTGTTGATAAGCGCTGACGGCTGCGTCCAAATCGGAATGCGCTGTCATAATGATGACCGGCAGCATCGGATGGCGTTGTTTGATCTGTTGCAGCAATGCCAACCCATCCATACCAGGCATACGGATATCGGATAACAGAACGTCTGGCGTTTGTGTCGCCAGTGCATTCAGCGCTTGGGTTCCGTTATCAAAAGTTGCGCAGGTTAAACCCGCCCCTGTAAGTGCGCGTTCAAGCACCCAACGGATGGAGCTATCGTCGTCGACAATCCAGACTATCCCTCGTTGCATTATGAACCTCACTGGCGAATGGGCAGATAAACCGAAAATTCGGTATGACCTGGCCAACTATTAAATTCAATTTTTCCAGAGTGCTGATCGATAAGGTTCCGGGCGATCGACAAGCCCAGCCCGGTTCCCCCTTCGCGACCACTCACCATCGGGTAGAACAGCGTATCCTGCAAATGAGCGGGAACACCGGGGCCATCGTCTTCGATATCGATACGGGCGACCAACCGATAGCGCACGCCATGCAGAGTCAGCTGAAAAGCGGTACGGGTTCGTATCGTGATGGTGCCGCCTTCTGCCCCCAGTGCCTGCAGAGCATTGCGGGTGATATTCAGCAGAACTTGCTCTATTTGATCCGGGTCATGCATGAGTTCCGGCAGGCTGGGGTCATAGTCCCGAACCAGAGTAACGTTATCGGCCTTTTCCAGCGAAACCAGCTGAAAAACCCGTTCCGCCACCTGATGAATGCTTTGCGTAACGTGCAAACCGGGTTGTTGCGGGCCGAGTAACCTGTCGACCAGATTGCGCAGGCGATCGGCCTGCTCAATGATGACCTTGGTGTATTCCATCAGCGCGGGATCGGGCAGCGCTTTGGAGAGCAATTGCGCCGCGCCGCGCAGTCCGCCCAGAGGATTTTTGATTTCGTGCGCCAACCCGCGTACCAAATCCCGGGCTGCTTGCTGTTGGGCATGTTGCAGTTGTTCCTGACTGAGCCGACGCTGGTTATCCATTGGCGCCATTTCCATCAGGATGAAGTCATTCTGTATACGCTGAGCGGTGATGGACATGATATGCGCCTTGCCGTCCACCACGAGGGTGACTTCGTTATCGGTAAAGCCTTGCCCTGAGTCGAGGCTTTCTCGCATCAGATCCAAATTCAGCGAAAAATAGCCCAACAGTTCCGGTAGCGGCGTTCCTGACAGCTTGCGCGAGCTTTGCGCCAGAAGTTGCTGCGCCGCCGGGTTGGAGTAGTGAATAGCCAGATCTTTATCCAGTAATAAAATACTGTTTATTAAAGAATTTAGGATCTGCCCAGCATCGGGCAGCGTGCCTGTTGCCATAACGCAGACTCCCGCACCATTGTAGTGCACACTATTCTGGATTGTAGTTTAAGTAGCAACCGTAAGATGTTGAGTGGAGAAAAAAGCCCATCCGAAGATGGGCTGAAAAGTTTCCACGGCAACAAAAATAAACATAAAGAAAAAACGTTTTGCGGACGGCAGCATTGGCATCATTTTCTTTTCCTGCCGTCCAGGCGCGGGTGTTACACGCTGTAGTACAGTTCGAACTCAACCGGGTGCGGAGTCATGCGAACACGGTCGTTTTCAGCGCGACGCAGTTCGATGTAAGCATCGATAGTATCGTCGGTGAATACGCCGCCGCGGGTCAGGAACTCGCGGTCTGCATCCAGCGCATTCAGCGCTTCTTCCAGAGAGCCGGCAACCTGCGGGATTGCGCTGGCTTCTTCAGCCGGCAGATCGTACAGGTTCTTGTCCATGGCATCGCCCGGGTGGATCTTGTTGATGATGCCGTCCAAACCAGCCATCAGCAGTGCAGAGAAGCACAGGTACGGGTTGGCAGCCGGATCCGGGAAACGCACTTCGATGCGGCGCGCTTTCGGGCTTGCAACCACCGGAATACGGATGGAGGCGGAACGGTTACGGGCGGAGTAAGCCAGCATAACCGGTGCTTCGTAACCTGGAACCAGACGTTTGTAAGAGTTGGTGGTCGGGTTGGCCAGTGCGTTGATGGCTTTAGCATGTTTGATAACGCCGCCGATGTAGTACAGCGCCGTTTCGGACAAGCCGCCGTATTTGTCGCCGGAGAACAGGTTAGCGCCGTCTTTAGCCAGAGACATATGGCAGTGCATACCGGAACCGTTATCGCCGAACATCGGTTTCGGCATAAATGTCGCAGTCTTACCGAATGCATGGGCAACGTTGTGCACGACATATTTGTAGATCTGAATTTCGTCGGCTTTTTTGGTCAACGTGTTGAAGCGGGTAGCCACTTCGTTCTGACCGGCAGTCGCCACTTCGTGGTGGTGAGCTTCGACGACCAGGCCCATTTGTTCCATGGTCAGACACATGGTGGAACGCAGATCCTGTGATGAATCTACCGGCGGAACCGGGAAGTAGCCGCCTTTTACTGCCGGACGGTGGCCTTTGTTGCCGCCTTCGTATTTGGTGCTGGAGTTCCAGGCGCCCTCGATGTCGTCGATAGCAACGTGGGAACCGGAGATGCTGCTGCCGAAACGCACGTCGTCAAACAGGAAGAATTCGGGTTCAGGCCCAAACAGCACGGTGTCTGCGATGCCGGAAGAACGCAGGAAATCTTCGGCACGCTTGGCGATGGAACGCGGGTCGCGATCATAGCCCTGCATGGTGCCTGGTTCCAGGATGTCACAACGGATGATCAGCGTAGATTCTTCGTAGAACGGATCCAGAACAGCAGTGGTGGCGTCTGGCATTAACACCATGTCGGATTCGTTGATGCCTTTCCAGCCGCCAATCGAGGAGCCATCAAACATTTTGCCGTCTTCGAAGAAGTCAGCGTCAACTTGATGAGCTGGAATGGTGACGTGCTGCTCCTTACCTTTGGTGTCCGTGAAGCGAAGATCGACGAACTTCACCTCATGTTCTTTCAGCATCGTCAAAACGTGTTCTACTGACATACTTAAGCTCTCCCGATTGTGTCATTTATATCGTCGTGGAACGAATATCGTTGCGGAATGAATGATGTTGTTACCGTGATTAAGTTATAGCTAAAACTGTGCCAACTTTGTCTGTATACCGCTGAAGTGCGTTCCAACTGGTTTTTGTGTCATCGATAGCTGCACCATAAAAATTATAAGCACCAAAATGGTGCTCCGTTTTGGTGTTATTGATTCATTTTGGTGCATTAAGGTAAGCCGGGTGCACGATTTTTGCACCGTGAAGGGGATCACAGCGCAGAGGGTTACAGGTTGTTTTGGATAGATGATTGTGATCTTGTTCTGTCGCTCGATTAATACGTGTACAATAGCGCGCTATTTCTAAATGCCTGAGGCAAAGCTGTGATCGAAAATTTGCGTAACATCGCTATTATTGCGCACGTTGACCATGGAAAAACCACCCTGGTTGACAAACTGCTGCAACAATCCGGAACGCTGGGTGAGCGTACAGAACTTACCGAACGTGTGATGGACTCCAATGACCTTGAAAAAGAACGCGGGATTACCATCCTCGCGAAAAACACCGCCATTAACTGGAATGGCTATCGCATCAATATCGTAGACACCCCAGGACACGCCGACTTTGGCGGTGAGGTGGAGCGTGTGATGTCCATGGTGGATTCCGTATTACTGCTGGTGGATGCGATGGACGGCCCGATGCCGCAAACGCGCTTCGTGACCCAGAAAGCCTTTGCCTACGGATTGAAGCCCATCGTGGTCATCAACAAGGTTGACCGCCCCGGCGCCCGCCCGGACTGGGTTGTGGATCAGGTTTTCGACTTGTTCGTCAATCTGGGCGCTACCGACGAGCAACTGGACTTCCCGATTGTTTACGCTTCCGCGTTGAACGGCATTGCCGGTCTGGATCATAACGACATGGCGGAAGACATGACGCCGCTGTTTGAAGCGATCGTAAAACATGTTGAAGCGCCAAATGTGGATCTCAACGGCCCATTCCAAATGCAGATCTCCCAGTTGGATTACAACAACTACGTGGGTGTCATCGGTATTGGTCGTATCAAGCGCGGCGTGGTGAAGCCGAATCAGCAGGTCAGCATCATCGACAGCACCGGTAAAGTGCGTAATGCCAAAGTCGGCCAGGTGCTGGGCCATCTGGGGCTGCAACGTATCGAGAGCGACAAGGCGGAAGCGGGCGACATCATTGCGCTTACCGGCCTTGGCGATCTGAACATCTCCGATACCGTGTGCGACACCGCGAATGTGGAAGCGCTGCCGGCTCTGTCTGTGGATGAACCGACAGTAACCATGTTCTTCTGCGTTAATACCTCGCCTTTCTGCGGTAAAGAAGGCAAGTTCGTGACTTCTCGCCAGATTCTGGATCGTTTGCGTAAGGAATTGGTGCATAACGTCGCACTGCGCGTAGAAGAAACCGAAGACCCGGATGCTTTCCGTGTGTCCGGTCGTGGTGAGCTGCACCTGTCTGTTCTGATTGAAAACATGCGTCGTGAAGGTTTCGAACTGGCGGTTTCCCGTCCGAAAGTTATCTTCCGTACCATCGACGGTCGCCGCCAGGAACCGTTTGAACAAGTTACTGTGGATATCGAAGAACAGCACCAGGGTTCCGTCATGGAAGCACTGGGTCTGCGTAAAGGCGAAATGCGCGACATGATCCCGGATGGCAAGGGACGTGTTCGCCTGGATTACGTCATCCCGAGCCGTGGTTTGATCGGCTTCCGTACCGATTTTATGACCATGACGTCCGGTACCGGTCTGCTGTATTCCACGTTCAGTCACTACGATGACATCCGCCCAGGTGAAATCGGTCAGCGTCAGAACGGCGTACTGATCTCCAACGGTCAGGGTAAAGCAGTCGCCTATGCGCTGTTCAGCCTGCAGGATCGCGGCAAATTGTTCCTGGGTCACGGCGCCGAAGTGTATGAAGGCCAGATTATTGGTATCCATACTCGTTCCAACGACCTGACGGTAAACTGCCTGACCGGTAAAAAGCTGACCAACATGCGTGCCTCCGGTACGGATGAGGCCACCGTGCTGGTTCCGCCGGTGAAAATGTCGCTGGAGCAGGCGCTGGAGTTTATTGACGATGACGAGCTGGTGGAAGTTACCCCGCAGTCGATTCGTCTGCGCAAGCGCCACCTGACGGAAAACGATCGCCGTCGCGCCAATCGTTCCAGCAAGGAAGAGTGATCTTTTTTCGCTGAACTGAAATAAGGCCCCATTTTGGGGCCTTTTGCTTTTTATACCGGCTTAAGCCGAAGAACGTCCGTAAACTGCACTATTTTAGCGCCTGTTATTATCCTTTCTCCTCCCTATCCAGCGTGGTTTTTTCCCGTTACAGTGAAACTCCGGGGCGAATCTCAGGAGGCCGCATGTTGTATATCTTTGATTTGGGCAATGTTGTGATTGATATTGATTTCAATCGCGTATTGGGCGTCTGGAGCACTCTGAGCGGTGCGCCGTTGGCGACCCTGCGTGAGCGCTTTGTTATGGGGCCAACGTTTCAACAGCACGAACGCGGCGAAATCAGCGATGAAACATTTGCCTCGCAGCTTTGCCATGAAATGGGGATTACGCTCAGTTATGAACAGTTTGCTATGGGATGGCAGGCTATCTTTATCGGCTTACGCCGGGAAGTGGTGGACATTATGCACCGCCTGCGGCATGACGGGCATCGGGTGGTCATTCTCTCCAATACCAATCGTTTGCACTGTGAATTCTGGCCTACGGAATACCCAGAGGTTGTTGCGGCAGCCGACCGGATGTACTTGTCGCAGGATCTCGGGTTGCGTAAGCCCGAGGCGGATATCTATCGCCATGTATTGCGGGAAGAAGGGGTGGGCGCGAGTGAGGTGTTGTTCTTCGACGATAATGAAGCGAACGTCGTCGCGGCACAGGCACTCGGCATTCAGGCTGTTCAGGTTCATGATCGACAGGTTGTGCCTGATTTTTTTGCCCGACAGGAATGAAGGCTGGAGGTATATCCTTTTTATGATTGCATTGATTCAACGAGTGTCCGGCGCCAGCGTGACAGTGGATGGCGATGTGGTTGGCGAAATCGGCGCCGGGTTGCTGGTTTTGCTGGGAGTGGAACAGGGTGACGACGAACGGAAAGCATCCCGGTTATGTGAGCGAGTGACGGGGTATCGGATTTTCAGCGATGAGCACGGCAAAATGAACCTGAATGTTCAGCAGGCGGGCGGTAGCCTGTTGGTGGTATCGCAGTTTACTCTGGCGGCGGATACACAGAAGGGTATGCGCCCCAGTTTTTCCCGCGGAGCCGCGCCGGATGAGGCCGAACGTTTATATCAGTATTTCATTGGTCAATGTCGTGAGCGCGGCCTGACGACGGAGACCGGCCGTTTCGCCGCAGAGATGAAAGTTGCGTTGGTGAATGACGGGCCGGTGACTTTCTGGTTGCAGGTTTGAATCCCCCGAGCGATGTGTTGAGTGAGGCGAGTATGTACTACCTGAAAGTACCGGAAAGCGCGGAAGATCTGGATGCCTACTACTACTTTCGTTGGGAAATGCTGCGTAAACCCTTGAATCAGCCATTAGGGTCGGAACGGGATGCCTACGATGCGTTGGCGCATCATCAGACGCTGGTCGATGAACAGGGAAATCTGATGGCAGTAGGGCGTCTTTCTATCAATGCTGACAATGAAGCATCCATCCGTTTTCTGGCTGTACGCCCTGATGTGAGGCGCAAAGGATTGGGGGCCATGATTGCCCTGGCACTGGAGTCCGTGGCGCGTCAGGAGGGGGTGAAGCGCGTAGTATGTAGCGCCCGCGAGGATGCGGTGGATTTCTTCGCCCGACTGGGGTTTGTCAATCAAGGGGAAATCACCACGCCGCTGACGACGCCGGTGCGCCATTTCCTGATGATAAAACCGGTCGCCTCGCTGGATGACATTTTGCACCGGCCTGAGTGGTGCGCCCAACTGCAGCAAGCCTGGCACAATCATATTCCCCTCAGCGACAAGATGGGGGTTCGCATCAGCCAGTACACCGGACAAAAATTCATCACCACCATGCCGGAAGCCGGAAATCAGAATCCGCATCACACGTTGTTCGCCGGCAGTCTGTTTTCGCTGGCAACGCTGACGGGGTGGGGGCTTATCTGGTTATCGTTACGTGAAAAGCAGCTGGACGGAACCATTATTCTGGCGGATGCGAACATTCGTTACATTGCGCCAGTGGCGGGGCGGCCCAGCGCGGTAGCGGATCTCGGATCGATAAACGGCGATTTGGCACGTCTAGCCAGAGGGCGAAAAGCCCGTGTTCGGCTACAGGTGGAACTGTTTGGCGACGAGAAAAGCGGGGCGCTGTTTGAAGGAGTTTATCTGGTATTGCCGCTGGCGTCGGATGATGTAAAGCCTTCCGACGAATTTACCATTCGTTAATTGTTCGGCCCGCAGAACGCCGATCATACCGCCATAATAAATCGCCACGTTGATGTGGCGATTGGTATTCAGGGATCAGGGTTTTCAACGTCGAGGTACTACGCCGTTACGACGGGTTGGCGGGCGACGATGGCGCGGCAGGCGTGCTTTCAACGACGTTACCCTGACGCATTTGCTGATTAATACCGTGCCCCGCGCTGTCGATACCCTGCAATGACCCATTAAGGCTGGGTTTTAGCGGGGATGACGCATCCAGTCGACCAGTCAGGTGCAGTTGTATGTTGGTGTTCCCGGTCGGCGCGGTCGCTGATGTTGTTGGCCAGCCCCAACGGATGAAATTATCGAAGGTGACGGCTTTTCCGTTGAGTTCCAGAGAGAATACACGGGTCGGCTGTTGGTCGATAACCGCTTTGGCTTCCAGCAGGCCGGTTTTGGTGAAAGCGCTCAATTCGGTAATGTTGATTTGCTGATCGCCGGCGTTCAATACCAGCGAAGGCCGCCGGACATCAACCTTGTTGAATGTGGCGTCGCTGGCGTTAAGCGTCAGCGCGCCCTGCCAAATACCCCATTGATGATTTTTGGCCAGCAGCAAATTGGCGCCGACGCCGTCCAGCGCGGTGAGCTGGAACGGGAAATCAGGTGTGATATCAATCAGCAAGTTATGATTGGCGGCAAACTTCTTCAGCATCACTTCCGTCAGCCAGTCCGGCAACGTTTGCAGCCAACGCTGCCGCCAGTCGCCAGGTAATGTATATTCCAGGCCGGCCACCACGACATCATCCAGCGTCAGGCGATGCGTATCCCGACGCCAGTTACCGCTGGTACGTAACAGGCCGCCTTCCCAGCGCGTCGAAAATTGCCTGATGTCGACCCCTTGTTTGGACAAACTCAGCGTTACGATCGGATCAACGAAGTGCATGGGGCCGTTAACGATATCGGTCGCGTTGAACGACAGCGAGCCGTCTTCGCTTTGCCAGTCGTCCTGTTTGAAGGTGACATTTTGCAGCGTGACGTCCAGGTCGCTAAATGCCCAGTCCGGCCCTTCGATTCGCGCATCGATCAAGTCAAAACGATTAATGGTGACGGAAGGGATATGCGTAACGGGCTTGAGAAAGTCAGCCATAGTCTGCTTGGTCTGCAACCGGACATTGCTCAGCCGTAGCGTGTTGACGAGCCAACTGCCGTCTTTCGAACGTACTGCATTTCCGGTTAATTCCCCGCGAGCCACATCCGCGCCGAAATTCTCCAGTGTTAGCTGTTTGTTGTCGAACGTCCCTTGGATCAGCACCTTGCTGGCAGGCAACTCATTGAGCTGCAAAGCGCTGGCGCTAAGCTGGAATGCGGCTTTCCTGCCGAGCAGGTACCCGGTTTCCGGTTTCCAGGGCGTAATGCCGCCGGTGACTTGTTGCCCCTGCAAACGCCAGTCGCCGTCCTGGGCCTGTAGCGCCATATTTTTCAATTGCAGGATATCGGCGTCGAGCGGCAGGGCGAACCCGGTTTGTTCGAGATTCAGCGCGCCGCCTTCCAGCTCAATGCTGGCAAAATGGCGAGGGGTGGTGAACTGACGGAAGCTGAAACCCAGATCGATCTGTCTGGCGGATAAAGTGACCGGCTGGTCTCTATGACCGAAAGTGACGTCCTGCAATTGCAAATGGCTGGGTGTGGACCAGTCATGAGCTACTTTGTTGAGCGACAAACGGTATTCGGTGTGTTGATTCACCCAATCGCTGATCCGGCCGGCGCCCCATGCCGTTTGCAGCAGGACGTAGAGAATCACCAACGTTAGCAACATCAGCAAAAATAGGGTGAGAAGAACTTTCCCGATAAATTTCATTGTGTGAATCCGCGCCAGTCGTCAGGGATAACCGTTTTATGCCGTAATTAGCCTGTTGTCTCAACAGGTAATCATGTTACAGACAATAATTAAGGGCCGATGTTACACCATCGGCCCTTAATTTCACGTCAGACGAAAATTTTCTGGAAGCGGTCGCTTATTCTTTCTCGTGGGGGAACATCAGATTTAACACGATGGCTGTGATGCCGCCCGCAGCAATACCGGAAGAGAGCAGGGTTTTCAGCCAATCAGGCGCAAACTGCAAAATTAACGGCTGCTGCGAGACACCCAGACCAACGGCCAGAGACAACGCGATAATCATGATGGCGCGGCGGTTCAGCGGTTCGCGGGAGACGATGCGCACACCGGAGGCGGCGATGGTGCCGAACATTACGATGGTCGCACCGCCCAGCACCGGCTCGGGAATATGCTGCACAAACCCGCTTACCGCCGGAAAGAGCCCCAACACGATCAGCATCAGCGCTACCACAAAACCCACATAACGGCTGGCGACGCCGGTCAGCTGGATGACGCCGTTGTTCTGGCCGAAGCAGGAGTTGGGGAAGGTATTGAAGATGGCGGATACACAGGAGTTCAGGCCGTTGGCCAGCACCCCGCCTTTCAATCGCTTCATGTATAGCGGCCCGCTGACCGGCTGCTCGGAAACGTCGGAGGTGGCGGTGATGTCGCCGATGGTTTCCAGCGATGTCACCATGAAAACCAGCATCAACGGCACCAGCAGATTCCAGTCGAAGCCAAGACCGTAATACATCGGCGCTGGCACCATAATCAGGGCCGAGGCCGACGACGGCGCGTTACCCGGCAGCATACCCATCAGCCAGGCCGCCAGATAGCCCACCGCCATGGCGATCACCAGCGACGCCACGCGCAGGTAAGGGTTGCGCTGACGATTCAGGAGGATGATGACGGCCAGCACGATCCCGGCCAGCAACAGGTTTTTCGGCGCGCCGAAGGTGTGGTTGCCCATGGCGGCGAAACCGCCGCCGATAGAGGTTAACCCGACCTGAATCAGCGACAGGCCGATAATCATTACCACAATACCGGATACCAGCGGAGTGATGATGCGGCGCGCCAGATGCAGCACGCGGGACAGCAACATCTCGGTGCAGGAGGCGACCATCAAGGTGCCGAACAGCGCCGCCATCATGGTGGGAACATCCGCTCCACCGTTTTTCAGCGCCATACCGCCCATGATCAACGGCGTCACGAAGTTGAAGCTGGTGCCTTGAATCGAAAGCAGGCCAGACCCGACCGGCCCCCAGGTTTTGATTTGCAGAATAGACGCCACGCCGGAGGCGAACAGCGACATACTGATGATGTGCTGGGTATCCTGCGCCGGCAAGCCGAGCGCCTGGCAAATCAGCAACGCCGGGGTAATCACGGCGACAAACATCGCCAGCAAATGCTGACAGGCGGCAAATAGGGTTTGCGGTAGTGGAGGCCTGTCCTCCAGACGGTAAATCAGTTCGCTGCGCGCCGTGGTTTCGGGGCTGGACTGAGGTATCTCGGTGGCGGAAATACTCATGGTGGTTGGCACTCCTGAATAAAAATGCGCATTTTAATCTTCTGCTTTGTAAAAGCAATCGGTTGCGGTAAGCGATTGCAGGTGCTGCTGTCGACGGTGAGAAATTAAAGGTGAGAAATGTGCGTCGGTGAGGTGTGTCCGGCAATGCTTCTGTCGTCGATGCTAACTCAACGCCGTGATGTGGGCGTCGCTAATGCATCGAATGGCCGCGCCCTGAAGGGATGGCGGTTTTTTGCTGCATCGTTGTGTGCTGCATCGTTGTTGTACCCTGGGTCTGCATCGCCAGGTTACGTGGCCCCGCAGTCATATGACCGGGCCGCCGACCGTTTAAGCGTTGGTATAACGGGCGCTTTCCGGCAGCCAGCGTTCGATCAGCGCTCGGGCATGTTCGGGATAGTGCGCGTGGATATGGCGGGCAACCCGCTGCACTTGTGGGATAAGCGCCTGATCGCGCAGCAGGTCGGCCACTTTGAATTCGGCGTTGCCGGTTTGGCGGGTGCCGAGCAGCTCACCGGGGCCGCGAATTTCCAGATCGCGTTGTGCGATCACAAAGCCGTCGTTACTGTCCCGCAGTACCTGCAACCGCATCTGGGCGGTCTTGCTGAGCGGCGATTTATACAACAGTACGCAATGGGAAGCCACCGCGCCTCGGCCGACACGCCCGCGCAACTGGTGCAACTGCGCCAGCCCCAGGCGTTCCGGGTTTTCGATAATCATCAGGCTGGCATTGGGAACATCGACGCCCACTTCAATCACCGTGGTCGCTACCAGCAAATGCAGTCGGCCGGTTTTGAACGCCTCCATGACTGCCTGTTTTTCCTGGGTTTTCATGCGGCCATGCACCAGCCCAATCGTTAAATCCGGCAACGCGGCCTGCAGTTCCTGCAGCGTGGCTTCGGCGGCCTGCGCCTCCAGCAGATCGGATTCTTCGATCAAGGTGCAGACCCAGTAAGCCTGCCGTTCTTCTTGCAGACAAGCATGCCTGACGCGCTGGATAACATCGGCGCGCCGGGTGTCGGGAATCGCGACGGTGGTGACTGGCGTTCTGCCGGGCGGCAGTTCGTCAATCACCGAGGTATCCAGATCGGCGTAGGCGGTCATCGCCAGCGTGCGCGGAATCGGCGTGGCGGTCATGATCAGCTGGTGAGGATGGAAGCCCTGTTCTTCCCCTTTTTCCCACAGCGCCAGCCGCTGGTGGACGCCAAACCGGTGCTGCTCGTCGATAATCACCAGCGCTAGACCGTTGAACTGTACCTGTTGCTGAAAAATGGCGTGCGTTCCCACCACCATGGCAACTGCGCCGCTGGCAATCGCGTCCTGCTGAGCCTGTCTGGCTTTCCCTTTCTGTTTCCCAGCTAGCCAGCCAACGTCGATTCCCAGCGGTGCGAACCAGTTGCGGAAGTTGATGGCGTGTTGCTCGGCCAGCAGTTCGGTCGGCGCCATCAGCGCGACCTGCCTGCCGTGCGTGATCGCGCGCAGTGCGGCCAGCGCCGCCACCAGCGTTTTCCCCGATCCGACATCCCCTTGCACCAGCCGCATCATCGGAAACGGCTGGCTCATATCCTGTTCGATTTCCGCCACCACCCGCTGCTGGGCGGCGGTGGGAGAAAACGGCAAGGCGGCCAGCAGACGCTGTTTCAGTCGCTCGTCCGGGGCCAGCGGCTGAGCGTGATAACGCTGTGCGCCTGCGCGAACCGCCAGCATGCTGAGGTTGTGCGCCAGCAGTTCCTCCATAATCAGCCGCTGTTGCGCCGGATGTTTACCCTGTTCCAGCGCTTCCAGCCTGACGTCCGGCGGCGGCCGGTGCAGGGTGCGCAGTGCGTCCGGCAGACTGATCAACCCGTGGCGCATCTCCTGCGGCAGCAGTTCGTCGATAGGATGGGTATCGAGCAATTGCAGCGCCTGGTCGGTCAGTTTGCGCAGGGTCGCCTGGCGGATGCCCTCGGTGGTCGGATAAACCGGCGTCAGCGTTTCCTGTAGTTCAAGTTGCGCGGTTTCTCCCTGTAGGCGGTATTCCGGGTGGATGATTTCCGCGCCGAGCTTGCCGCGCCGGATTTCGCCATATGCCAATATCCGCTGGCCGGGCGACAGGCTGTTTTTCATCCCGGCGTTGAAATTGAAAAATCTCAGCGTCAGCATGCCGCTGCCGTCGCTAATCTGGCAGGTCAGCATACGGCGGCGGCCAAAAGAGATATCGCTGCGCAGCACTTCGCCTTCGACGGTGGCGTAGATGCCCGGCAGTAAATCGTTGATTGGGTAGAGGTGGGTTCGGTCTTCATAACGCAATGGCAGATGCAGCAGCAAATCTTCCACGGTTTCCAGGCCGATGCGGGCAAGTTTGGTCGCCTGGCTGGCCCCCACGCCGGCAAGGGTGCTCAACGGTTGGGTATTCAGCAGGCGGCTTTGCATCATTGCTCCGTGGATTGCATCGCGGCCCACCAGGGCGCGTCGGCAATGACCTGCCCGGCATGATCGATGACAGGACGCGACAGGCCCTTACGTTGAGCGACGCGGGCAAGCACCGGGTAGCCGCCTTCAAACAGCAGGCGCTGTTGCTCTTCTTCATCCAGCGGACTGATTTCCCGCTGGTACATACCCGCAAGCTGACGTTGACGTTGCGCTTCGTACAGAATCAGCGCCGATGCCACCGAGACATTCAGTGATTGCACCATGCCGATCATCGGAATAATGATGTCCTGATCCGCCAGTGCCAATGCCTCGGCGGAGATGCCGGTTTTTTCCTGACCCAGCAAGATACAGGTGGGACGGGTGTAATCCACGTCGCGGAAATCCACCGCACTGGCGGACAGATTGGTCGCCAGAACCTGCATCCCCTGGGATTTCAGATGGCTGACCGCGTCGTGGATCGAACGATGGGTTTTGACCTGTACCCAGCTGTTGCTGCCTGCGGCGGTAGAAACCAGTGTTTTCATCCGGTTAGTGGGCCAGACGGCGTGCACCTGATGGACGCCGACAGCGTCTGCTGTACGGATAACGGCGGAAACGTTGTGGGGTTTGTGCACCTGTTCCATGCATACCGTCAGATCCGGTTGGCGGTTGTTGAGCATGTCGCGGATGCGGGCATAACGTTGTGGGGTCATAACAGGTCAGTTTCGATTACGGTTAACTTTAATCACATCCGGCATCACGCGAATTTTACGCATAATGTTCGCCAGGTGAACACGATCGCGCGTGGTGAGGCGGATAAAGGCGCTGTATACCCTGCCGTCCTTTTCCTCGGTATTGATGCTCTGAATATTGGAGTTGGACGCGCTGATCGCCGCCGTCAGGTTGGCCAGCGCGCCCTGATGGTTGAGCATATCCACCTTGATTTCAGCGATGAACTCCTGCTCGGTGACTTCATCCCATTCTACCGCCATGAATTTTTCAGGTTCTTTCTGATAGCCGCGAATATTGCGACAGGATTCATGATGGATAACCAGCCCTTTGCCTGGGCTGACGTGGGCGATAATCGGATCGCCGGGAATAGGACGGCAGCACTTGGCGAAGGTAATCAGTACGCCATCGGCACCCTTGATAGGCAGTTTGCGGATACCGGCATCGGTGAGTTCGGTATTTTCTTCCAACAGATTGCGGGCCACGACGACGCTCATGGCGTTGCCAAGACCGATTTCCGCCAGTAAATCGTCCAGCGCCGGCAGTTTCATGCGCTCCAGCTCGCGCTGAATATTCTTCTCGGGGATATCGGACAGTTTGCGCCCGTTGCCCAATGCATGGTTCAGCAGACGGCGCCCCAGGCTGACGGAATCGTCACGCTTGAGGTTTTTCAACATCTGGCGAATTTTGGCGCGAGCCCTGGAACTGACTACAAAATTGAGCCAGGCTGCGTTTGGACGAGCGCCTGGAGCCGTGATGATCTCCACGGTCTGACCGCTGGAAAGCGCCTGGGATAACGGATAAGGCTGCCTATCGACGCGAGCGCCGACGCAAGCATGGCCGATGTCGGTATGCACGGCATAGGCGAAGTCCACCGGCGTGGCGCCGGCCGGCAACTGTACGATGCGGCCTTCCGGGGTAAATACGTAAATTTCGTCCGGAAACAGATCGGATTTCACGCTTTCGATGAATTCGAAGGAACTGCCCGCACTCTGTTGCAGTTCCAGCAGGCTTTGCATCCAACGCTGGGCGCGAACCTGCGCCGTAGTGCTGCTGCTTTCGCCTTCTTTATAGGCCCAGTGCGCCGCCACGCCCATTTCCGCCATCTGATCCATGTCTTCGGTACGGATTTGCACTTCGACCGGCACGCCATGCGGCCCGATCAACGAGGTATGCAGCGACTGATAACCGTTGGCTTTGGGGATGGCGATATAATCTTTTACCCGCGCTGGGCGCGGTTTGTACAGGCTATGTACCTGGCCCAGCACCCGGTAACAGGTATCCACTTCCTTGACGATCACCCGAAATGCGTAGATATCCATGATGGAGTGAAAACGCTGTTCTTTCAGGTGCATTTTGCAGTAGATGGAGTAGAGGTGTTTTTCCCGACCGCTGACACGACAGGAAATCCCGGCCTCTTTTAATCGTCCCTCTATTTCGGAGAGGATTTTCTGGATCATCTCTTTGCGGTTGCCGCGGGCGGCTTTCACCACTTCTTTGATGACACGATAACGATTGGGATAGAGTGCTTCGAAACCCAGTTCTTCCAGCTCGGTTTTCAGATGGTGAATACCGAGGCGATGCGCCAGCGGGCTATAGATTTCCAGCGTTTCACGGGCGATACGACGGCGTTTGTCCGGTCGAAGCGACCCGAGGGTGCGCATGTTGTGGGTACGATCCGCCAGTTTGATCAGGATGACGCGGATGTCCTGCACCATCGCCATGATCATCTTGCGGAAGTTCTCTGCCTGCGCCTCTTTCTTGTCGCGAAATTTCAGCTTGTCGAGTTTGGATACGCCTTCCACCAGTTCGGCTACGCTTTTGCCGAACAAGCGCTCGATATCTTGGTAGGTTGCCGGCGTATCTTCGATAACATCATGCAGCAACGCCGCCATTAGCGTTTCATAGTCGAGACGCATTTCCGCCAGAATACAGGCGACGGCGACCGGGTGCGTGATGTAGGGCTCGCCGCTGGAGCGTGTCTGCCCCTCGTGGGCATCACGTGCAACGATATAGGCCTGCTTGAGACACTGTATCTGGTCTTCCGGCAGATACCGCTGAATCAGCAGATTGAGGCTTTCAAACAGATACAAGGGGGACTCGTGACCTGATTAACGACGACCTTCGGCAATGGCAGTCACCGCCTGAATTTCCGCGGCTTCCTGCTCCTGTTGTTCCTGACGTTCGCGCACGTCCAGAATCTGGCCGTTGATCAGGTTTTCTTCGATTTCGCGCAGCGCAATAACGGTGTACTTATCGTTTTCTTCCGGCACCAGCGGCTCTTTTCCGCCAACCTGCATCTGGCGGGCGCGACGGGCAGCGACCAACACCAGGTCAAAACGATTACCAATTTTCTCTACAGCGTCCTGAACAGTTACGCGTGCCATAGTGTGCTACTCCAGTGGGGAAATAAAATGACTGGGCATCATACTGAAAGTGCCGTCAGTCTGCCAATAGTTTGGTGATTAAAGCGTCATGTCGAATCTTCTGGCGGCTCAGGCGCAGACGTTCGGCGCGAATAATGGTTTTCAGATCGTGTAACGCCAAATCGAAATCGTCATTCACGATCAGGTAATCGTATTCGGCATAGTGGCTCATTTCCGCTACGGCCTGCGTCATCCTGCGGGCGATAACCTCTTCACTGTCCTGTCCGCGACCGCGCAGACGACGCCCCAGTTCTTCTTTTGAGGGCGGAAGAATAAAAATGCTGCGGGCCAGGGGCATTTTTTCCCGAATCTGGCGCGCGCCCTGCCAGTCGATATCCAGAAAGACATCCACGCCGGTCGCCAATACCTGTTCGATGGTGGCGCGTGACGTACCGTAATAATTGCCGAAGACCTCAGCGTATTCCAAAAAATCATCCTCGTCGATCATGCGTTTAAACTCGTCGACGGAAACGAAGAAATAATGTTCGCCATGAACCTCGCCCGGCCTAACGACGCGGGTAGTGTGTGAAACTGACACTTGGGTGTCATACAGCGGCTGGGTTTTCAGCAGCGCCTGAATCAGGCTGGATTTCCCGGCCCCGCTGGGAGCGGAAACAATATATAACGTGCCTTGAGCCATAGTGATTTCTGAAGTTGACAATGATTGGAACGGGATGCGGCGGGACGCCTGTATATGTTGCGCATTATACACATCGTTGTGTCGTCAGTCGCTGGAGATATGCCCGGCCTATTCCGGCATAAAGGACGCCCCGGTTCGGGTTCGCTGCGGGAGGTGCCGCAATAGCGATTGATGACGACAGCCATTGCGTCGATTCCCTGCGTACGGCTTCGCATTCCGTGGCGACAGCGCTCGTTTTTCCTGCGGCACCGCGTTTTACTGACGACGTTTTTACGCAGGGAGAGGCGGGAATGCGTCAGGGATATTTGCCGATAGCGATATGGTCGATTGCAGTTTGGGCCGGTTGTACCGGGGCTTGCGTCTCTTGTCCGTCGTGGTCGGCACTGCGGGCGGAGCAGGAAATGGAACGGCTTGGGCATCAATTGGCGGTATGGGATAGGGCTTATTACGGCGCGGGTGAAAGCCAGATCGATGACCACACTTACGATCAACTGAGAAAACGGCTGGAGACATGGCAAGCCTGTTTTCACGCCGATCAAACCGCTTTTCCCATACCGTTGCCGACAGAGGGAAAAACGCCGCACCCAGTGGCGCATACCGGGCTGAAAAAACTGTCGGAGGCTGGCGAGTTACGGCGTTGGATTGCGCAGCATCGCGGTCTCTGGGTTCAACCCAAAATTGACGGCGTCGCCGTTACGCTGGTGTATGAGCAGGGCAAACTGGTATCCGCCGTCAGCCGGGGAAATGGGTATCGGGGTGAGGACTGGACGGAAAAAGTGCGCCGGATGCCGCAAGTGCCGCAACAATTGCCGACGGCACCCGATCAGCTGGTGTTGCAAGGGGAGCTTTATCTCGGTATGCCCGGTCATCGCCAGCAGCAGGATGGCGGCGCGAATGCCCGAGCACGGGTGGCCGGCGAAATGCGCCGTAGCCAGCCCTCATCGCTGGCATCCCGCATTGGCGTTTTTGTCTGGGAGTGGCCTGATGGGCCGCAAAGCATGCCGGAACGTTTATCCCAACTGCGGAGTCTGGGGTTTGAAATGACGGAGCGCTACACCCAGCCTATCACTACGCTGGAAGACGCTGCCCGCTGGCGCGAACGCTGGTACCGGGAACCACTGCCGTTTGCGACGGACGGCGTAGTGCTGCGACAGGCACAGGAGCCTGCGGCGCGCTACTGGCAGAATAAACCGGCGGAATGGGCGGTGGCCTGGAAGTATCCGTTAACCCGTCTGGTGACGGAAGTGGAGGGCGTTGAGATCGCGGTCGGGCGCACCGGTAACATGGCCGTGGTACTGACGTTGCAGCCACTGACGCTGGACGACAAAACGATTAGACGGGTCAATGTCGGGTCAATATCCCGCTGGCGGCAGTGGGATGTACTGCCCGGCGATCAGGTCAGCATCGGTTTGGCGGGGCAAGGTATTCCCCGATTAGATGCCGTCGTGTGGCGTACATCGGTGCGGGAACCGATGTCGGTGCCTGAAAACGTCGGTTTCAGTGAATTTACCTGCCTGACATGGCGTGAAGGTTGTCGGTCGCAGTTTATTGCCCGGCTGGTCTGGCTGAGCGGGAAGCGCGGGCTGGGGCTGACAGGTGTCGGGGAAGGGGTTTGGCAACGTCTGGTTTTGCGCGGAATGTTACCTGATGTGGTGTCGTGGCTGGCGTTGACGCCGGCACAGCTAATCGGTCTCGGCGGGTTGGGGGCAACGCAGGGTGAAAAAGTGTATCAGCAGTTTCAACGCGCGCGGCGGCAGCCACTTTCACGATGGTTGATGGCGTTGGGGATCCCCGTTCCCCGTGCTGCGCAGGGCGCCTTGCATGGGGTGTCTTTGATTGCTCTGCAGCAGCGTTCACTGGCGGAGTGGCGGCAATTTTCGGGCATCGGCGTCGCCCGGGCTGGGAATATTCGAGATTTTTTGCATCAGCCGGAGATTGCCGCACTGTTGCAGTGGCTGGTACGGCAAGGTATTGGCGCTAGCACTCTGGATGAAGAGACGTTTCGTCAGGTGGATTAAGAAGGATTTCGGCAAGTGTAAAACGAAAGATGAACACTGCCAGGTCTGCGAGGGAAACCGCGCGAATTTCACGGCGGATTGGCTGATGTGGCGCAGTCTGGCGTGTTTTGTCGGCATTCCGGGTGCTTTGTCGCCAATCCGTGGGCTTTTGCGAAAAAGGGATTGACGCTGTTTCAGGGGCGCAGTAATATGCGCCCCGCATTCGGTGAGTGGCGCAGCCTGGTAGCGCACTTCGTTCGGGACGAAGGGGTCGGAGGTTCGAATCCTCTCTCACCGACCATTTAAAAAAGCTCGATTTTATTATGAACTCGCACCTTACAGGTCGCGGGTTTTTTTGTTTTTGAACCATCGATACCGCTGGTTTTTGAACGACGTGCCCTGGAATACGGTGAAAGCTGTTTTTCTTTGCTTTTGGGCGCATGCTCTCCTGCTCCTGCTCCTGCTCCTGCTCCTGCTCCTGCTCCTGCTCCTGCTCCTGCTCCTGCTCTCTTTCTTTCAATATTTGTCGTGTCGCTGCGTTATTCCCGCTCGGGTGAATGACAGTAAGCAGTGGCTGGACGAATGCTGAAAGCAGGATGGGACAACGTCTTCAACCCCCATCCCGAAAGCGAATCATTTGAGCTGCGATAACGCTTTTTCAACCGCAGAGCGCCGTCCCTGATCGGCAATTTCGCCGCCAGGGCGCGGGGCGGCCGCTAATGCGATGTTCAGAAACCGTTTGGCTTCATCTTTTCGCCCTTCTTTGAGCAAATAATCGCCGTAGAAATAGTTGGGATCGATCCCCTGGGGGTTAATCGTCAGCGCAGTCTTCAGGTATTGTTCCGCTTTTTTGTTGTCGCCAAAACCAATCGGCCACCCAGGAACCTGGTAATAGAGTGCGCCAAGCGTTGTGTAAGCGGAACCTTCCAGCGCTTTCGGGTTAATGGCGATGGCCTTTTCCAGCGTCGCCTTGGCCTGCTTGACCAGATCCAGCGCGCCTAATCCGCCTTTGGCGCCGGCCAGGCTGCTGTTGGCGATGGCTTCCCAGATCAGGTATTCCGCCTGTGTCGGGTTAGCGACGGCCAGCGCGTGGGTTTTCTGGCTCAGCGCGGTGAAGCACGATTCTTTTTTGGCGGTTAGCGTTTGATATTCGCAGATTGACCATTGTTTCTGAATATCCATCAGGTTGCTGTCAAAGCCGGTACTGGCATTGGCGGCGACGCCTATCGCCAGACTGGCGAAAAGCAGCATGTTTACGGCGTATTTCATCACGGGTTCCTATTTTTGCTGGTCACGGGCGTAACGCTGAATAACGGAAAGCTGACGGCGAATAATGTTGTCCACCAGCGCCGGCAGTAAGGCATTAATCCGGACGAACAGTTTTTCCGGCCAGCCCAGCCACCGCCGGGTCGATTCCTGCTGTAACGCAGTCACAACTTGTTCCGCCACCCATTCCGGGCGATCGCTCTTGTTGCCCAACGCCTTGTTCATATCATTGACCGCGGCTGAATTCAGCGTGGTGTCCGTGGCGCGGGGCGCAAGATACAGCACTTTAATTCCCTGAGATGACAGTTCGCGGTTCAGCGCTTCACTAAAACCGCGTAACGCAAATTTGGTGGCGCAATACACGCTGTATCCCGGATAGCCGATCCCGCCGAAGGTGGAGCCGATGTTCATGATGATGCCGGGATTGTTCATACACTCCAGCATAGACTGCGTTAGCAGGATCGGTGCTTCGGTATTGAGCGCCAGCAACTGGCGGATATTGTCGTGGTTGTGATTCTCGAACAGGTTAAACGCGGACGTGCCGGCGTTATTGATCAAAATATCGAGCCGGGCGGTTTCCGGAAAACACTCCGCCAGCGCGTTGCGATCCTGTTCGTCACACAAGTCTGCCAGCAGAATATTGTGGTGGTTGGGATCCGGCAGTCGACGCAGTAGCGACAGTAATTCGCGCTCGTTACGGCCCACCAAATACAGTCGGGCCTCTCTGGCGGCCAGCTCCATCGCCAGCGCCTTGCCGATGCCGCCACTGGCACCGGTCAGCATAATACGTTTGCCTTTGAGATCCATAATCAGTGCTCCGTCAGGCTGCGCAGCATATCGCCGTACAGTCGGTAAACTACGTGGGCGGAATGGATGACGGCGGCGCGATCGTCGCGATCTTCTACCTTGTCCATCAGCGAGGCGAAAAATTTCAGGTGTTCCTGATCCAGCGAACCGTGCGAGCGCAGGTAGCTCATGGCGCTGGCGGGCAATCCCAGATTTTTTTCCAGCAACTCGGCCACACGGGTGGCGATGTTGACGCTGGTACCCTCCAATACGTGCACCATGCCGAAAATACTCATGGGGTTGCCGCGATTGGTGCAGTTGTACAAAAACGCGAGCATCAGTTCGACAGACATGTGCGGCTTACTGTGACGAACGGCTTCGGCGTCTCCGCCGCAAGCCTGGATATCGTTGAGAATCCACTCCTGATGGCCGTATTCCTCTTTGATATATTCCGCGATCGCTTCGCGTACCCATTCATGACTCATCGGTAAACGGCTGCCGGCCGCCATCAATAGAGGAACGGTATGGCTGACGTGGTGGTAAGCCTGCGTCAGAAATGCGAGATAGATTTCCCGCGTAATGTCGCCCTGAAGACTGGCGGCGATAACGGGTGCAGCCATCATATGACGCTGTGATGACGCGGTATCCGATTGCAGTTGTTGGTAGAAACCCATGTCTTACTCCTGAACGGCTTGCAGTATTTGTTGTTGGTATTGTTGATAGATGTCAGCCCGGCGCGGTCGACCATTGCTGGTTATCAGCGCGGGATCCATCAGATTGGTGATGATGATGCGATGAATTCTGGCGTAATCCGGCAGATGCTGGTTCAACTGAGCGATTTGTGACGCCAGTTCCTGCTCTCTGCCGGGGAACGGGTGTATTAGCGCCACATTGACAGGCAAACCGTCGCCGAAGATCACCAGTCTGGCAATGGCCGGGTAGAGCGTGGCTTCGGTTTCGACCCATTCGGGGGAAAAATTGCGGCCAAATGCGGTAATCTGGACGTTTTTCAAACGGCCGTCCACATACAGAAAACCCTCATCGTCCAGATGCCCGATATCGCCAGTGGCGATCATCTGAGCGGGAGCCTGGCTGCCGAGATAGCCCAGCATCGCGGTGCCGGACACCATAATTTCATGTTGCGCCGACAAGCTGACCTGGCAGTGCGGCAGTGGGCGTCCCGCGCTGCCGGGGCGATCATTGCCCGGCGTATTCAGCGATACCACGGAACCGCATTCCGACAGGCCATAGCCTTCATAAACCGGCAAGCCATACTGGCGAGCCTGCAACAGCAGGTCGCGCGCCACCTTGCCGCCGCCCACCGCCACGAAACGGAGCGTATTCATACAGGCGGGATGGTGTCGCGCCTGAGCCGTCAATAACCTGAGCAATTCCGGCACCAGCACCAGACTGTGCGGGTGCCAGAAGGTAAGCGTTTGCACCAGCGCGGTCAGATTGAACTGGCTGGAGCCGGTAAAGCCCACCTGTTTTAGCGGCAGTATGACGCTCTCCGTTCCCAGCATCAGGGGGACATAGAGCCCGGTGATATTCTCCAGCAGCGTCGCCAGCGGCAACAGCGTGAGATGGCGCGTCAGACCCAACGACGACACTTGTTCGGCCAAGGCTTCGCTGGTGCGCTCCATACCGCGCAGGCTCAGGCAGACGCCTTTAGGCTGGCCGGTGGTGCCGGAGGTATAGGTAATTTTGGCGGTGCCGTCCGGGAGTGCGGGTCGCCGCTGTGGGGTACGTCGATAAAGCGGTAGCGAGCCGATCGGCGTAGGGCACCAGCCTGGGCGCGCCGGGCCGATCAGCGCGTCGGCGCCGCTGCTTTCCAGCACCCATTCTTGTTGTTCGGCACTGAAGAACAGTGGCATCGGGATCAGGACAATGCCCGCTTTCAGGCAAGCCAGATCGATCAGCGCCCAATCAATGCAGTTGTCCAATTGCAGCACCAGACGGGAGATATTCTGTTCTATCAATGTGCTGGCCAATTGACGGATACGTTCATGCAATTGACGATAAGTCAGCTGCTGAGTGCCGTTATTCAGGACGATGCGCGTCGGATTGATGCGGGCCTGACGTTCAATAGCGGTAAATAGCATCATGTTTCAGTTCCTTAAATCGAAAGGGAAATGAAGGAATCGAAGCAAACAGTGAAAGCAACAAACTGTTTTTGCTGAGCCTATCGTATCCGTGCGCCAAATCGCCCAGCATGATCCGGGGTTGCTGGGTGTAGTAACTCCCCCAGTTCTCGGCCTCACTGCCGAGCGCGTCCGGGTATGCATCGGCCAGAGGCACGGTGTCCAGGTTTAATCGGGCGAAAATATTGCGTAATTTCCGGGTGCCGGTGAACGCAATATGTTTGAACCGGTTGTGGTTCATCACCAGACAAATCGCGACGAACATGATGCGGGCGCTGGCGCCGTCCGCGGCCGCAAAGTTGCCGATTTCCGCCAATTGATGCCGTTCGAGGGCAAGCCCTTGCCGGCTGACGAGCTGCTCAACCGGCGCTTCCAGATAATTTTCCAGATACAGGCGCCCTTCGGACGCCGGCATTACACCGCAGGCAGCGACCAGGGAACCGTCATTCGCCGTCATGCCCAATTGGTAGGGCAGATAATGTGGAATGACTGCGTTGAACTCACGCTGATAGGCCTGCTGCATGAAACGGCGACAGCATGCCTGCCTGTCGGGCGTATCAGCCCAAAACAGATGGTACGGCACGTTGACATTCATGACGGTGTCCTACTGGATTCAATGAATGACATGCTATCCAGTCAGGATTAAGAGAGAATTAAGAGTGATAAAAAACATCAGCATCGTTGCGGCATCGGTCTTTGCAGGGGCGGAATGCGGTTTCGGGCGTGTGGTCGGCGTTGATTGCCGCCCGGATAAAACACATGGCGGGTGCGTATGAGGTGCGCTTACATCGGGCAAGGACTGTGGCGATCGGCTATAGTGCCGGGCCCTGTCTCTTTTGCTGGAGACGCTATTGGGATTGAACTTTGCGTTCCGCCGTGCGGCGGGTCGCCTGACGGAGAAGGTGTCATGCTCGTTGGTCGGAGTACCCCATTGATGGCAATCCTGGCCGTCATGATCAGCGCTTCGCTGGTCGGCTTGGCGCAGGGGTACTCGATTCCGCTGGTTTCCCTGAAGCTGACCGCGTTGGGATACGGTTCCGCGTTGATTGGCGTGGTCGCCGCATTGCCTGCCGTCGGGGTGTTTGTTTCTTCGCTGGCGGCGGCGCGGGTGGCGATGCGTATTCCGACCGGCCGTTTGCTGATGATATCGACGCTGGGCATGGGATGCTGTCTGGGGCTGTCGTTTTGGCTGGATAATGTGTGGCTGTTACTGGCGCCGCGTTTTCTGATGGGTTTTTTCTGCGGGCTGATCATCGTTATCGGCGAGTCCTGGGTGAGCGGTTGTACGCAAGCGCGCCATCGCGGCGTGCTGGTGGGGCTGTACGCCACGGCGTTTACCGGGTTGCAACTGTTGGGGCCGTTGCTGATCGCGCTTGGCGGGCCGGGCGATGCGCGCGGCATGTTGCTGATTCTCGCGCTGCATGGGGTCTGTCTGGTTATTACGGCGTTGGCGTCGTTTTCCGGGGTGGCGCAGCCTGAGCAGCGACGCAGTAATCTGTTCTCTCTGGCGTTGGCGGCGCCCGCACTGATTGTGGCGGTATTTGCGTTCGCGTTTTTTGATGGCGCCGTGCTTGCCATGTTGCCGCTGTATGGCATGGCGCATGGCTATGAGGAGCGGCTGGCGGTGCTGCTGGTCACGGTGCTGTTTGTCGGCGATGCGCTGTTGCAGGCGCCGCTGGGCTGGCTATCCGACAGGCTTGGCACGGTGCGAGTGCATGTGTGCTGCGGCGCGCTGTTTGTCCTGATGCTTGTCGCGCTGCCGCTCAGTTATGGCACGGGATGGGTCTGGGCCAACGTATTTTTGCTGGGCGCGGTGGCGGGCAGTATTTATACCCTATCGTTGGTACGGGCGGGCAAGCGGTTCCAGGGCATCGATCTGGTGGCGATGAACGCGCTGTTCGGCCTGCTGTGGGGAGCGGGCAGTTTTAGCGGGCCGCTGGTGAGCGGTGCGCTGATGCAGGGGTATGGCAACGATGGGCTGATCGCGGGGCTGATACTGCTGGGGGGGCTGTTTCTGCTGGCGAATGCGTTGCCTGGGTTACGGCGGGAACGGCTGGAGAATACGGCATACGCCGAGGGCGATTAAGCGGAGGGGGAGATGGATCGTCTGGGAGCGCTGGAAACCTTTGTCTGCGTTTATGAATGCGGTTCATTTTCAGCGGCAGCGCGCCGCATGGGCATCGGGCAGCCGGCCGTTTCCAAAGCGGTGATGCAGCTAGAACAGCAACTGGCGACCAGTCTGCTGTTGCGCTCGACCCGAGGGCTGACGCCGACTGAGGCGGGCCAACAGCTGTACGACCGGATTGCCCCGGCGTTGACCGAGATCCGTGACGCGCAGGACAGCATCGTCGGCGGTAATCAGTTGTCCGGTCGGCTGCGCGTCTCGGCGCCTGTCACCTTTGCCCGGTTACATATCTTCCCCCGTTTACACCAATTTATGGCGCTTCATCCCGAACTGAAGGTAGACATGCTGCTGGACGATCGCCCGGTCGATCTGATTGCTGAGGGTATCGATGTTGCGCTGCGCCTGGGGGATTTGCATGATTCGGGGCTGACGGCCCGACGTATCGCCGAGTCGCCGATGAAATTGCTGGCGACTCCCGGCTGGTTTGCCGCGCATGGCGTTCCCACCGCGCCGCCGGAGATCGAACAGCAGGACGCGATCGTGTATTTGCAATCGTCTACGCCGGAGAACTGGCTGTTCAGCCGCGGCGCCCAACAATGCCGGGTCACGCTGTCCGGCCGTATTCGTACCTCTGCCGCCGAAGGAATGCGGGAAGCGGTGCTGGCGGGAAATGGCCTGGCGATTGCTTCGGCGTGGATGTTCGCGCCCGAACTGGCCGATGGCCGGGTCGTCACCGCGCTGGATGACTGGCAGATCGGCACCATGGCGTTGTGGGCGGTCTATCCCGGCGGCCGCCTGACCTCAGCCCGAGCGTGGGCCTTCACCGAGTTCGTCGCCGGCTGTTTATCGCCCATCGTCTGAATTTCATCAGCTATTCCAATCTGGCATAAATCTTATGGCATCTCCCTCTCTACAGCGCAGGGGTGAGGATGCCTATGCTGTGCCGTATTACGCCGCCGGGTGGTACGACGGCCTGCCAGTAAGGGGATTGAAAATGAGTGCGATAGCGAACGATAGTGAAACCAGAGTGGGGAAACCGCTGATTTTTGCCATGGCGACCGCCAGCGGCGTCGCGGTGGCCAATATTTACTATAACCAACCGATGCTGGGGTTGATGACCGCCAGCTTTCCCGGCAGCGATGCGGCGGCGTTGATACCGACGGCGACTCAGCTGGGCTACGCCGCCGGATTGTTGCTGCTGGTGCCGCTGGGCGACAAGTATGAACGCCGCCGGCTGATTACCGGACAGTTTCTGTTGCTGGCGTTGGCGCTGGTGATGTCGGCGCTGTCTCCCTCGGCGG
>NZ_CM001857.1:4349867-4522404 GCF_000400505.1 Musicola paradisiaca NCPPB 2511 | reverse complement strand
ACCGGCATCGGTGCGACGGTTGCCCAGCAGATTGTGCCGGTGGCGGCAGCGCTAGCGTCGCCGGGGCAGCGCGGCGCCGTGGTCGGCACCGTGATGAGCGGATTGTTGAGCGGTATTCTGCTGAGCCGGACGCTCGCCGGGCTGGTGGCGGACGTTGCGGGCTGGCGCGCCATGTTCTGGCTGGGTGCTCCGTTGGCGCTGGCTGGCGCGGCGCTGATGGGGGGGATGTTGCCGCGTTTGCCGGCGTCGTCCTCGCTTTCTTATCGGTCGCTGATGTCGTCGCTGCTGACACTGTGGCGTGAAGAGGCGGCGCTGCGGCGCGCCACCTTAGTGCAAGGGGCCTTGTTTGCCGCATTCAGCGTGTTCTGGAGCATACTGGCGCTCTATCTCGCCAGCGGCGATCGCCCGCTGGGTGCGGCGGCGGCCGGCCTGTTCGGGGTGATCGGCGTGGCGGGGATCATGGCGGCGCCGATGGCCGGACGGCTGGCGGATCGCCTGGGGGATAGGCCGGTGATTCTGGCGGGCGTCGCGTTGACGCTGCTGTCCTGGGGCGTGTTCGGCTGGTGGCCGTCGCGGGTTGGGTTGGTCGTCGGCGTGGTGCTGTTGGATTTGGGGGTGCAAAGCGCGCTGATTGCCCATCAGCATGTCATCTACGGCTTGCGGGATGCAGCCAGGGGGCGCATCAACACCCTGTTCATGGGCGGGATGTTTGCCGGCGGCGCGCTGGGTTCTTCCTGCGCCATGATGGCCTGGCGGTTGGGTGGGTGGCCGGCGGTGGTGCTGTTTGCGCTGGCGTTGTCGTTGCTGGCGCTGGTGGCCGCCCGGCGATCCAGACGCTAAAACAACAAACCCCGCAGGGCATCGCCGCCGCGGGGGGCATTGCCAGGCCGCAGCCTGTTCATCACAGGACTGCGGCCTGTTTTCTTAGCGACTATAGCTTACCGGCAGCAGCGCGGTGCGATCGATAGCGTCATTAAGACGTTGCAGGGCCGCGTCGTATGGGCACAGAGTCCCCACTTCGGTTTGCTGACATCCATCGGTGGTGAATTCGCTGCGTAACGGCGGGTTGCCGCTATCCAGCGGCATCAACGCCCGGATCTGATCCAGCGATTGCGCCTGGAAATAGATGCGTAAAAAACGCTCGCCAGACTGATTGTTGCGCCAACGTTCGAAAATCAGGCTGCCTGCCGGCGGAATATTGCCGCGCGGATATTCCGCCTGTTTCCAGGTGAACCCCAACAGGGTGCGTAACTGGGCGATATTGGTGTCGTGCGCCACGAACAACAGCCATTTGGCGGCGGGCGGGGCGTCCGGCTGCGGTTGTGTCGACAGTGAGAGCGCGATCTGGTTGAGCACATTGGAGGCGCCGCGACGGGCGACATAGGGCAGATCGTTGGTGAAATCATAATTGACGGTCAGCAGCGACATCAGCGCGCCGACGTCGACCGCACTGCGGGCATTGCCGAAAGCTACCTGGCTGAGCGGCGCGTTGTTGCTGTACGCCAGACGGATGGTTTCCGCCATGTTGGCCAACGCCGCCGGGCCATTCAGCACCGGATAACCTTTCTTGCCGTCTTTAACGTCCCATTGGGCGCTAAAGGCCGGGCAGGGTTTATTGTCGGTCTGGCAAACCGCGCGTTGCAGGCGTTCGATATCCGGTTTGAAACCGGTCTGAAGCTGGGCTGCGGTTTTGTTCTGCATCGCTTTTTGCAAATCGGCGCGAACCTGCTCGGCATCCAGCGTGACACCGGCGTCGTCGGCGTGGAACAACGTGTCCTGTTCTTCGCTTGCCGCGCCGCGGATAGTGATGCCGCAGCCGGGGAAGACACCGTCCATCAGCGCCATGGCGGTTTCCTGCGTGCGTTGCAACGGGCTGGCCCAGACAAATACTTCGCCGGAGGCTGGGCAAGCGCCGGTCAGCAGCGCATTTTCGCGCAGATAACTGCCTTCATACTGGCCTTTCAGCACTGCGGCAGCGTAGCCGTGACCGGTCAACTCGCCATAGCGGGTCAGCCAGGTCGGCCATTCCCGACCGGTACCTTCCTGAATGGTTTTGATATTGCCTTCCGTCGGCGGGCGTACACCGTGGCGGCTGATTTCCACCACTTTTTCCAGGCTCCATGATGTGGAGGCAGCCTGGGTGGCCAGTAGCGGCAACGAGGCCAGCAGCAGACCGGTTAATACTTTGCGCGTAAGTGACATAGTGGATCCTCAGTCAACAAATTCAGTGTTGCTATAAAAAGTAAGCGAGCTCGAATCATGGATGAATGTTTTTTCTGTATAAGAGGCGCGGGATGTTTTTCATTCTGTAAGCAATATGGCGCCCGGGGCCAAGCATGACGTGGATGTTTTACGTCCGTCAATGAAAAAACAAGATATTCGCCAATGGGCGAGACGGAGCGCCTGACGCCGTCGGTGGTGCGCGGTCGGGATTGATGGCATAGTCGGGAGCATTTCTCTCATTCAGTTAACCTCGGATGCCGATATTACCGACTTCTGCGTGGAGCGGCTGGTTGGATCGCCGACAAACCGCCCTTTATTTGTCCTCCATGATCGCCGCCGCGCTGTTGGCCTGGATCTGGCCGCCCGCAGACGGGCTGGCGCAGGCCATCAATCCCGCGCTGGCGCTGATGCTGTTTGCAACCTTTCTGTCATTGCCGTTGTCCCGGCTGCGGCAAGCGCTGCGACATCGCCGTTTTTTGCTGGCGCTGTGCGTCGCCAATTTCCTTGCCGTGCCGTTGCTGGTGGCCGGATTGTTGCACTGGGCGGCGTTGACGCCGGTGGTCGCGATCGGCGTGGCGATGGTACTGCTGTGCCCCTGTGTGGATTACGTGGTGACTTTTTCCGGGCTGGGCGGCGCGGATTCGCGTTTGCTATTGGCCGCTACGCCGTTGTTGCTGTTGTTGCAAATGCTGTTGCTGCCGCTGTGGTTGACGCTGCTGTTTCATGATGCGGCGATTGCCGTCAGCGGCGCGCCGTTTCTGGCGGCGTTTCTGACGCTGATCGCGCTGCCCCTGGGGCTGGCCGGGTTGTGCCAGCGCTGGGGCGCCCGTTCGCCGACCGGCGCGCGCGTCAACATCTGGCTCGGCATGCTGCCGGTGCCCGCCACGGCCGTCGTGCTGGCGCTGGTGACAGCGTCTGTGACACCGCAGTTGGCGATGGCGGGGCAAACCGTGCGGCAGGTGCTGCCGGTCTATCTGCTGTTTGCCGTGGCGATGCCGGCGGTGGGATGGATGGTGGCGCGGGGGTTCGGCCTGGATGCGCCCGCCGGTCGCGCGGTAGTGTTCAGCGCATCGACCCGCAATGCGCTGGTGATTTTGCCGTTGGCGTTGACGGTGCCGGGGGCGATGCCGCTGATGCCTGCGGTGGTAGTGACGCAGACGCTGGTCGAGTTGCTGGCGGAGCTGGTGTATATCCGCTGGACGCCGCGGATGCGTTTTGAACGATAAAAACTGATTGGTGAGAATAACCCATGCGAGCATTTAAACCGTTACGCGGGCCGGAGCGCCTGATCCGATTGGGACAATGGGGAGTGGCGCTGCTGTTTGCCTATTTCCTGATCATGATTAGCTCCGGTGTGCTGGAAGATTTGCCGTCGCTGAACGATGAGCCGGTGCGCAGCAGCTTTGTCGATCAGGCGGCGGTTGACGTACAGAATCAGCGGATGGCGCCGTTGCAGGAGGCGCGTCAGAAGCTGGATGCCGCGCTGTCGGAAAAACAGGACGAGCGTGAAACGGCCGGCAATGATTATGCCAAGGCTCGCGCCAGTTTTGACAACTGGCGTGTGACGCGCAGCAGCACTGAGCTGACCGACCAAAACCCGGAGGTGATCAAGCGTACCCGCGAGCTTGATCGGCTGTTGGCGTTGCAAAAACAGCTTGATGGACAGCTTGGCGATTTACAGAAGCAGAAACGGCAATTGCAGGCGCAAATCAGCCCCGTGACCCAGGCGCTGGCCCAACTGCAGCAGGACGCGGACGCCCGTTATATCCAGGCGATAGATCGCGCCGCATTGCAGGCCTTTTTTATCCGGCTGGCGTTTGTCGGCCCACTGCTGGCGGCGGCGATCCTGCTGTTTCGCCGTTATCGCCGCAGCAATCAATGGCCGTTTGTCTGGGGGTTCATGCTGTTTGCGCTGTTCGGCTTTTTCGTCGAATTGGTGCCTTATTTGCCCAGCTTTGGCGGCTATATCCGCTATGGCGTCGGCGTCGTGCTGACGTTTTTCGGCGGCCGGGCGTTGTTGCACCGGTTGCAGCTTTATCTGGAGCAGAAACGGCAGGAGCAGACGGCCTCGCAGGAGGAGCGCAAGGAGTCCATCCATTACGAGGCCGCGTTGTCGGCGCTGGCGCGCAATCAGTGCCCCGGCTGCGATCGCCCTCTGATTTTGCAGAACGGCAATACGCCGACGTTTTGTATGCATTGCGGTTTGCAGTTGTTGTCGCAATGTACCGGCTGCGGTTTGAAAAAGAATGCGTTTTTCCACTTCTGCCCGGATTGCGGCACGCCGGCGAACACGGACGCTTAGCGTCTGTGAGGTAATAGCGCTCAGCACGTTGCGCGTTTGCGCATGGACGGATTCGACTCGGCGGACGATGGCGCTCAGCCGGCCCGGGCTCAGAGCGTCAGGCGCATTCTGGCCAGTTCCAGCGCATGGCCGTCGAACTGGCGGGTGGATTGTTCGACCATGTAGGTTTTAAAACCCAGCGAGCGGTAGCAATGCAGTGCGGCGTGGTTGTGGGTGAACACCGCCAGAGAAATGACGCGGGCGCCGAAGCGCTGCGCGGCCTGGCGGATCGCTTCCTGCAACATGACGCGGGCCAGACCGCGGCCGCGGTGCGCCGGGTCGATGAATACCCGGCAGAGCCGACAGTGTCTGGGCTCGACCCGGCTGATTTCGATAAAACCAACAAGTTGCCTGTGGTGTTTGAACAGGTAGGGGACAAACTGCGGGTTGGCCAGATGCGCTGCGATCTGCGCTTCCGTCAGCGGGAAATCGTAGGTCGGCCCACCCCACAGCATGTTGAGCTCGGGAGTGTTTATCCAGCGCGGCAGCCGGTAATAATCCTGGGGCGTGAAGGCCAGCAGAGGCATGATTATTTCCCGTAACAGGCGGCGCCGGCCGCCAGATACGCCGCCATTTCTTCCACCGGCACCATGCCGCCGCCGGTCGCCCAAATCACATGCGTTCCCTGCTGACAGCGCTGCGGCGTTAACGGTGATCGTTGCCGGTATCCTTGAGTTTCCTGCAGTAGCCGCACAAATCCCGGCGCGCCGGCTAGCGCCGAGGGTTCCAGCCGGATGCCCTGCGTGATGTCCATCAGATGCAGCAGCGCGTACATCTCTTCATCCGTCAGCGTGTAATAGCCATCGATCAAGTGCTGCATGGTTCGGCCGACAAAGCCGGACGGCCGACCGACCGCCAGTCCATCCGCCGCGGTGTGGTTGCTGATGCCGAAATCCTGTACCGACAGCCGGTCGTGCTGCCCGGTGTAGACGCCCAGCAGCATGCAGGGCGACTCGGTGGGTTCGGCGAAAATGCAGTGCGCATGGTCGCCGAATGCCAGCTTCAGGCCGAACGCGATACCACCGGGCGCGCCGCCTACGCCGCAAGGCAGATAAACGAACAACGGGTGCTCCTCGTCCACGACCCGTCCTTGCGCGTCAAACTGGGCTTTCAATCGTTCACCCGCGACGGCATAGCCGAGGAACAATGCGGTGGAGTTTTCATCGTCCACGAAATAGCAGGTAGGGTCGCTCTCGGCTTCACGGCGCCCCTGCGCGACGGCCTGGCCGTAGTCGCCGGCGTATTCCATAACGCGCACGCCGTGGGCGCGCAGGCGATCCTTTTTCCACTGCCGGGCATCGGCGGACATATGTACCGTGGTGTCAAAGCCGAGACGCGCGCTGGCGATACCGATTGATAACCCCAGATTGCCGGTTGAGCCAACCGCGACCCGGTGGCGACGAAACAGTTGCTGGCAGTCGGAGTCCAGCAGGCGGCGGTAGTCGTCGCTTTCGCGCAGTAAACCTTGTTGCATCGCCAGCCGCTCGGCATGAAACAGTACCTCGTAGATACCTCCGCGGGCTTTGACCGAACCGGAAACCGGCAGGTGACTGTCTTTTTTCAGTAAAACGTCAGGCGGCGTCAGCCCGTATTGCCCGGCGAGCGCATAGGCAAATGCCGGAATCGGCATCAGTTCGGATTCGATAATACCCTGGCTTGCTTCCAGCTCCGGGAACGCCTGCATGAGAAAAGGCGCAAAACGGTGCAGCCGTCGACTGGCATCGGCCACCTCCGCGGCGCTTAGCGGAATATCTTGCAACGCAACGTTCAGACGGCGCGTTGCCGGATTGAACCAATTCACCGGTTGTTTATTGATAAGGTCGGTCAGCAACGGGAAATCGGTTTTCCACTGCGTCAGCGTTTTGCCATGAATAGTGTGGGACATGATATGCATCTCGTTGTTTTTGCAGATTTCGTTTTCTGATGGATGAGCTGTTCGGCGCCAGTGTTTCATCATGCCAGCGTCGCTGGTTTTTTGCCTATAGGCGGTTGTATTGTTCGAAGAACTTTCAGTCGATTGATGAGTCTTTTTAATCTAATTAAATCAATGAATTAATTTGTTTATGGCGCAAATCTGTCAATGGATATGAAAATTTTATGTCTGAAATGGTTAATTTAACGATGGGTTTAGGGGGTGTAATGGAAGTGAGGTAGCTGAAAATTTTTCCGCATCAGCAATTAGCGCGAGTTAAAAATATTTTTGGCTGGAATTTGATTTATTACTGCTTCTCGTTAATTATTCCCTTTCTATAGGTTATACCGATCGATAAGAATTTATTGTTCAATTAAGACGATTATTTTTTAGCAATAATTACGGGTATCCTGTTTGGAATATAAAGATAACTCCCGTTTTATGGGTTTATTTTTGCGGCAGTGCCGATGGCCGGTTAAGTGTGATGAATAAATATCTGCAAACAAGAATTCATCGCCGTCTGGTATAGGGGTTTTTGTCGATTATCATGATTGTCATATCGGTTATATCCGGCAAGTCGATGTACTGACCAGGCTGCATCCCACTGATATAGAGGGTGCCTTTGGGGGGAATAACAGTACCTTTTTCATGGTCGTTCGATCTTGCTGTTTTCTTATCGTCACTCATCACCGTCGTATTCCCGACAGATTTCCCACCATAGTTGTATGAATGCGGTGAGCGTGATTGAGCGTCGTTTTCCCTGCCTGGCGTCACAGGTTGTTTTCCCTTGGTTTATAGTGAAAAGAATGATAAGGAAAACATGTTGTTAATGTGAAACGTCAAACAAAATAAGCAGAAGAAACGGTATTATCTTATGTGTTGGCGTCAATTGGGTGGTGATGTAGTGTTCGTTTTTACAGCGATAATCTCCGGTGGAGATAAGAGAGATATTCCGGCATTATTTCCAGCTCTCGGGATAAGCGGGTGATGTCGGATGCGGAGTTTTCTTATTTCGGCAGTGAACAGATTATCGATAAATGATTTTGCCTACATGGTATTTTTATAAAACACAAATAAATATTACTGATTATTAGCTATTGTTCTTATTCGGTAAGCATCATGACAAAAGCGTGATAAGTATCCAGGCAAAGAAATGAGGTCTTATTTAATCGGCCGGGACGTGGATGTATTTATCAGAATGATGGCGAATTAAACGTCTTTAGCTCAATATTGTTCATTTTTTTTTATGTTTTTAAGAGATTTTCAGACGTTAAGAGCCACAATCTATTGTGAAATAAGGATCTCACTATTAGTGGAGTGGAGGCGAAAGAATGGAATACTTAACGATTCCTGATAGTGAGCAGGTGTTACTGTCAGCGCTGGAACAGTCGATAGTCGCCGTTGTCCTTATTAATGATGCTGGCTGCGTATTGCTGTTTAATCGCGCTGCGGAAATCCTCTGGGGGTACGAGCGTCAGGAAATGCGGGGTCGTCCCGTGGTGTCTTTGCTGGCACCGGTTTGTCGTCCGGCCTACCTGGATGCTATCCGCAGTAATCAGGCCGATTCGACGGCTGGGGCGAAGACGAAGTGTGAGTGGTTGCTCGAGCGCAAAGACGGCGGCCAGTTCTGGGGCCGGCTGCCGCTGTCGAAGGTCGAGGTTAATGGCCGGACGTATCGTATGCTGATGGCCTGGGATGTTTCCCTGGATGTGGAAGCGCGTTGGCAAAATCGCCTGACTATGTTGGCGATCGATAATGCCGAACGTCCGGTGGTGCTTTTGGATAACGCCTGCCGGGTGATCAGAGTCAATTATTCGTTCAGCAGGTTGTACGGTTACGCGCTTGAAGACATCGTCGGCAACACGTTGGACGGCATCATGTCATATTCCCTGGATAGTCAGGATAGTGCCGGGAAAAAGATGTCTGTCATGTGGGGGCGGTCGAGGGTTCAGGCCGAGGTGGCGATCCGCTGTCGGGATGGCCGGGAGGCTTTTGGGCGAATGGCGAGTTCGCCGCTGATCGACGACGAAAACGACGAATTCTACGGGTATTCGATCAACGTTATCTCCGATATCACCGAGGAACAGCAGTTCCGCAGTCTGGAGCGCGATATTCTTGGTGCGCTGGTGAGTAGCCTGTCGTTTGCCGAACTGGGCGATTACATCTGTCAGCAGGTATCGGAGATTGTGCCGGATGTCATACCGTCCATCATGACTGTCGATCATCGCGGCATTCTACGGCATTGGTCGGCTCCGCAATTACCCGATGCCTACAATCAGCAGGTTTCCGGCATGGCGATCGGCGATGGCGTCGGCAGTTGCGGTACGGCCGCCTGGCGCGGCGAACCGGTCGTGGCCGCCGATATCGAGCATGATGCGAGTTGGGCGATGTTTTCCCAGATACCGCTGGCGTATGGTTTACGCGCCTGTTGGTCCTATCCGATACGGCGGCGCGACCGCAGCGTGGCGGGAACGGTTGCATTCTATTCCCGCGAACTGCGGCAGCCGACGTTGTTTCATGAACGCATCATTGATGCCTGCACGCACCTGTGCTCGCTGGCGATAGAGCAGGAAGAGAATCGACAGCGTATGGTTCAACTGGTGCAATACGACCCGCTGACCGGCCTGCCCAATCAATACCATCTGCAACGTTATCTCGATGACATCCTTTCCCAGCAGCCAACAAGAGAAGTCACCCTGTTTTCCGTCGGTCTGGATCGGTTCAAGGATATCAATGAAGCCTTTGGTCATGCCGCCGGCGATAGGGTGCTGGTGGCGGTAACACATCGTCTGCAGGCTTTTCTGCGTGCAGGCGAGTGGCTGAGCCGGCCGGAAGGCGATCGTTTCGTGATCGTGGCGCCGGACTGTTCAGCGCACCGGGCATCGCTGATGACGGAGCAGTTACGTGAAACCATCAGCCAGCCGGTCGAATTGGACGGGCACCGGTTGAGCCTGTCGGCCAGCGTGGGGATCAGCCACTATCTGGAGGGAGGGAGTAACCGCGAGACGCTGCTGGATAACGCGAAAGTCGCGATGTATCGCGCCAAAGAAGCCGGCGGCGGTTATCAGTTTTTCAGCGCCGACATGAATGTGGCCGCTAGCGAGCGGCTGCTATTGGGCGGTGCGCTTAAACGCGCCATCAATAATGGCGAGCTGGAGCTTTATTATCAGCCCCAGATTCGGTTGGACAGTGGCGAGTTGTACGGTATGGAGGCGTTAGCCCGCTGGTACGACCCCGTCTTCGGCAATGTCCCGACCAGTAAATTCATTGCGCTGGCGGAAGATATCGGCGAGATCGAAGCCCTGAGCTATTGGGCGTTGTGCGAGGCGTGCCGTCAGCTGTCGTTGTGGGATCTGGCCGGGGCGAGGGTGCCGGTGGTCTCGGTGAATTTTTCTCCGCTCTGTTTTCATCGCGATCTGCCGGAGACGATCACCACAATCCTGCAGAGTTTTTCCCTGACCGGCGAGCGCCTTACTATCGAGATTACCGAGAGCGCCGCGATGGCGCTGACGCCGGATATGTTGGCCGTGGTGCATCGTATCCGCGGCAACGGCATTGGTGTTTCGATTGATGATTTCGGTACCGGTTTTTCCAATCTCTCTAATCTGGTGAACCTGCCGGTGACTGAAGTCAAAATCGACCGTAGTTTTATCGACAAGTGTGAGTCCGAAGAGCGTCTCCAGGCGTTGGTTGAAGCGGTGGTCGGCATTGGCCGCAGCCTGAAACTGGAGGTGGTGGCGGAAGGGGTGGAAACCGAAGGACAAAGCGCGTTGATCGGCAAACTGGGCGGCCGTATTGCACAAGGTTATCTGTTCGCCCGCCCGATGAAAGCGTCGGATGTGCCGGGGTGGCTGCAGGAATATCAGGCGGGAAAACATCGCCCGGATGCCGTGCAACCCTCTGATGCGGATGCTTAAGAACAGTGGGCCGGTGGATATTTACCTTGGCGGTATCAATGCCTGCGCGCATGCCCAGGCGGAGCTCCAGGCCCACTGAAAGTTGTAGCCGCCGAGCCAGCCAGTGACGTCCACCACTTCACCAATAAAGTAGAGGCCTGGCACGTTGTTGACTTCCATGGTTTTTGACGACAGTTCGCGGGTATCCACGCCGCCCAACGTCACTTCCGCCGTCCGGTAGCCCTCGGTGCCATTGGGTTGGAACCGCCACTGTTGCAGCGTGGTTTCCACCTGCGTCAATTGCGGTTTGTTGAGCTGTTTCAATGTGATATCCGGTAGTTGCTCCAGTGCTTGCAGGCTTTCCACCAGCCGTTTGGGCAACCACTGCGCCAGGGTGTTTTTCAGGCTCTGGTTGGGATGCGCCTGGCGTTCCGCGTCCAGCAGAGCAGCTACATCCTGCCCGGGCAACAGATTAAGCGTGATGAACTCGCCCGGTTGCCAGTAACTGGAGAGTTGCAAAATGGCCGGGCCAGACAACCCGCGATGCGTGAACAGCAGGTTTTCACGGAATATTGTGCCGTCTTCGGCGCTCGCCACGGTAGGTACGGATACGCCGGAAAGCGCCTGAAGCTGCTGCAACAACGGTTTGTGCAGGGTTAACGGCACCAGCGCGGCGCGGGTTGGCAGGACATTCAATCCAAACTGCGCCGCCAGCTGATAACCGAATGGCGATGCGCCCAGCCCCGGCATAGAAAGCCCGCCGGTGGCGACAACCAGTGAAGGCGCCGCGACTTGTCCGCCGTTCAGCCCGATAAGAAATTGATCGGTTTTTTCCACCGACAGCACGTCGCTGCGCATGCGCAGCGTCACCTTGCCGACTTCGCATTCCTTTATCAACATATCGACAATTTGCTGCGCGTAGTCGTCGCAAAACAGCTGACCGAGGGTTTTTTCGTGGTAAGCGATACCGTGCCGATTCACCAGATCGATAAAATCCCACTGGGTGTAACGCGCCAACGCGGATTTGCAGAAATGCGGATTCTGCGACAGATAGGCGGCGGGTTCCGTATGGAGGTTGGTGAAGTTGCAGCGCCCGCCGCCGGACATCAGGATTTTGCGGCCCGGTTTTTACCGTTGTCGACCAGCAGTACCCGCAAACCGCGCTGGCCCGCTTGCGCCGCACAGAAAAGCCCGGCTGCGCCCGCGCCGATGACGACGACGTCGAACTGTTCCACTTCACTTCTCCCGTTGGTTGATTTTTGGCCGAACCCCGCGGTCGGCGGCCGGCCATTATAGGCGCTGTTGCGGCATTATGCGCGGCCAAACGCGCCGGGAAGCGGGCGACGCCGCGTTATGGCGCAGGCATCGGCGGGTGGTTACAAAATGCAGAATTTGGTAATAAAGAATAATGCGTTGATTTTCATTAAGTAACGAAAAGACGTTCGCGAAAATGACGTAAATTAAGTCAAAATAATGTCATATTTTGCTTTTCCAGACCCCCGCTTGTCGCGGATAATGCGCCGCGTTCATGACCACTAACTGGCCTAACACTTATGCTACATTTATTTGCCGGACTTGATTTCCACACCGGCCTGATGTTGATCCTTGCCTTGCTGTTCGTGCTGTTCTACGAAGCGATTAATGGTTTCCACGACACCGCCAACGCGGTAGCGACCGTCATTTATACCCGAGCTATGCGTGCTCAATTGGCGGTTGTCATGGCGGGGCTGTTTAATTTTCTGGGCGTATTGCTGGGTGGGTTAAGCGTTGCTTACGCCATCGTCCATCTGCTCCCCACCGATCTGCTGCTGAATGTCAGCTCCGCACATGGACTGGCGATGGTGTTTTCCATGCTGCTGGCGGCGATCCTCTGGAATCTCGGTACCTGGTATTGCGGGCTACCGGCATCCAGTTCCCACACGTTGATCGGCGCCATTATCGGCATCGGTCTGACCAACGCGCTGGTTAACCACACCTCAGTGGTGGATGCGCTCAATATTCCCAAAATGGTGAGCATTTTCCTGTCGCTGATTATTTCACCGATTGTCGGGATGATCCTGGCCGGATTGATGGTGTTTGTGTTGCGCCGTTACTGGAGCAATACCAGGAAGCGTCAGCGTATTCACCTGACGCCGGAAGAGCGTGAGAAGCAAGACGGCAAGCGTAAACCGCCGTTCTGGACACGTACCGGGCTTATCCTGTCGGCGGTGGGGGTCAGTTTTTCCCACGGCGCGAATGATGGTCAGAAAGGTATCGGCCTTATCATGCTGGTGTTGATTGGCGTGGCGCCGGCTGGGTTTGCCCTGAATATGAGTGCTTCCGGCTATGACATCAGCCGTACCCGCGATGCCGTGATCAACCTGCAAGAGTATTATCAGGCGCATGCGTCGGCGTTATCGCATGTTATCGACTTGTCTGTGCCCGCAGCGCCGGGAACGGCAACGGTAGCCGGCGCGGCGCCGGTTGTCGGCACGCCGGATTTCCATTGCGATAGTGCTCGCGTCATGGTTGCCATTGAACGCACAATGGGCCTGCTGGGCGGCATCAAAAGCTATGACGATCTTTCCGGCGACGACCGTGCGCGCTCCCGTCGACTGTTGATGTGCATCTCTGACAGCGTTGATAAAATCGCCAAACTGCCGGAAACCAACACGGACGACAAACGTCTGCTGAAAAACCTGCGCGACGATTTACTCAATACGGTGGAATACGCGCCATTATGGATTATCGTGGCTGTGGCGCTGGCTCTGTCGCTGGGCACGATGGTGGGCTGGAAACGTGTCGCCATCACCATCGGCGAGAAGATCGGCAAGAAAGGCATGACCTATGCGCAGGGCGGTGCCGCGCAGGTAACGGCGGCATTGTCCATCGGTATTGCCAGCTATACCGGCATGCCGGTATCCACAACGCACGTACTCTCCTCTGCGGTAGCCGGCACCATGATTGTTGATGGCGGTGGCGTGCAAGGGAAAACCGTAAAAAGCATTCTGCTGGCGTGGGTATTCACGCTGCCGGTTTCCATGGTGCTTTCCGGGGTACTGTACTGGATAGCCCTGAAGCTAATCTGACGTAGGTCGTGCTGTAGCGAACAAAGAAGAAAAGGCGACCTTGCGGTCGCCTTTGGCGTTTTTACAGTTATCTACGATAGAAGGCTAATGAAGGGAATCACGCCTGAATTCTGACGTCGAAGCCGTGTCATCAGTGCCAGATCGCCATAGCGATGAGACTGATAACAATCAACCCGCAAAGGGCTGAGGTCAGAATGAACTGACCGCGCACCCGTTCGCAACGGCGGATGAATTCCGGGTCGTGATGGTCAAGGTAACGTTGTGTGTAGATGTACCGCACCAGTCGAAGCTGTTTGCTGGGTTGACCGTGAGAGGTAAAGAAGCCACCACCATCGACATACTGGTACAGCAGTGGGTCACAGTCTCGCAGCACCGTGAGCAGTACGCGCAACGAAGAGTAATATCGCGCCATGTTGATGACACAGACGACACATAAGGCCCAGAAAAGCGCAAATGTATTAATCATCATGCTCCCCTCCCGGTTTTTATCCATTAGGCACATGGATGTGTCGGATCCCGTCGACAATATGCCTGTGGATATTTATGCCACACGTTGTTTACGCGATGTTATCCGGCTGTCGCCTCACGAAGGGCGAGGACGCATGCCTTATTCTCTTACCTGTATCTTCCCTTTTCCTGAAGCGTTCTGCCGGTAACGGCAGGGAAGCGCCCCAATCTTCATTGTAGAAGAGCCACGCGCCTTTTTTCCATTCAATCATCAAGGTTCGTGCAGAACTCGTTGCCTGAAGCCGGGGACGTCCTTATGCCGCATTGCCGAACTGGCGTCCCGTATTTTTCAACTACACTAATAAGACTCGCATCCGGCAATGACTGTTTCATCGAGTGATTGCGGGAGTGCGGTCTTCAGGCGGAGAATCCGTGTCGATAATGTTTTTATCGGCGCAGTATGACGGTAGCTTAAGGTTGTTGACGGCGGATACCGACGCCTTCCGGGCCAATCGCGAATATGTGCGGCGTTGTGATCTGCTGAACATAACCCTGAATTTTATGGGTGTTATGATAATTCCACCATTCGGTGTCAGATTGGCAATATGAATATCTGCTGACCCTACCAGTTAGTCGTTACAGAAGGAGCTTAACTATGGCTTACAAACACATCCTTATTGCGGTTGATCTGTCGCCGGAAAGTAAGGTGTTGGTTGAGAAGGCGGTCTCCCTGGCACGGCCATATGATGCAAAAATCTCTTTAATTCACGTGGATGTGAATTATTCGGATCTTTATACCGGGCTGATCGATGTCAATTTGGGCGATATGCAGCAACGTATTTCCGAGGAAACGCATAATGCCCTGAAAGAGCTTTCCGACAATGCCGGCTATCCGATAGCGGAAACGCTGAGTGGCAGCGGTGATTTGGGGCAGGTTCTGGTAGACGCGATCCGCAAGTATGGCGTCGATTTGGTTCTGTGCGGCCATCATCAGGATTTCTGGAGCAAGCTGATGTCTTCCGCCCGCCAGCTCATCAACACCGTACATGTTGATATGCTGATCGTTCCGTTGCGGGATGATGAGGAATAACGCTCTCAAATTGTAGACGCAGTCTCAATAATTAAAAAAGCATGGCGTAAGTCATGCTTTTTTATTGTCAGCGTCAAACCACCTCCTCGGGAGGTGGTGATGGTTGATGCCGTCGGGCGATGGTGGTGAGCCGCCGCGCGAATACCGGCGCGGCGGCTTTCCCTCATGATAGCCGGAAAACCTGCACTAACCGGGTCAACTGCCCGGCCTGATCTTCCAGCGAGGCGGCGGCGGCAGTGGCTTCCTGTACGAGCGCGGCGTTCTGCTGGGTCACGCCGTCCATTTCGTGAACCGCTTGCGTAACCTGGCTGATGCCGCGGGATTGTTCGTCGGACGCCGCGACGATCTCTTCCATAATGTCTTTAACCGATGTCACTGCCGCGAGCATGTCGCGCATAGTGACGCCAGCATTTTCCACCAGGCCGACGCCTTGCTCGACGCGCGATGCCGATTCGCTGATCAGCGTGGTGATGTCTTTCACCGCATCGGCGCTGCGCTGCGCCAGATTGCGGACTTCGCCGGCGACTACCGCAAAACCGCGTCCCTGTTCGCCGGCGCGGGCGGCTTCTACGGCAGCGTTCAGCGCCAGAATATTGGTTTGGAACGCGATACTGCTGATGATACCGGTGATTTCACTGATTTTCCGCGAGCTTTCGTTGATGCCGCCCATGATGTTGACCACCTGAGAGACGATTTCATCGCCGCGCTGGGCAATTTGCTCTGCATTATGGGTCAGACGGGTGGCGTTGTGCGCGTTGTCGGCATTTTGTTTTACCGTGGCAGTAATTTGTTCCATGCTGGCGGCGGTCTCTTCCAGCGCGGCCGCCTGCTGCTCCGTCCGGGCGGCGAGATCGACGTTACCGGCGGAAATCTCCGCCGCGCCGTGGCTGACCGATTCGCTGGAGTTAAGCAACTGCCCGGCAATCTCCTGCAACTGCTGCTGCATTACCGCCATAGCATAGAAAATGCTGCGTGTATCGCCGGGTTGTACCGGGATGGCGTGGGTCAGATCGCCTTGGGATACTCTTAGCGCGATTTCCGCCGCCAGCACTGGCTCTCCCCCCACTGGGCGCAGCACTTTGCGGGTAAAAACGAGGGAAATGACCAGCGATACCGCCACAATGCTCAGCACTGCCATGATCAACGCAATATTGCGCTGTTTGATGGCGTTCGCCATCACGACATCCACCGGTACGGTAATTCCTAACATCCAGGGCGTTCCGGTATTGCCGATATTGACCGGGCTGTAAGCGTTCATCATCCAGGTGTTGGTGAACGAGTTGAAGTGCTCGCTGTTATAGGCTTTGCCCGACGTAATGCTCTCCATCAGCGGCTGATTGCCTTCCAGTTTTTTGGTGATCCGGGTTTTGTCCGGGTGGGACAAATAGGCGCCGGAAGGGGAGAACAGGGTGGCGTAGCCCGTACCGTTAAACGGTTTGAAGTTGCCGACCATCTGTTGCAGCGTTTCCAGCGAGAAATCGGCGGTGGCGGAACCGTAGAATTTGCCGTTAATCATGATCGGCACCGCGATAGAGGTCAGCAGCACGTTAACGCCGTTGTAAGGATAGCTGTATGGCTCAAGCACCACTTCTTTTTGCAGCTTGCGCGGCAACAGATAGTAATCGCCGCTGCCTGGGGTTTCGTAATCGGTCAGATTGTGGATCGCGATGTTTCCTGCGTTGTCGCGGTCGACATATTTAACGAACCGACCTTTGGGGTCTTGATCCGGCTGTGCGGCGTATTGCTGGTCTTTACCATCAAATGCATCGGGTTCCCACGCGAGTGACATCGACAGCAGCGATGGATTGTTTTTGAGCGCATTTTTCAGCAAATTTTCGGCGGTAGCGCGGTCTGGCGATCCTTCACTGCGTAAAGTCGTCACACTTTGAACCAGGTTGCGAGCAGTGAACAAGGCGACGTCAATCTGGCCCTGTACCGCATATGCATTGGTTTTTGACATCTGTTCCAGCAGTTGTTGGACGCTGGCTTTTTGCTGCTGGCTGCTCTGCCAAATGAGAAAACCAAGCACCACGGCGAAACCGCACACGATGGTGAATATTGTGGTAATCAGCACCAGCGCTCGGGTCGAGAGCTTTTTCCTGTTGGCGGCAGATATCGACGCGGTTGCGCCGGCAGAGTAGTGGGTCAAGGCATTGGACATAAATACACTCCCGTAAGGAAGACGATTCAAATAAAGCGGCGAGTTGCGATGCAATATAACGATGTTTTATTGAAGTAATTTTAATATGTGAAATAAATCACACTTCAAGGCATCGGCATTTTGGAGGGTTTCTTTAACCAATAACTGAAATTGGTTAATCGGGTTTTTTATGGAGTTCGGCGGCGAAACTGCGCTAGCATGCGGTAAATTCATCGGGGAATGGTAAAAACGATGGCAATAAAACTGATTGCAATTGATATGGACGGCACCTTACTCACACCACAGAATCAGATATCGCCGGCGGTGAAGCACGCGATTACTGCCGCCAGGGAAAAAGGGGTGTACGTTGCGTTGGCGACCGGTCGCCCTTTCATCGGGGTCAAGCGCTACCTGAGCGAACTGGCGCTGAGACAAGACGGGCACTATTGCATCACCAATAACGGTGCGCTGGTTCAGCGTACTCTGAACGGCGACTGCATCGCGCAGACCACCCTCAACTTTAACGACTATCTCTATTTTGAAGCCATGTCCCGCGAGTTGAACGTCCATTTCCATGCGCTGGATTTCGATTACGTTTACACCGCCAACAAAGACATCAGCGCTTATACCGTATACGAATCACACCTGACCGGCATGTCGCTGAAATACCGGGCCGTTGAGGAAATGAACCCTGGCCTGCGTTTTCCCAAAGTGATGATGATTGATGAGCCTGAACGGCTGGATGCTGCCATCGCCCGCATTCCACAGCAGGCATTCGAACGCTATACCATCATGAAAAGCGCCGCTTATTACCTGGAGATTCTCGATAAGCGGGTCAACAAGGGGGAAGGCGTCAAAATGTTGGCGGAGCACCTGAACCTGAACCGCGACGAGGTCATGACGCTGGGCGATCAGGAAAATGATCTGGCGATGATTGAGTATGCCGGGTTGGGGGTTGCGATGGGGAACGCCATCGAATCGGTCAAGGCGGCCAGTCAGTTTGTGACCCGTTCCAACAGTGAAGACGGCGTAGCCTATGCGATTGAAAAGTTCGTATTGAATGCGGAGTAACCTGCTGTGCCTTTCCTCTTTGCGATAGCTCGCCGTTAGCTGGCAAACCACGGGGTTCGTGCCTCCCGTCGCCACGCTTCACATCATACAGAAATAAAAAACCCCGGTTTCGGACACAGGAAAACCGGGGTGAGGGTTGAAGCGCCGGGCGATTATTTGTAGATCACCGCATTGCCGTGCAGGGTGTCGTCGCCGCCGGCATAGGTGATGCTGTAGGCGGATGCGCCGGCTTCGGTGGCTTTACTGGCCAGCTTAGTTTCCAGTGAGCTCAGATCGTGAGCGGTCGCTGAAACGGCGCCGATTTTCTGTAATTGCTCAGCCTGTTCGTAATTTACTGATTTCGCTGCGAATGATCCGAATGAAACGGTAGCAAGTACAGCGGCGATAGCGATAGTGTTTGCAGTTTTCATATTGTCTTTCCTCATAACCGGGTTGTCGGGTGAAAGGCGTTTGTCCTTTCGATGACGCAAAGATTACGCCTGACTGGCCTTCGTGGAAAACGGAGGTTGTTGAGGCTATCTTTCTATTTTTTTGAATGAAAATACAGTCAGGTTTTGTAAACAACTCAATGATTTTTATTATTTTTATCTTTTTTTGAGCGTTTTTTTATGATGTGCCAATTAATAACGTCATATTTGGGAATCTGTTATGAATAAAGAACAACAGTTAACGTTTGATACCGTTTCACATCAGTTAACCAATATTAATATCTGGACAACTGACGGTAACTGGGTGATTTACGATGTAAGGCCGCATGGATCTTTGTTTACAGGTTTGACCATTGAGAAAGTCCATGTAGAGACTGGCCAGCAAACGGTTATCTATCGCGCCGGACAGGGGGCGCATGTGGGAGTGGCGACCGGCAGCCCGGTACTGCCGCAGCGTTATGTATTTATTCATGGGCCGGCGCATCCGGATGAACACTGGCAGTACGATTTTCACCATCGCCGCGGCGTTATGGTGCAGGAAGAGACGCCTGAGCAGGCCGTGACGCTGGATGCCTGCGTGATTACCGCGCCTTATCCGGCCGGCGCATTGCGCGGCGGAACCCATGTACATGTTTTCAGCCCGGACGGCAGCCGGTTGAGTTTTACTTACAACGATCACGTCTTGCACGAGCGCGACCCGGCGCTGGATTTGCGCAACGTCGGCGTGGCGGTGCCGCTGCGGTCGGTTGCGGCCCCCGGACGGCATCCTCGCGAGCATGACGGCAGCCATTACTGCGTACTGGTCAGTCGGACGACGCCTAAGCCACACCCCGGCAGCGACGACATCAACCGCGCGTATGAAGAGGGTTGGGTGGGCGTGCAAGGCTATCTGCGGCCGGATGGCGTGCGTCAGCGCTGGGCGCTGGCATTTATCGGCGACACGCTGTCCGCCGACGGCGAGAAAGTACCGGAGGTGTTTATCGTCGATCTGCCGGAAAATCTGGATGATTATGCCATCGCCGGCGAACAACCGCTGGGCGGCACGGCAACCGCATTGCCCGCGCCGCCGGCCGGTGTGTGTCAGCGGCGTCTGACGTTCAGCGCCGGGCGCCGTTATCCCGGCGTCGTCAATCAGCCGCGCCACTGGTTGCGCGCAGCGCCGGACGGCAGTGCGATCGCGTTTCTGATGCGGGATGACGATGGCATCGTGCAGTTGTGGATCCTCTCGCCGAATGGCGGAGAGCCCCGTCAGGTGACGCAGAGCGCCTGGCCGGTGCAATCCGCTTTCAGCTGGCATCCCGGCGGCGAATATGTGGCGTTTGTTGGCGATAACAGCATCATGGTGTGCGAAATGGCAAGCGGTCGTGTGATCCGGCAGACGCCGCGCAGCGATATCCCGCCGGTTAGCGATGCCGTCGTATTTTCTCCGGAAGGTTCCCGTATCGCCTATTTGCGGGATATTGACGGCTGCAACCAGATTTTTGTGGTGGAAGTGGTGTGGTAACGTTTTTTCTTTCTGAAAAATCAAAGTGTTATTTTCTGATCGCCAGCATCAGAGCAGACGATTTGTCCAGATTATTTCCCTGATCCGGGAGCGTGTATTCTCGCCGGATCAGCGCGAAATAAACCCCTTCTGTTTCAATCGATTGTTTTTTATTCACCGATCATCCTCACAGTTCACATCAAAAAACATTGTCACCTTAATCCTGGTTTGAATACATTGCTAACTCGAATTAGCAAAGAGGTTTAATCATGAGTGACGATTGCTTCATCGGCGTGGATGTCGGGTCGGCTAGCGTCAGAGCCGGCATTTTTGACGGCAGCGGTCGGCGTCTGGCGTTCGCGGTGCGGCCGATAGAACAGTTTCATCCCCGTACCCATGTGGTGGAGCAATCTTCTACGGATATCTGGCGAGCGGCGGGCGAATGCGTGCGGGAAGCGTTGCGTTGTGCCGACATCGCGCCAGCTCGGGTGCGTTCCATCGGGTTTGACGCGACCTGCTCGCTGGTGGCGGTAGGCGCTGACGGCCAGCCGGTCTCTGTTGCGGAACAGGACGCCGCCGAGCGGGACATCATCATGTGGATGGATCATCGCGCCGCCGTCGAAACCGCCGACATCAACGCCACCGGCGATGACGCGCTGCGCTATGTGGGCGGCGAGGTCAGCATTGAAATGGAGCTGCCCAAGATCCTGTGGCTGAAGCGCCATTTCCCGGCGCGTTATCAACAAGTGCGGCGCTTTTTCGATCTGGCGGATTATCTGGTGTGGCGTGCCACCGGTACGGATGCGGCCAGTGTCTGCACCCTGACCTGCAAATGGAACTATCTGGCGCACGAAGCGCGCTTCAGCGACAGCCTGTTGCAGGCTATCGGTCTGACGGATCTGCGGGAAAAGATCCCGGCCCGCATTTTGCCGCTGGGGGCATGCGCCGGAACGCTGGCGAAATCGGTCGCCCGCGACTGGGGGTTGCCGGAAAACGTCGCGGTTGCCAGCGGTATCATCGATGCGCACGCCGGCGGGCTGGCGCTGGTGGGCAGCCAGCCGGAAGGCAGCCTGGCCATCATCAGCGGTACCTCCAACTGCCACATGCTGGTCAGCCGGGACGCGGTGGAGGTGCCCGGCGTGTGGGGGCCGTACTGGGGCGCGATGCTGCCGCAGTGGTGGCTGAACGAAGGCGGTCAGAGTGCGGCCGGTGCGCTGATGGAGTGGACGCTGCGCCAGCATGCGCAGTGGCCGGAACTGGCGGCGTGGGCTGAACGGCAACGGCGCAGCCCGTATGAGGTGCTGAATACGTGGGTGGCGGCGCTGGAACAGCGTGAACCGCAACCGACCCGTCATCTGCATGTCCTCGCCGATCATCACGGCAACCGTTCACCGCGCGCCAATCCCCACGCTCGCGGCATGGTAATGGGGCTGACGTTGGAGCAAGGGCCGGATGCGCTGGCTCGGTTATATCTGGCGACGCTGCAAGGGATCGCCTACGGCACCCGACACATTATCGATGCCCTGAATCAGGCCGGGCACCGCATTTCCCGGCTGGTGATGTGCGGCGGCGCCACCAAGAATCCGCTATGGCTACGGGAGTACGCCGCCATCACCGGCTGCGATATCCAATTGGTGGGGGAGGAGGATGCGGTGACGCTGGGGGCGGCGTTACTCGGCGCGGTGGCCTGCGGCGCCTACGCCTCGCTGCCGGACGCGGCGGCGGCGCTGGTGCGGCCCGGCGAACGAATCCTCGCTGATCGCACCATGCAACAGTTTCATGACGACAAGTACCGGATTTATTTGCAGATGTATGACTATCAGCAGTCGGCCTTACAGCTGATGGGGCGTAGCTGATAGCCGAATTTCCTCCGGCGCGGCCGGAACGGACACCAGGAGTAAACGATGTTGACACTGAATCTACCCGCTTCTCCCCGCAGGCTGAGCGCGGATACGCACGAGGTATTGCTGGTTACTAATGCGGATCTGCGGGAATCCGCCAATGTGACCTGTTGGCCGACCCAGCAGACGTTCGAAAGCCGCTTGCAGAGCGCGCTGGAGCAGTTGGGATACCGCATGAAACGCGCCCATCCGGTGCATGCCGAGCGGGGACACGGTTTCATCAGCAGCCAGAAAGAGGGCAGCGCCGTATTCGCCGCCATCGATCCGGATGCGCCGGTGATCGTGCTGTTGACCGCCTGGCAATATTCCCACCATTTGGCGCCATCGCTGGTACATCACCGCGGGCCGGTTCTGTTGCTGGCCAATTTCGACGGTACTTGGCCGGGGCTGGTGGGCATGCTGTGTATGGCCGGTTGCCTGACCAGTCTGGGTCGTCACTACTCTCGGTTGTGGTCGGAGACCTTTGAGGACGACACGTTTCGCCAAGGGCTTGCCACCTGGCTACGGGATGGTGCCGTCAACCATAAAACCGGCTATCTCCGCCCGGTGCCATCGGCTCATCCGGTGCTGGCGACGCCGGCCGGGCAGGTCGGCCGCGAGGTGGGGGAATACATTCTGCGCCACAAGGCGATCGTCGGTCTGTTCGATACCTTCTGTATGGGCATGATTAACGGCGTGTTTCCGCAGCAGGCGATGGTCGCTATCGGGATGCCGATCGAGTCCCTGTCGCAGTCGGCGCTGCTGGTTGAAATGGCGAAAGTGCCGCATGAACTGCGCGAGCGCTGCCTGCAGTGGTATGAAGAGCGCGGCATGCGTTTCGAATTTGGTGCGGACGGCAGCCGTCAGTTAACCCGCGATCAGGTACTGGAACAGTGCGCGATGATGATCGCCATGGCGCGTTTTAGCGAGCGTTTCGGGCTGTCGGCGGTCGGCGTGCAGTATCAACAGGGCTTGAAGGATAGCTGCGCCGCATCTGATTTCGCCGAGGGCGCCATCGGCAATGCGGAGCGTTTCCCGCTGCCGGACGAACAGGGCAACCCGATTCGTCCCGGCGTGGCGATCCCGTGCATCAATGAAGTGGACATGGGCAGCGCCATTCCGCAGGTGATGCTGTGGCGGTTGCTGCAAGGGCTGGGGCTGCCGGCGGAGACCACTCTGCACGATATCCGCTGGGGCAGCGAGTATCAGGGCGTTTTCTACTGGGATTTGGAAATTTCCGGCGCGGTGCCTTTCGCGCATCTGAAAGGCGGCATTGCGGGCTCCACCGGTTATCGCCAGCCGCCGATGTTCTTCCCGTATGGCGGCTCCACCATTGCCGGCCAGGGCAAGGCCGGGCGCTTTATCTGGGCGCGGGCGCATTACGAAGGCACGCAGGTCGTGATGCATATCGGCACCGGTACGGCGGTGGAATTGCCGGCGGCGGAGTTTGAACGCCGCCGTCGTGCCACCAACTATGAGTGGCCGTTGCTTAACGCGCAGCTGGACGGCGTAAACCGGGATGATTTGATGGCGGGCCATCAGAGTAATCACCTGACGGTGGCCTACGTGGCGCAAGACATGCTGGCGGAGGTGCTGAAAGCGTTTGTCGCCCAGGCGTTGACGCAGGGCATCAACGTCTGGACGGCGGGAGCCGCTCATCAACTGCTGGCGGAGTAAATCATGGGCTACGACAACCGTGAAGATAAATACACCGGCATCTGGCCGGTGATGCTGACCCCGTTCGACGATCGCGGCGAGATCGATTATCCGTCGCTGTCGCGGCTGGTGGAGTGGTATCTGAAGGCGGGCGTGCGCGGGCTGTTCGCCGCCTGCCAGTCCAGCGAAATGTTTTCTAAGCGACGCGGAAACCCGCCAACTGGTGCGTTTTATCGTCGAGCAGGTGGACGGCCGGGTGCCGGTCGTCGCCTCCGGCCATACCGCCAGCGCCGCCAGCCAGCAGGCGGATCAGCTGGGCGGGGTGGCGGAAACCGGCGTAGACGGCGTGATCCTGATCAGCAACCGGCTGGCGTTGGCCGGGGAGTCTGACGGCAAAGCGCTCGAACGCTTGCAGGCGCTGACGGCGCAACTGCCCGCGCAGGTGGATTTGGGGATTTACGAATGCCCTTACCCTTACAAACGGCTGTTGTCGGATGACACCGTGTCATGGTGCGCCGCCAGCGGGCGCTACACCTTTATCAAGGACACCTGTTGCGATCTGCCCACGCTGCAACGTCGCGTCGCGTTGACCCAAGGGTCGCGGCTGAATCTGGCCAACGCCAACAGCCAGACGCTGCTGGCGTCGTTGCAGGCCGGGGTCAAGGCGTACAGCGGCGTGATGGCGAACTTCCATCCGCAGTTGTACGTCTGGCTGTACGAGCACTGGCGCGAACAACCGGAATCAGCCCAACAGTTGGCGGATTATCTGGGAACGGCGGCGCTGGCGGAGTTTCTTGATTATCCGGCCTGCGCCAAGCACTTCCAGCAGCAATGTGGTAACTTCACGACCCATTTTTGCCGGGTGCGCAACAGCGCGGCCTATCGCGACGGCTTCTTTCCGGAAGCGATCCGCAGCATGGTTCGGCTCGGCCAGTCGATGGAAAACGCGCTCCCTCTGTCATCGTAAGGACGGTTTTTTATGATGCTGACAACCGTAAAACAGCAATTTGTACTGCCGACGGATCACCGTTATTTCGGCAATTGTCATGCCTCGACAATCGCAGCGCTGCCCGATGGGCGGCTGCGGGCGGCCTGGTTCGCCGGCGAAAAAGAAGGTAGCGGCGATACCGCTATTTGGCTGGCGAATTATCAGCAGGGGCAGTGGCACGCGCCGGTTCGTCTCGCCTGGGAGGACGGCTTGCCGCACTGGAACCCGGTGTTACATCGGCAGGACGGGGCGTTGTGGCTGTTTTACAAAGTCGGCGCGGACGTACACCACTGGCAAACCCGGGTGATGGTGTCCGGCGACGACGGTTTGAGCTGGTCCGCACCCCGGATGCTGGTGCCCGGCGACAGCGCGCCGCGCGGGCCGGTGAAGAACAAATTGCTGGTGATGTCCAACGGCGAGTGGCTGGCGCCCGGTTCCGTCGAGGACGATCGCGACTGGGATGCCTTCGTGGATATCAGCGGCGACCGGGGCGAGCACTGGCAGGCGACGCCGATCCCGCTGGCCCATCAGGCGCCCGGCGATGGACAGCACGACGCGCTCTGGCAGGGGCTGGAGCACGCCGCCCTGTGGGAAAACGACCTGACGCGCGTTTTTCAATGGGACGGCGTTATCCAGCCCTCGGCCTGGGAGTCTGCGCCTGGGCAGGTACATGTGCTGATGCGCAGTACCCGCGGGGCGATTTACCGCAGCGATTCACCAGACTATGGGCGCCGCTGGTGTGACGCCTATGCCACTGCGCTGCCCAACAACAACAGCGGTATCGATGTGGTTCATCTCGGCGCGGGGCGTCTGGTGCTGGTCTATAACCCAGTCACCGGTAACTGGCGCAGCCGTTATCCGTTGACGGCGGCTTATTCCGCCGATAACGGTGAGCATTGGGAAAACCTTATCGATCTTGAACAGGAGCCCGGAGAATTTTCTTACCCCGCCATCATTGCCGATGGCGACACCTTGCATGTGACCTACACCTGGAATCGAAAAAATATCGTTTACTGTGCGCTGAAATTCGGCAAACAGTCGTGATAACCCGGTAATAACCCGTGCTGCGTCGCACCCTAAGGCATTCCGTCTGGCGCAGCCCGAAAAAAACTGTACCCTACACCCTCCGCCAGCCTTGAGCCGGCGGCGTCCGGATGGTTTTGCCTGAAGGACGGTAAATTATAAAGCGAGGAATATCATGTCGATTTCCGTTGAATTATCCCGGCATCAGGCGCTTCACGATAAATCTAATATTCGCCGTGTGGTGATTTCGAGTTGGATAGGCAACACCATCGAGTTTTACGACTTTCTGCTCTACGGCCTCGCCAGCGCGCTGGTGTTCGGCAAACTGTTTTTCCCGACGGTCAGTCCAATGACGGCGATGCTGGCGTCGTTCGCCACCTTTGGCGTGGGCTTTGTGGCGCGTCCGCTGGGGGGGATTTTCTTCGGCCATATGGGGGATACCCTCGGACGTAAACTGACGCTGTTGATCACCCTTGGCGGCATGGGGATGGCGACGTTCCTGATCGGTTGTCTGCCGACCTATCACCAGATTGGCGTCTGGGCGCCGATCCTGTTGGTGGTGCTGCGTTTTGTTCAGGGCTTCCTGGTGGGCGGCGAATGGGGCGGCGCGATGTTGATGGTGGTGGAAAGCGCGCCGGCCAATCGGCGCGGCCTGCTGGGCTCCATCCCGCAGACCGGCGGTTTCTCCGGACAGCTGCTGGCGACCGCCGTGTTCGCCGCGGTGTCGGTACTGCCGGAGGATCAGCTGATGTCCTGGGGATGGCGCGTGCCGTTCATGCTCAGCGTGGCGCTGGTGCTGGTGGGCCTGTATATGCGCCGCAAGGTGGATGAGACGCCGGTGTTCCAGCAGGTTCAGCAGCAACAGGCGAAAAGCGCCGAGCCGGAGCGTCGGCAAAGCCCGGTGGTGGAAGTCTTGCGTAACCAGTGGCGCAGCGTCTGTCTGATTATGGTGTTGCGTTTTGCCGAAAGCGTGCCGTTCTTCCTGGCGACCGTGTTTGCCGTTTCCTATGCGACCGGCCAGCTCGGGGTGCCGAAGCAGACCATGCTGAATGTGATTATGGCGACCTGCGTACTGGCGTTTCCGATGCATGCGTTGTTCGGGGCGTTGTCTGACCGGGTCGGCCGTCGTCCCATCTACATCTTTGGCGCGCTGTGCGCCGCCGCGATGGCGTTCCCGTTCTTCTATCTGCTGGAAAGCGGTTCCTTCTGGCTGATGGTGTTGGGGTATGTGCTGCTGATTAACATCGCGCACAACTCCATCAATTCGGTACAGCCGGCGTTCTTTACCGAGCTGTTCGGCCCGAAAGTGCGCTATAGCGGCGCGTCTATCGGGGCTCAACTGGGCGCTATCGTGGCCGGGGGCTTCACGCCGTTCATCGCCAAGGGGCTGACTTCGCTGGATAACGAATCCTGGACGCTGGTGGCCACATACGTCACCGTCGCTGCGCTGGTGGCCGCCTTCGCCGCCTGGAAAGCGCCGGAAACCTCGCGGCGCGATATGACCAAAGACCTGTGATTTATTGATCGCGGCCAGGGAACGGCCCGCTTAAGCTGCGTCGAGTTAGTTAATCAGCTACACTGGAAATCTTTCCGTTTTCTTATGGATATCCTGTTTCATGGCGAAAACAGTTGAACAGATTGCCAGTGAGCTCAACCTCTCCATCACCACCGTTCGTCTGGTACTTAATGGAAAAGCTGAACGGTACCGCATCAGCGCCAAAACCCAGCAACGTATTCACCAGTATGTGACCGAACACGGTTACACCGTTAACCATGTGGCGCGCAGCCTGAAGTTGAACAAGACCGATACGCTGGGGCTGATTGTTCCCCGTCTTTCCAACCTGTTTTTTTCCACGCTGGCGGAAAAGCTGGAAACCCGCTGCCGTGAAGTCGGTTATCAATTGATGATCAGCTGTTCCTACAGCGATCCGCAGTATGAGAACAAACTGGTGGAGGCGTTGCTGCAGCGTAATGTGGACGGGTTGTTCGTCGTGCCTTCATCTTTGCAATCGGTGCAGCACCATGCGCGGGTCGTGAAGCGTCCGCTGGTGCTGATGGATCGCGATTTCGGCATTGAACATCTGCCGCTGGTGATGAGCGATAACCTGCAGGGTGGAGCGCAGCTCACGCAGGCGATGCTGGCGGAGCAGCCCGCCGCACCGCTGTTTTTTATGGCGGGCGATGCGCGGCAACCGGCGATCCGCGACCGTTTGCTGGGCTATCAGCAGTCGGTGCAGACGGCGGGGCTGACGCCTCAGGTGCTGGAAGCCAGTCATAACCGCCGTGAAGACGGTATGGTGATGATGGAACAGTTTCTGCAACAGTACGCGGCGCCGCCACCCGCGTTTATTGCGTCGTCGCTACCGGTATTGGAAGGGATGCTGAGCGTGGTGCGGGAGCGTTATGGCTATATTCCGGTGCACATCAATATCGGCACCTTTGACGAGCATGCCATGCTGGGATTCCTGTCGAATAAAATCTGGTCGATGCGGCAGAACGAGGATGCTTGGGCAGAACAGGCTTTCGCGGCGATGCAGCAGGCATTGAACGGCGAGATGTCACCGCATAAAGCGGTTATTCCCATGACGCTGATCCACCGCCAGCAGGCGCAGCATCACTGACCACGGACGTTCTGCGTATCCGGCGGCGTGGAGTGAGGGGCATTGGCGGCCTGGCGCTGACGTTCGTACTCATCCAGACGATCCCGCGCGGACGTGGTGTGTTGTTCCCGGTTGGTTCGGTAGTAATCGTAAGGCAGCAGCATGGTGTCCAGCATCGCGGAGAAAGGCAGGTCAATCGCCAGTACCGGTTTCATCACCCAGCCGGTGGTGTCGTCTTCCAGCATGGTCATGCTGGCCCGGGTGCCGGAGTAATAACCGTGTTCACCGCCAGTGTGGGTCATTACGCTGGAACAACCGCTACAGGCGATGCAAATGACGCTGAACAGTACGAACAACAGTGACACACGTTTCAGTATGGCCATCATGTTACCCTGAGAAAAGACGCGGCCGGTTATCTCCCGGCTATTTTGCAAAAAATGCTCTGCGTTCAGTGTATGTGATTATTGTCGCATTGGGGATAGCGACTGTCAGGAATCGTGCATTTTTATTTCTGGATATTGAAAGTCGGAAATACGACGCCATTTTGATTATCAGGCCGACAAAGAGATATGCCGCATGCGGGTATTTCTTCTGGCTGAGGGCCTGTCCCGATGGAAGGCTGTAATGACAACCTCGCTGATGTTCAGGAGATGTGTATGCGTAACCCCGATTTTTCCCCGCTGTATCGTTCCGCCATTGGTTTTGATCGTCTGTTCAACCTGCTGGAAACGGGTCAGAACCAGAGTAACGGCGGTTATCCTCCGTATAACGTCGAGCTGGTCGACGAAAATCTGTACCGCATCGCCATTGCCGTCGCCGGTTTCGCCGAGAGCGAGCTGGAGATCATCGCGCATGACAACATGTTGACGATCAAGGGCGCCCACAGCGGTGACGCCACGCCACGCAATTATCTTTATCAGGGCATCGCCGAGCGTAATTTCGAACGTAAATTTCAATTGGCAGAACACATTCATATCAAAGGCGCCAATCTGGAAAACGGACTGCTGTATATCGATTTAGCGCGCGTGGTTCCGGAAACGCTGAAACCGCGCCGTATCGCAATCAAATAATGGTTTTGCGCGGCCGACGGCTGCGCGACATGTCAACGTTCGCCTAACGGGGACGGGCCCGGCCATGCGCGTCGGGATGCTATCTCGCTTCCAAGAAGGAGTCATGATTATGCGTAATTACGATTTATCCCCGCTGCTGCGTCAGTGGATTGGTTTTGAAAAATTGGCCGGCGCCATGGGTAGCCAGGACGCGGTGGAATTCCCGCCGTACAACATCGAAAAGCTCGACGACAATCACTATCGCATTACGTTGGCGTTGGCCGGTTTCCGCCAGTCCGAACTGGATATCGAAGTGGAGGGCCAGCGGTTGACGATCAAGGGCACCCCGATCCTGCCGGAGAAGAAGGTGCAGTATCTGCATCAGGGGCTGGTGTTCAAGCCGTTTACGCTGGGCTTTACGTTGGCGGAGCATCTGCATGTCGCCGAAGCGCAGTTCCAGAATGGGCTGCTGCATATTGATCTGGTACGGGAAGTGCCGCAGGCGTTACAGCCGCAGCGTATCGCTATCGGTAGCCGTTCACCCGAACAGGAAACGGTGGTGGATGCCGGGCAGGCATAATGTCTGAAACGAAAAACGGGTAGCGACTGCGCTACCCGTTTTTTATTGCCTCGCGACCGGAGCCGCTTTAGCCGATGAGAGCATCACCGGTTAGAACATCATCAGCATCCACGGATAACCGATAACGATCAGCAGTACCAGGAACAAGGTTCCGAAGATGCCGCCAAGGCGCCAGTAGTCTTTGGCCGGCAGGTAGCCACTACCGTAGTAGATCGGGCTTGGGCCGGTGCCGTAAGGGGTGATGATCCCCATCACGCCCAGCGACGTCAGCAGCATCATGCAGAAGACGGTCATGTTCATGCCGGGGATAGCGGAACCGATGGCCAGCATGGCGGGCAGCAGCGCCGTGGTGTGCGCCGTGGTGCTGGCGAACAGATAGTGCATGGCGTAGAACGCGATCAGCAGCGCAATGGTCGCGACGCTTGGGCTGATGCCGCCCAGCAGAGACGCGCCCAGTTTGCCCAGCCAAGCGATGAAGCCGACGTCGGTCAGACCGGCGGCCAGCGCAACCAGCGTGGCGAACCATACAAAGGTGTTCCAGGCCGCTTTGTTGCCGGTGATGTCTTTCCATTCCAGCACGCCGGTGAACAACATCAGCGTGATGACCAGCAGCGCCGCCATTGCTGGTTCAATCCAGGCGGTAGCAAAGATCCACAGCACCAGTGCCAGGCAGACGAAAGCCAGCAGCAGGATTTCGTTGCGGGAAAGCTTGCCCAGTTTTTCCAGCTCATTCTGCGCCCAACGCGGTACTTCATCGTTGACTTTAACTTCAGGCGGATAGAGCCAGTAAGCCAGTAAAGGTACAGTCAGAATCAGCAATACGCCCAGCGGCAGGAAAGCGATGAACCAGTTGGTCCAGGAGATGTTCATGCCGATGGAACTTTTTACCAGCGCCAGCGCCAGCAGGTTCGGCGCCAGTGCGGACAGGAACATGGAACTGGTCACGCAAGTCGCGGTGATGGCGACCCACATCAGGTAGGAACCGATCTTGCGCGCGCTGGGGTCGTTCGGCTTGGAGCCATACAGCGGCGGCAGGTTGGAGATGATCGGGTAGATGGTGCCGCCGCTACGTGCGGTGTTGGACGGCGTAAACGGCGCCAGCAGCAGGTCGGCGAAGGTAATCGCGTAGCCCAGCGTCAGTGTCCGGCGGCCGAGGTATTTCACCAGAATCAGCGCCAGACGACGGCCGAACTGGGTTTTTTCGTAACCGGCGGCAAACATGAAGGCACCGAAGATCAGCCATACGGTGGAGTTGCTAAAACCGGCGACAGCCCATTTGAACGATTGCGACGCCATCTGAAACTTGGGCGAAGCCACCTGTTCAGGGCTGAAAAGCACCCACGGGCTGAACAGAGAGATGATAACCACCGAGGCGATACCGATAACGGCGCCAGGCAGCGGTTCCAGAATTAACCCCACTATCGCGCCGACAAAGATGGCAAAGAATCGCCAGGCGTGTGGTGCCAGACCTTCTGGCGTGGGAATCAATAACAGGATAACTGCCACGATGATGGGCAGCAGTAGAGATATCCCGCGTTTCATATTGCCTCCTGATGAACGAGTCCAAAATCAGTGAAAGATTTTTGCCTTAAGATCCTGTCTCTGATTCAGATGAAACCAGTATGGATGATGTTATTCTCGATACGGAATGGTGGTTGGATGTCGTCTATTTGCATCGTTTCCGCCGTCTGAGAATAAATAATTCATAATTAATTCAATTGAATCAGAAAATTAACTAACGAATTGGTTTTGATTTACAGAAAATCGAATAAACCAATCGTATTTATTAATTACTTTTTAGTTTTTTAAGTTAAAAAACATTCCGGAGCATTTTTCGGTTTAATCAGTATTATTTTACTGTTATCTCTCGATATTCCCGACGTATTACTCCTTTTAGGTCATTATGATGCTATTTTCCCGTTGGCTACCGTTGATCTCGATCAAGGAAGCCCCAACGAGCCGTGATGAGTTATTTAAAATGGAGGTGATTCGTCATTTATTGGATAACGGATGAGCGGGTACTGATAATAGTTCATCGTTCGTATCCATCGGCTTGATATTGCCGTCGGTTTTTTCATAAACGATGACGGGATTGTGGTTAATCTCAGCGAAGCGGACGAATGAAAAGGTTAATATAGCGGGATAATAATACTATTCCGGAGCGCAACATGAGTAAGAAGAAGGCACCGCTGAAACTGGGTACTTCGATTATTCTGATGGTATCGGCCGTGATCGGTTCGGTTCTGCTGGTGGTTTATGCCCTGCTGTTTTTCCGTATCAGTGAACTGACGGAAACCCATCTCAAAGCCCGTGCTTTCGCCATTGCCCGCACGGTGGCGATGGCGCCCGTGGTGATCAATGACCTGAAGGATATCGGCGACCCGATGCGGGTTCAGCGGTTTTCGGAAGAGGTGCGGCGTCGCAACCATCTGCTGTTTGTCATCGTCACGGATATGGGTGGGATCCGGCATTCTCATCCCGAACCGGATTTGATCGGGCGTCATTTCATTGGCGACGATCTTTATCCCGCTTTGCTGGGGCTGGAGAATACGGCGGTGAACCGTGGCGTGCTGGATCCGGCGTTGCGCGTGTTCACGCCGGTGCTGGATGAGAACGGCAAACAAATCGGCGTGGTTGCCGTGGGTATTTCGTTGTCCAGCGTGCAATCGGTGATTGATGAAAACCGCTGGATCATCCCCTGGACCATCCTGTTCGGTGCGCTGGTCGGTCTGTTGGGCACCTATTTTCTGGTTAAGGCGCTCAAGCGCATCATGCTGGGGTTTGAGCCGTTTGAAATTTCGAATTTGTTTGAGCAGCGTAATGCCATGCTCAAGCAAATCAAGGAAGGGGTGGTGGCGGTGGATACCGATTTACGCATTACCATCATCAATGATGAAGCCAAACGATTGTTTAATCAGCATGATGGCGGAGAACGACTGGCGATAGGCAAAGATATCAGTCACTGGCCGGCGTTGATGAATCTGGAAAAAGTGGTGAAAGCCGGCAACCCGCAGCAAGATGAAGAGATCAATTTCAATGGCAATTTACTGCTGACCAACACCGTACCGGTGGTGGTTAATGGGGATATTATCGGCGCTATCGCCACCTTCCGCGATAAAACCGAGGTGGGGCAGCTAATACAACGCCTGACCGGCATTTCCTATTACGCGGACGCGCTGCGGGCGCAGTCCCATGAGTTCATGAATAAGTTGCATGTGATACTTGGCATGCTGCATTTAAAATATTACCCGCAGTTGGAAGAATATATTCTGAAAACCGCCAATAATTATCAGACGGAAATCGGTTCAATCATTCGCAAAGTGAAATCCCCGGTGATTGCGGGCTTTCTGTTAGGTAAAATCAACCGCGCCAGGGATCTGGGTATTACGTTGTCCATCAGTGAGGATAGCCTGCTGCCTGATACGGATGACGCGCAGGTGACGAATGAATTGATTACCGTACTGGGCAATCTGATCGAGAATGCGATGGATGCCATGGCTGGCCTGGAAAATCGGGAAATCGTCGTGACATTCCACCATCGCAATAATTGTCTGCATTGTTCGGTCAGCGATGATGGCCCCGGCATTCCATGGGATGTACAGCAGCATATTTATCAGGAAGGTTTTTCGACCAAAGGCAGCGGACGCGGTATCGGCCTGCATCTGACCAAGCAGAGTCTGGAGAAAATAGGCGGTACCATTGATTTTGAATCCGAACCGGATGTTTATACTCAGTTTTTCGTAATTATTCCTTATCAGGCAAGGCAGTTTGACCATGATTAATGTACTGATCGTAGACGATGACGCTATGGTGGCGGAGTTGAACAAGTGTTACCTGAGCCAGATCTCGGGGTTTAGCTGCTATGCGACGGTGCCCACGCTGCAGCAAGCGCGGAATCTGCTGATGCAGCCGGATTGCGAGATAGACTTGGTTCTGCTGGATATTTATATGCAGCAGGACAACGGTCTGGATCTGTTGCCGACCATCCGTGAATTCAGCGAACACACGGATGTGATCATCATTTCGTCGGCCAGCGATGTGTACACCATCAAAAAAGCGCTGCATTACGGCGTGGTGGATTATCTGATCAAGCCTTTCCAGTTCGCCCGTTTTGAACAGGCGCTGACCGCTTACCGCGAAGAAGCTAATCTGTTCAAACACCGGGACTTCGTGGCGCAGGCGGATATCGATAACCTGATCCGCCGCACCAGCGGCAGCCCGGTAGCGGAGCGCAAGAAATTACCCAAAGGGCTGACCAGCCTGACGTTGCGCACGGTATGCGAGTGGATCGAGGGCAACCAGAACACCGAGTTTTCGACCGAAATGCTGGCCAATGCGATCGGCATTTCTCGCGTGTCCTGCCGTAAATATCTGATCTATCTCGCTGAAACCGGTGTTTTGGCAACCAACATTCTCTACGGTTCCACCGGTCGCCCGGTTTATCTTTACCGGTTGCTGCCGGAAAAACAGGATGCGCTGCGCCAGTATTGCGAATAATCCCGGGGCCACGTCGCAGTGGCCCTAAAACCGTGGTTTATCCCTTCTTTGATGTCATCACCGGCGGTTACGCCGTGTTATCCGAACGCCCGTTCGGCCTGACTTTCTCGCATCTAAAAACGCGCATCGGTGTGGAACCGAAACATAGTCATCCCGGTGTTTTTCTGTCTCATCGGGCTTATGCGCCCGGCATTAAAGCCCATCCCATGCGTTGCCCCTGAATCTCCCACACGGCGTGTACGCTCCGGCTTTCGCGTGGTTCGTGTCCACCCGACGGCATCCATGGTGCTTATTGGACCGGCTCTGAGAGCAAGAACGATAGCTAATATAAATGGTTACGGTGCGGCGGAGGGTGTCGACAAGCGATGTGCGGAATGACGGTACGAGGGCTGGGAAAGGGAGGAACGTTGACGGCGGCGGTCGCCGTCAACGGGCGCGGAATCAGCGCATGATCCAGCTCATCAGCAGGGTGGCGCAGATAACGGTGGATGCACCGCCGATGCGAGTTGCGATTTGTGCAAACGGCATCAGGGACATGCGGTTGGACGCGGACAGAATCGCGACGTCGCCGGTGCCGCCCAAACCGCTGTGGCAGCTGGTGACGATAGAGGCTTCGATCGGGTACATCTTCAGGTAGGGTGCGATAAAGAAGCTAATCAGCGCCATGGACATCACGACGGACGCGCAGACTACCACATAACCGACGGAGAACACGGCCACCACACTTTCCAGCGGCACGTAAAGCATGCCGAGGCCAATCATCAGCGGCCACACCAGTGAGCTGGAAACGAATTTGTAGAAGCTGTTGGCGCCGGTTTCCATACTTTCCGGAATCACACGACCGTATTTGCACATGACCGCGATCAGGATCATCAGAACCGGGCCGGGGATGTGCACAACCTTCTCGAACAAGCCGCCGACGATGAAGAAGGTGCAGATCAACAGCAGGCCGCCGCCCATCAGGTGGAAATCGATGACTTTAGGCGCTTCTTTCACGGAGAAAATGGCGTTATCGTCGGCGTTGCGCACCAGATTGCCGTTGCCGTTCAGGTCGCGGCGTACCGTACCGAGGCGAGCCAGTACGCCCGCGCAGATGATGGCGAAAATATTACCGACAACCGCAGCCGGTGCGAGCTGGGCCACGTACACATCCGGCGTCTGGCCGAGAATGGACGAGTAAGCCAGCGAAAGCGGCAGAATGCCTTCGCCGATGCCGCCGCCGATGATCGGAACGATGATGAAGAAGAAGGTGTGGTAGAAGGTATAGCCGAACAGTTTACCGACCAGCAGGCCGGTGACGACGGCGGTAAAGGTGCCGATGACCAACGGAATGAACATACGCACCATACCCTGAATCAGGATGACGCGATTCATACCGAGAATACTGCCCACGACCAGACTGGCGATGACGAAATACAGGAAATTGGCATCCTTCATCAGTAGCTTAACCGTATCCAGCGTATTCGCATTGAACATGTGGAAATAAACCAGCACGGAAGGAACCATCAGACAAAGAATGGCTGGGCCGCCAACATCTTTAAGTACGGGAATTAACCGGCCGATGTGAGCCAGTAAAAAACCCATCGTCATAATTACGGCAAATCCGCCGATCATATTTTTAGGCAGATATCCGGCATAGGCGGCAATAAACACGACGACGCCGATAGCCAGAAAAAGAATAAACGGTACAGACCCAATCTGGATCTTATTTAGGCTAAAGCCTGTTGGTGCGGAAGCGGCGAGCATATTTTCGCTCATCATTTCAGCTTTTGCATTTTTCATTATATTCACCCTGTTGTAGCGGCATGGTACAGAGAAAAGCGATCGTCCCGGCAAGCCGTTTCATCGCGTTTACGAGCGCATAGCACAAGCAATAGAAACACAACCAATAATGAGGAATTATTTATTTTTCTATATAAAATCCATGGGTAATCTAACATGATCAAATGTTAAAAATAATAGTCATAGAATACGTAAATGAGAGATTTGTGAACCCATCGGCAATTCGTTTTTAAATAACTTAATTGCCTTTTTTCTAATTAAAGTTAATTGATTGGTTCGACGAAGAGTTATTTAAATAAAGGCGGTGTCCTGAAAGTGAGTAAGCAATACCTTAGCAAGGTAATTATCCGAATTAATTGAAACTTAAAAAACTTAATTAAATATTTTACTTGTTATTATCCCCTATTTTTTATCCTTATTTTCTTCCAATCGTTTATACCCAAAATAAAATGTACCCCACCCATTCGTCCCGTTGTTTGTTAATCCGATAACATGCGGTGACAAGGATTCACTTCATCAGCAGACCCTGGCTACGGAAATGTCTTGCTGCCATCCACTATCGGGTTTTTTTATGATGCGTAAATAGTGAGGAGGGTGTGACACGCATGGTAGAAATACATCATGAAAAAACCAATTTTGTCAGTATTTTCACCCGATTTTAACCTTTTTAACAATCAATAATGTTCATTAAATAACCGTTCAAGACAATTTTCGTATGGTTTTTTTAGGGTAGTAATCGTAATTTTTATGTGTTTTTTGGATTTTTATATCAATAAAACTTATTTTTTGGTTTTAATTTTAACTTAATGTGTTTTTTTGCCTGATTTTCCTTCTGTTTTTTTGTGATTTCGGTTTGTAAATCCTAACATGTAATATTGACGGCTTTGTGATCTGTTGACACATTGATGGCGTTTACAGGGAGGAGATTGGCGGAGTACCTGGAGTGAAAATGATTACCCAGGGACAAGGCGGCGGTCTTTTTCCACGTTGCTGCGTGTCATTCCCTCTTTCGTTATCCGCGCCTTCGGGCCGATATAAGTACAGGCCGCCTCGATAAGAACAACAGGTCTGGCTAACACACAACATCCACAATGGAGCTAACGTAGATGGCTAACTCCCTGATTAAATCAAGGGTATTGAAATTCAGCCTTGGTCTGCTGGCGCTGTCCGTAGCCGCTGGCGTACAGGCGAAAACACTGGTGTATTGCTCGGAAGGTTCGCCGGAAGGGTTTAATCCGCAGTTGTTTACTTCCGGCACCACGTTTGATGCCAGCTCGCTTCCTATTTACAACCGTTTGGTGGAATTCAAAAGCGGCACCACGGAGATTGAGCCGGGTCTGGCCGAGAAGTGGGACATCAGTGCAGATGGCAAAACCTATACTTTTCACCTGCGTAAAGGTGTGAAGTGGCAGGACGGCAAAGAATTTAAACCGAGCCGCACGCTTAACGCGGACGATGTACTGTTCTCCTTCCAGCGTCAGCTGGACGCCAACCACCCGTATCACAAGGTATCCGGCGGCAGTTACGAATACTTTGAAGGCATGGGGATGCCGGAACTGATCAGCAAGATCGAAAAAGTGGACGATGACACGGTTCGCTTCCAGCTGACCCGCGCTGAAGCGCCGTTCCTGGCCGATTTGGCGATGGACTTCGCTTCCATTCTGTCCGCTGAGTACGCCGACAAGATGCTCAAAGCCGGCACGCCGGAAAAAATCGACCTGGATCCGATCGGTACCGGCCCGTTCCAGTTGCAGCAGTACCAGAAAGATTCCCGTATCCTCTACAAGCGTTTCGACGATTTCTGGGGCACCAAACCGGGTATCGATCGTCTGGTTTTCTCCATCACGCCTGACGCCTCTGTCCGTTATGCCAAGTTGCAGAAAAACGAATGTCAGATCATGCCGTATCCGAATCCGGCGGATCTGGCCAGCATGAAGCAGGATAAAAACATCAACCTGCTGCAGAAACCGGGGCTGAACGTCGGTTATCTGTCCTACAACGTCGAGAAGAAACCGCTGGACAACGTGAAAGTGCGTCAGGCGCTGACTTACGCGGTCAACAAGCAGGCCATCATCGACGCGGTGTATCAGGGCGCCGGCCAGGCGGCCAAGAACCTGATTCCGCCGACGATGTGGGGTTATAACGACGATGTGAAGGACTACGTTTACGATCCGGTCAAGGCGAAAGCGTTGCTGAAGGAAGCCGGTCTGGAAAACGGTTTCGAGATCGACCTGTGGGCGATGCCGGTACAGCGTCCGTACAACCCGAACGCCCGTCGTATGGCGGAGATGATTCAGGCTGACTGGGCGAAAGTCGGCGTGAAAGCCACCATCGTCACCTACGAATGGGGTGAGTACCTGAAACGCGCCAAAGCCGGCGAACACCAGACCGTGCTGATGGGCTGGACGGGCGACAACGGGGATCCGGATAACTTCCTGGCCACCCTGTTCAGCTGCGACGCGGCGAAGAAAGGTTCCAACTACTCCAAGTGGTGCTACAAGCCGTTTGAGGATTTGATTCAACCGGCGCGTGCAACTTCCGATCAGGCTAAACGTATCGAGCTGTACAAACAGGCTCAGGTGGTGATGCACGATCAGGCGCCTGCGCTGATTGTGGCTCACTCCACTGTGTACGAACCGATCCGTCAAAACGTGAAGGGCTATGTCATCGAGCCGCGCGGCGTGCATAGCTTCAACCACGTATCATTAGATTAATCATCCGTCACGTTACGTTCATGGGCGATAGCCGTTGTGCTATCGCCCCTGTTGTTTCCTGAGAGCTGCGGTTTTCAGCCAATCAACGGGGGTGGTTCCTTCGCCCGATTAAGCCTTGTTTCGCAACGGCGTCTATGCAGGCAAAGACCTGCGGGCGTCGAAGAAAGCGCCGAACCAGGCTTGCCATGATGAGCAATGACAAGCCCGATGGTGTATGCCATCGGGCGTTTTATACAGAGAGTTCGGGATATGTTGCAGTTCATACTCCGACGTTTGGGGTTGGTTATCCCAACGTTTATCGGCATCACCTTGCTGACTTTCGCTTTCGTGCATCTGATCCCCGGCGACCCGGTAACGATCATGGCGGGAGAGCGCGGAATTTCGCCTGAGCGTCACGCCCAATTAATGGCGGAGCTGGGCCTGGATAAACCGCTGTGGGAACAGTATCTCCATTACATCAATGGCGTACTGCACGGCGATCTGGGGATGTCGCTCAAAAGCCGCATGCCGGTATGGGACGAGTTTGTGCCGCGTTTCAAAGCCACGCTGGAACTGGGCGTCTGCGCCATGATTTTCGCGGTGATCGTCGGGATTCCGGTCGGTGTGCTGGCGGCGGTCAAGCGTGGTTCCATTTTCGATCATACTGCGGTCAGCGTGGCGCTGACCGGCTACTCCATGCCGATTTTCTGGTGGGGCATGATGCTGATCATGCTGATGTCGGTACACTTCAACCTGACGCCGGTGTCCGGCCGTATGGGCGATACCGTGTTTTTGGACGACTCCCTGCCGCTGACCGGCTTCGTACTGGTTGATACCCTGATCTGGGGCGCTGAGGGTGATTTCAAGGACGCCGTCATGCACATGATTTTGCCGGCGATAGTGTTGGGCACCATTCCACTGGCGGTGATCGTGCGTATGACCCGTTCCGCCATGCTGGAAGTGCTGGGGGAAGACTACATTCGCACCGCCCGCGCCAAAGGGTTGAGCCGCCTGAGGGTGATCGTGGTGCATGCGCTGCGCAATGCCATGCTGCCGGTCGTGACGGTGATCGGCCTGCAGGTGGGCACCATGCTGGCGGGCGCTATTCTGACCGAAACCATTTTCTCCTGGCCGGGCTTGGGGCGCTGGCTGATCGACGCGCTGCAACGCCGTGATTACCCGGTGGTACAAGGCGGGGTGCTGCTGGTCGCCACCATGATCATCATGGTGAACCTGCTGGTTGACCTGCTGTACGGCGTGGTCAACCCGCGCATCCGGCACAAGAAATAAGGGGAGAGACGGAAATGAGTCAAGTTACAGAGCCGGTGGCCAATGCCCCGGCGCCGATGACCCCGTTGCAGGAATTCTGGCACTACTTTAAACGCAACAAAGGCGCGGTAGTCGGTCTGGTTTATGTGGCGATCATGCTGGTTTTAGCGCTGGGCGCCGGCGTGCTGGCGCCGCATTCGCCGGCCGAGCAGTTTCGTGAAGCGTTGCTGCACCCGCCGGTATGGCAGGACGGCGGCAGCTGGCAGTTTCTTCTGGGAACCGACGATGTCGGCCGCGATATTCTGTCGCGCCTGATGTACGGCGCGCGCCTGTCGCTGTTGGTCGGCTGCCTGGTGGTGGTGATGTCGTTGATCCTCGGCATCGTCTTCGGGCTGGTGGCCGGTTACTTCGGCGGCGCCGTTGACGCGGCCATTATGCGTCTGGTGGATATCATGCTGGCGTTGCCCAGCCTGTTGCTGGCGCTGGTGCTGGTGGCGATTTTCGGGCCGTCCATCGTCAATGCTTCGCTGGCGTTGACCTTCGTCTCTTTACCGCATTATGTGCGCCTGACGCGCGCGGCGGTGCTGGTGGAAGTCAATCGCGATTATGTGGTGGCATCCCGTGTGGCGGGCGCCGGCGCATTGCGCCAGATGTTCGTCAACATTTTCCCCAACTGCCTGGCGCCGCTGATCGTGCAGGCATCAATGGGCTTTTCCAACGCCATTCTCGACATGGCTGCGCTTGGGTTCCTCGGTATGGGCGCACAGCCGCCGACGCCGGAGTGGGGCACCATGCTGTCCGACGTGCTGCAGTTTGCGCAGAGCGCCTGGTGGGTGGTGACGTTCCCCGGCCTTGCCATTCTGCTGACAGTATTGGCATTCAACCTGATGGGGGATGGCTTGCGTGATGCCCTCGACCCCAAACTCAAGCAGTAACAGAGGTGGAGCGATGGCGTTACTCAATGTAGAACAATTGTCGGTGCATTTTGGCGACGACAAACTGCCGTTCAAGGCGGTGGATCGCATCAGTTATCAGGTCGAGCAGGGGCAGGTGGTCGGCATCGTCGGCGAATCCGGTTCCGGCAAATCCGTCAGTTCGCTGGCGATCATGGGGCTGATTGATTTCCCCGGCAAGGTGATGGCCGACCGGCTGGAATTTGACCGGCGCGATTTACAGACGCTGTCTGAAAAAGAGCGGCGTCAATTGGTCGGGTCGGAAGTGGCGATGATTTTCCAGGATCCGATGACCAGCCTTAACCCGTGTTACACCGTGGGCTACCAGATCATGGAAGCCATCAAGGTACATCAGGGCGGCAACCGTAAAACCCGCCGTCAACGGGCTATCGATCTGTTGAATCAGGTCGGTATCCCTGATCCGGAATCGCGGCTGGATGTGTTTCCGCATCAGCTGTCCGGGGGGATGAGCCAGCGCGTGATGATCGCCATGGCGATCGCCTGCCGGCCCAAGCTGTTGATCGCCGACGAGCCGACGACGGCGCTGGACGTGACCATTCAGGCGCAGATCATCGAACTGCTGCTGGACTTGCAGCAGAAAGAGAACATGGCGCTGATCCTGATTACCCACGATCTGGCGCTGGTGGCGGAAGCGGCGCAGCACATCATCGTGATGTACGCCGGTCAGGTGGTGGAATCGGGCCGGGCGGAGGATATTTTCCATGCGCCGCGTCACCCTTACACCCAGGCGTTATTGCGCGCATTGCCGGAGTTTGCGGTGGATAAATCCCGTCTGGCGTCGCTGCCGGGCGTGGTGCCGGGCAAGTATGACCGGCCGAACGGCTGCCTGCTGAATCCACGCTGTCCGTATGCCAGCGATCGTTGCCGTCAGGAAGAACCTGCGCTGCGGGATATCCCCGGTCGTCAGGTGAAATGTCACACACCGCTGGATGATGCGGGGAGGCCAACCGTATGAGCCAGACCATGAATGACGCCGGGCAGCCCTGGTTGCTGCAGGCGATTGATTTAAAGAAATATTACCCGGTTAAAAAGGGCATGTTCGCCCCGGAGCGGCTGGTGAAGGCGCTGGACGGCGTGTCTTTCACGCTTGAGCGCGGCAAAACGCTGGCGGTGGTGGGGGAATCCGGTTGCGGCAAATCGACGCTCGGCCGTTTGTTGACCATGATCGAAACCCCGACGCACGGCGAGCTGTACTACAAGGGACAGGATCTGCTAATACCGGATCCAGCGGCGCAGAAGCTGCGGCGGCAGAAGATCCAGATCGTGTTCCAGAACCCTTATGCGTCGCTCAATCCACGCAAAAAGGTCGGGCAGATTCTGGAAGAGCCGCTGGTGATCAATACCGATCTCAGCAGGGCGGAGCGTCGTGAAAAAGCGCTGGCGATGATGGCGAAAGTCGGTTTGAAAACCGAACACTACGATCGCTACCCGCATATGTTCTCCGGCGGCCAGCGTCAGCGTATTGCCATCGCTCGCGGCCTGATGCTCGAGCCGGATGTGGTGATTGCCGACGAGCCGGTGTCGGCGCTGGACGTCTCGGTGCGCGCGCAGGTGCTGAACCTGATGATGGATTTGCAGCAGGAGATGGGGCTGTCCTATGTGTTCATTTCCCATGACCTGTCGGTGGTGGAGCATATCGCCGACGAAGTGATGGTAATGTACCTCGGACGCTGCGTGGAGAAAGGCAGCAAGGCGCAGATTTTCGACAATCCGCGTCACCCTTATACGCAGGCGCTGTTGTCGGCGACGCCACGCCTGAACCCGACGGCCCGCCGTGAGCGCATCAAGCTGACCGGCGAGCTGCCGAGCCCGCTTAATCCGCCGCCGGGATGCGCGTTCAGCGCCCGCTGCCAGCACCGTTTCGGCACCTGCACCCAGTTGCAGCCGCCGCTGAAAAGCTACGGCGAACAGCTGGTGGCCTGCTTTGCGGTTGAGCAGGAAGAAGAGCGGAACGCAACATCGGTCGAATAATCCCCGCCTGGAAATCCTGTCTGGCGGCCGGGCTTGATCACGCAAGCCCGGCCGCGTGGGAACCGTGGGGATGTCTTATTTCCGCCGTCGCCCGCCGACACAAATCTGGCGCCGACCGGACGGTTTCGAGCATTTCCCTCGTCGAACCACACCCGTCGTGTTAGCGCTCGCTTACCCACTGCGCCAGCAGCCTGATGGCCTGATGCACCTCTTCGTTCCAGCCGAAACCGGCATTCAAGCGTAAACACCGCGCATAGCGATTGTCGCTGGCGAAAATATGCCCCGGCGCAATACCGATGCCTTCCTGGCGTGCCCGGGAGAAGAGCTCGCGGGATGAGGCCGAACCGGGCGGTAACGTCACCCAGATGACATAACCGCCTTCCGGCTGCGAGACGACGGTGCCGGCCGGGAAATAACGTAACACGGCGTGGCGTAAATGGGCGATCTGGCGCTCCAGCTCGCGCCGCAGCCGACGCAGATGCGCATCGTAACCGCCGTTGCGCAGCAGTTCCGCCAGCGCGACCTGCGGTGTCAGGGAGGTGCCCATGGTGGAGGTGAACTTCAGCGCGGCGATTTTGCGCTGCCAGCGCACGCTGCTGACCCAACCGATGCGGATGCCGGGGCCGACGGTTTTGGAAAACCCGTTGCACAGCAGCACATTCTGGCTGTAGGCCCGCAGCGGAAACGGGCGTCGATCGCCGAAGGCGGTATCGGCAAAGGTATCGTCTTCAATCAGCGCGATATCATGGCGGTCTGCGGCGGCGGCGATACGGCGTTTTTTCTCTTCCGGCAGGCTGGTGCCGAGCGGATTATTGATATTGGTCAGGGAGATAAACGCACTGACCTGCCGTTTGGCGAACAGCGATTCCAGTTGTTCCACATCCACATGGCCGTTGGCGTCCGGGCCGACTTCGACCACCCGCAGCGCCAGATTGCGTAACATCTGCAACAGTACGAAATAGCACGGCGATTGTACGGCGACGGCGTCGCCCGCCTGAGTAACCGCCCGCAGCGAGAGTGACAGCGCTTCGATACAACCGTTGGTGATCAGCATGTCTTCCGGCGCCAGATGGCAGCCGTAGTCGAGCGCCCGACGGGCAATTTCTATTTTTAGCGGCAGATAGCCGCTGCCTTTGACGTCATTGCCCAGCAACATCGGATCCGCGTAGCTGATCTGGCGGATGAGTCGTCCCATTTTTTTCAATGGATAGAGCGCGTTATCGCCGTTGGCGAGATCGAGACGTACCCGGCATTCCGTGCCTACCAGCGAGAGATGCAACGCCATCTGTTCGTCCAGCGCCGGTAACGCTACCGGCTGCGGCGGTGTCGTTATGCAAACAGTGCTAGTGGTCGCCGCGACAAAAAATCCGGATTTGGGACGGGCGACGGCGAAATGTTCGTCCTCCAGCGTTCGTAACACCTTCATGGCGGTGGTGGCGCTGGTCCCGTGCTGTTGCGCCAGCGCCCTAACCGACGGCAGACGGTGATTGGCGGGCAGTGTGCCTGAGCGGATGGCCTGAATGAAATGATCGGCTATCTGTCGATAACGGGGCATAGCGGACATGAAAACAACCTAAAGGCAACGGCATTGAGGTGGACAGAGTACGTTGAACACCGCGCCGCGTGCAATGCCGCCCGCCGACGGGGCGACCCCGCCGACAAGGCATTGGCATCAGCCGGGGTTATTCCAGATAGGTGAATACGCGCAACCGGTGGCCGTCCGGATCCTGCGCGGTGAAGGTATAACCGAAATCCATCTCCAGCGGTGTTTGGATAATGGTCACTGTCTGCTCGATCCAACGGGCGTAGCAGGCATCGACATCGGCCCGGGTTTTCAGGCGAAACGCCAGCTCGCCGGAGAAACCCTCCTGCCGGATGGCTGGCTGAACGGTGTGTTTTGACCACAGCCCCAGCAAAGTATCCGTTGTGAGTGCAAACAGGGCAAAGGTGGGAGATTGCTCCAGCGGCGTTTGTTCCAGTAATTGGCGGTAAAAGTGAGCGCTGTGAGCCGGATTATCAACATAGAGCAGGATGTAGTGCGCTTCGGTCATGGTGAACTCCTTGAGCGTTGAGGAATGTGTCGAGCCCAAACCTTAGCGTGAAGCGCTGACAGTTTTTGTCAGCAGTGTCGGGAACGGTCTGTATTGAGATAGATGGGATCAACGGGTTAGAACGGCAGGCTGATCCCCTCCTGTTCGCTCCATTGCTTGAGCAGACGGCGCCGGGATACCGGGTAGGTCTGTTCTTCCACCCGTAGCGCAAGGATGCTGTCGGTGCGGAAATGGCGGAAAGCCTGGCGTGTTTCGCACCAGGCGCCGACCAGGCGTACCTGTTCAAAATAGCCGAGCACAAAGGGCCAGATGCAACGTTCCGACTCCTGTCCCTGACGATCCCGGTAGCGTACCGTCACTTTGCGTCCGCGGCGGATGGCCCGGCGTAACAACGGGATATCGACGGTATCCGTGGTATTTTCGCGCGGCGTGGCGACCAGCAAGGCGGTGGCGTCCAGCGTTTCCCGCAGCGTATCCGGCAAGATGGCGGCTATCTTCATCAATGCGCTGCGGGCGCCTTCCTGCAAACGGGGATCCGCCTGTCTGGCGACCCAGCGCGAACCCAGCACCAGCGCTTCGATCTCCTCTTCGCTGAACATCAGCGGCGGCAGGGTAAAACCGGGCAACAACACATAACCCAGGCCGGCCTCGCCGACGATGGTTGCGCCCTGCTCCTGCAATGTGGCGATATCGCGATAAAGCGTGCGCAGACTGACGCCCAGTTGCTCCGCCAGCTGCGGGCCGGGGACGGCAAACCGGTGATTTCGCAGCAGTTGAACCAGAGTCAGTAGTCGCTGGGTTCGGGACATAGGCGCCTCATCGTCGCGTCGTGATGGCTGGAGCACATATTCTATACCGGTCATACGCCACGTTGCAGGGGCGAGGCGCAACCCATGCGCCGCAATCTATCCGCCCGTCTGTATTACCTGTTATTGCCGGCGTCTGTGTCTGTCGGCCGGCCTGTTTTATCAGTAACGTTGCTAAAACGCGGCGTGGGTGAGCGCTTCATGAAGAGCAGGAAAAGACGATGACGATAAAAGACAGGTTGCTGGCGCTTTGCGTGGTGGTGATATGGGGCGTGAATTTTGTGGTGATAAAAGTCGGGTTGCAGCATATGCCGCCATTGTTGCTGGCGGGGTTGCGTTTTTTGCTGGTGGCGTTCCCGGCCATTTTGCTGGTGCCTCGTCCCCGTCTGCCTGTGCGCTGGTTGGCCGCCTATGGTATGACCATCAGTTTCGGTCAGTTCGCCTTTCTGTTCAGCGCCATCAAGTTGGGCATGCCGGCGGGACTCGCCTCGCTGATCTTGCAGGCGCAGGCGTTTTTCACGCTGATGATCGGCGGTCTGTGTTTTGGTGAACGGTTACGCTGGAATCAATATGTCGGCATGGCTGCCGCCGCCGGAGGAGTTTTGGTACTGGCGGAGGGCAGCACGATTTCGGTGTCCGGCATTACGCTGACCGCGTTGTTGCTGACGCTGGCGGCTGCATTTTCCTGGGCCTGCGGCAACCATTGCAACCGGCAGATTATGCAGCGGTATGCGGTAAACGCCATGTCGCTGGTGATTTGGAGCGCGTTGATTCCAGCCGGGTTGTTTTTGCTGTGTTCATGGTGGTTTGAAAGCGGAGAACGGGTAACGGCAAGTTTGGCAACCATCAGCCTGTCTACGGTGCTGGCGTTGATGTATCTGTCTTTTCTGTCAACCATCATTGGGTATGGGCTGTGGGGCCGATTGCTGGCACGTTATGACACCTGGCGCGTGGCGCCGCTGTCGTTGCTGGTGCCGATCGTCGGGCTGTTGAGCGCCATGTTGTTGCTGGGCGAGACGTTATCCTGGGTGCAACTGGCCGGTATTTTGCTGGTGATGCTGGGATTGTTGATCAATCTGTTCGGTTCGCGGCTTATTTTTTTGAAGCGAGTTCGATATTCATAGTAAATTCATATTCTCGCTAATAGTGTCTCCTTCTGTTTCAGAAGGAGATTTTTTTTATGGAAATTATGGCACTATTTAAATTTATTTATGTGTCATAACCAAGAGTTTTTTATTTGTATTATTGCTTTTATTAGAGCATTCAACGAATTATTAAGGAGGAGGTAAACAAGTTCTCATGAAAAAAACGAATATTCATTAGAATATGACGCGGTATTTTATGGACGTTATATATCATTTTTTATTATTAAATTGTTGTTTATGTAATTTTCAATACTGAAAAATGAATTTGATGTTGCTGGGTTTTGTTTTTTATCAAAAGGTAATTTACCTCATGTCTAAATATGGGTATAAATAATAGACTCATGGCCTGTATTTCGCCCTGTGATCCAGTGCTTCATTCGTCAATTATCCTTTTGAGGATATTTCAATAACATGAAAAATTATGATGATATGCAGCGCTTTAAGGACAAAGCCCGTATAAAAGATATCACGTTCAGGGATATGTCCGGTCCGATATCGCAGCCGGAAACGGCGGTCTGGCCGGTTGTCAGGTCATTGCTAAAAATCCAAGAACCTCAAGATGTTGCACTGGGTGGTGAACCCGCCAATGCCGCGCATGCGGAGCGTGTCAGGTTTGAGCACCTTGCTACGCCGATGATGCCGGCCAGGGTGAGTGACGCGACTGTCAGGACGTCCGGCGCCGTTGAGTCCTCCCGCTCATTGATCGGCGAGATTGATGCTTTGCTGGTATCGCATGATGCGCCCTTGCCTGAACCGGAAAGGATCGTGAGTGCGGTCTTGCCGTCGGTTGACCCCGCGCCAGTGATACCGACAAGCCCCCCGTTCATGTCGACTGCGCCGGCCCCTACGCCCGTTTCTTTGCCGGAACAGCCGCTATTCCAAAACGCGCGCCATGACGTACCGCCAGAACCCCCCCGTTTTCGGAGTCTGTTCAGCGCCTATAATAAGCCAACAAGTTCGGTGGTATCGAAAGATATGCCGCTGGAACCACTACTGAAGAAGATTGCATCATGCCGTTGATTTGTATTTGTTCCCCTAAAGGTGGCGTTGGTAAGACGACTGTCGCAGCCAATCTGGCTTATACGCTGGCGCGTAGCGGTAGCAAAGTGTTGGCGATTGATTTTGATCCGCAAAACGCGCTGCGGCTACATTTCGGCGTCGCGCTGACCGATGCCCGCGGCTATGTCGCCAAATCGGGCGATGTGGCGGACTGGAGTCAATCGATCCTGACGACGGACGAGAACATTTTCCTGCTGCCATACGGCGACGTGACGGAAGAACAGCGTCTGGCGTTTGAACACAGTCTGGAAACCGATCCGCTATTTCTGCAACGAGGGCTCAGCACGGTGATGAATTATCCGGGGCTGGTGGTGGTGGCGGATTTTCCTCCTGGCCCAGGCCCCGCGCTGAAGGCGATGACGAATCTGGCCGACCTGCATCTGGTGGTCATGCTGGCGGATACCGCCTCGCTCTCGGTATTTCCGCACATTGAAGGGAATAAACTCACCGGTGAAGAGTTGAACCACAAAAAAGGCTATTACCTGTTGTTGAATCAGACCGATAACCGTCGTTCGGTCAGCAGTCAGGTGACGTCGTTCGTGCAACAGCGGATGGCGGACAAGTTGATTGGCTGCGTTCATCGCGATGAAAGCGTCGCAGAGGCCAACGCATCACAACGATCTATTTTCGATTTCAATCCGGTATCGGCGGCGGCATTCGATATTGAGCTGATCGGTAAACGGGTTGCGTCCGTGCTGGATATTAAAATAGGTAATGGCGAAGTCCACGCCGATTTTAAAACCGGCTAAAAAGTCGAATTAATGACCTTTTCTTTGACTTTATTGTAACCATCTGTTTTAACAGACTTTTTTCATTAAATCTCTGTCAGGATAATCTATGAAAAAGATCCTGTTTTATGTGCTGTTGTTGGTACTTTTGCCTGCAGCGATCGTGATTGTCATTACGCCGATGGACAGCCAGAAACAATATATTTTTGGTCTGGTCAGTATGGCGATCATGTTTTTGTTGGGGTTCAGCAAGCGCCGTGAAATTTCGGTTGTGCTGGTTATTTTGTCGGTGCTGATGTCCACCCGCTATATTTATTGGCGCGCCACCGAAACCCTGCATTTCAATTCTGAAATCGAAGCGTTGCTCGGTATTGGGCTGTTTGCCGCCGAGCTGTATGTCTGGGTGGTATTGATGCTCGGCTTCCTGCAGACCACCTGGCCGCTGGAGCGCACCATCGAGCCGTTGCCGGAAGATTCCAGCCTGTGGCCGACGGTGGACGTCTATATTCCCACCTATAACGAAAGTCTGGACGTGGTGAGAGACACGGTGCTGGCTGCCCAATGTATCGACTACCCGCGCGACAAAATGAAGGTTTATCTGCTGGACGACGGCAAACGCGACGAGTTCGCGGTATTCGCCGCGCAGGCGGGGGTGGGGTATATCACCCGCAACAATAACGCTCACGCCAAAGCGGGCAACCTCAACCATGCGATGACGCTGACTCAGGGCGAGTTGATTTGCGTGTTTGACTGTGACCACGTCGCGAAGCGCATTTTCCTACAGGCGACGGTCGGCCCGTTCCTGTCGGATCCCAAACTGGCGTTGCTGCAAACGCCGCACTATTTCTATTCGCCGGATCCGTTTGAGCGCAACCTGCGTCTGGCGAGCAATATGCCGAACGAGGGCTCGTTGTTCTACGGCCCGGTACAACAGGGCAACGATACCTGGAACGCCACCTTCTTCTGTGGTTCCTGCGCGGTGATTCGCCGCGCGGCGCTGGATGAAATCGGCGGTTTTGCGGTGGAAACCGTGACGGAAGATGCCCATACCGCCATGAAATTACAGCGCCGCGGTTGGAAATCCGCCTTCCTGTCGATCCCGCTGGCGGCCGGTCTGGCGACCGAGCGTCTGGTGTTGCATGTGATCCAGCGTACCCGCTGGGCGCGCGGCATGACGCAGATTTTCCGTATGGATAACCCGTTGCTGGGGCGCGGTCTGACCTGGCAGCAGCGCCTGTGTTATCTCAACGCTATGCTCCATTTCCTGTTCGGCTTGCCGCGCGTGGTGTTTTTGACGGCGCCGTTGGCGTACCTGCTCTTCAATCTCAACATCATCCATTCATCGGCAGAAATGATTTTCGCCTATGTTTTACCGCATCTGGTGATGTCCATTTATGTCAACTCCCGCATGAATGGCCGTTATCGCTACAGCTTCTGGGGCGAAATCTATGAAGCGGTGATGTCGTTCCATCTGGTCATTCCCACGTTGGTTACACTGATTTCGCCGAAACACGGCAAGTTTAACGTGACCGACAAAGGCGGCCTGCTGGATGAAGGATTCTTTGACTTCCGTATTGTGCGGCCTCACATCATCACCGCTTTCCTGCTGGTGGCTGGGCTGGCGGCAGGGATTACGCGCATGCTCGCCCACGAGTATTTCAATGTTGACCCGTATGTCGTGGCGTTGAATATGGGATGGGCGGCGTTCTGCTTGCTGATTCTGCTGGCGGCCATCGCCGTAGCGCGTGAAACCAAACAGGTACGCAAAACCATCCGTATCGATGTGGATATGCCGGTCATTATCCATTACGCCAGTGGTATCGCTTCCCGTTCCAAAACCATCAACCTGTCGATGGGCGGCGCGCAGATTAAAGCGCCGGATCTGCGCCACAAGCATGACGAGATCGAAGCCATCGAACTGTTGGTGCAGTCCAGCGAGATTTGTATTCCGGTGCAATCCGTGGCGACGGATGACGAAATCATCCGCCTGCGGTTTGACGATATTCCGCTGAGCCATCGTCGGGCATTGGTGCGCGTGGTGTTGTCGCGCGCCGATGCGTGGATGAACACGCCGTGGCCGAAGGATAACCCGCTGCGCTCGTTGTGGGCGATTGTGTGTACCGTTTACGACTTTTTCGGCGCATTGCTGACTTTCCGGCGGAAAAAAGCCGCTTCCGAGAAGGCATCGGTGGCTAATGAGGGAGATATGCCGGTATGAGACCACGTATTCTCAACACCCTATTGTCAGTGTGCGTCGGCAGCGTATTGACGCTGGCGACCGGTTGGGCGCTGGCGGCGGGCGAAGGCGATGCGCAGGAACGGTTGCCGGAGATGCTGAGCCCAGGCGGCGACAGCGCCCACGGTTCGGCGGCCGCCTCTGCCGCCGTGCCGACGAACGCGCCTGCGGCTTCATCCTTGTCGACTGTGCCGTCGAACACGTCGGCTGTTTCATCCTTGCCGACGATGCCGGCGTTGACGCCGGTACCGGCGCCGACAGCGGCGTCAGGTTCGGCACCCGCCGCCGAGGCTACGCCAGCGACGACCACGCCGACGGTCATTGTCCCCTGGCTGGCGTTACAGAGCAGCGGAGCAGGCGCTTACCAACCGCTGGCCAGTGCGATTACCGTTGCGCAGATGGGGCAACTGGACGGGATCACGCTGGCGGGCGGGCAAGCGCAGGCTGGGATCGTCTTTACGCTTCCGGCTGATCAGGTCATCACTAACGCCCGGCTGGATCTTTCCCTGCGTGTTTCTCCCGAGCTGGCGGCGCTGAATACCTCCATGCAGATGATGCTGAACGGGCAACCGCTGGGCACCATTCCTCTCAATAGCGCCAGCGGCGGCGAAACCGCCAATTACCAGCTGGATATCCCGGCGGCGATGGTGGTATCCAGCAATAACCTCAGTTTTCGCGTTAATGACGCCGAGCGCCTGCTGTGCGAACGCGACAGCGCCGCCCGCTATAACGTGACCATCCTGCCGACGACATCGTTGCAGCTGGAAGGCCAACAATTGAACATCGGTACCCGGCTGGCGAATTTCCCCCGTCCGTTTATCGATAACATGCAGATGACGCCGGCCATTGTACCGATGGTGTTCCCGGCGAATGTCTCGCCGGCGCAGGTCAGCGCGGCGATGCTGGTGGCGTCCTGGATGGGGATTCAGCGCGATGGATATGGCGTGTCCTTCCCGGCGTTGCACGATGCTTTACCGGAGAAAAACGGCATCGTTTTCGGGATGCCGGGGCAGAAAATCGGCAGTCTGACGCTGCCGGACGCCGCCGGGCCGACGCTCAAGTTGATCGATAATCCGGATAACCCGGTCTACAAGCTGATGCTGGTGCTGGGACGCGATGAGGGGCAATTGCGTCAGGCAGCGTACCGTTTGGTTAGCCAGACGCTGGATCTGGATGATTCCACGCTGGCGGTAGCGCCGCAGACCATTCCGTTTCGCAAGGCTTACGACGCGCCGACCTGGATTACCACTGATCGTCCGGTACACCTGAGCGAGCTGTTACGCAAAGACCAAAGCATGACCACCAGCGGCATCTGGCATGATCCGTTGCGTATTAACTTCCGCGCGGCGCCGGATCTGTTCTTGTGGGACGGGGGAACGGTGCCGGTGCAGATTGATTACCGTTTTCCTGCGGAAAGCTGGATTGATGAAGACCGCTCGCAGTTGAACGTGACCCTGAACGGCACTTTTCTGCGCAATCTGACGGTGAATAAGATCGGGGCTTTGCAGCATCTATGGCGCCAGATTGGCGGCGATAGCCGTCAGGAAAGTTATCTGCTGAAGGTCGAGCCGTACCTGATTTACGGTTATAACCAGTTTCAGCTCTATTTCGATATTCGTGCCCGCGAAGATGCGCCCTGCAACGTGTTGCTCAACAACAATATCAAAAGCCAGATTAAGGACAGCGCATCCATCGATCTGACCGATACGCGGCATTTCACGCTGTTGCCGAATCTGTCCTATTTCGTGGGGGCGGCGTTCCCGTTCTCCCGGCTGGCGGACTACGCCCAGACAGTGATCATGCTGCCGGAGAAACCCTCCGATGCGGAAATCAGTCTGGCGCTGGATCTGGCGGGACGCGCCGGGGACAGCACCGGCGTTACCCTGAACCATAATCGCGTTATCTTCGGTTTGCCCAATTCGGATGCGGATCGCGAGAAACTGCGCAACAGCGATGTGCTGGTGGTGTCCTCGTTGCAGCAGTCGGGCTTCCCCCAATCGCTGCTGGACGGTTCGCCGTTTCGTATCAGCGGGCACACGCTGGGCGCTAATACGCTGGGCACCTGGCCGAAATTAATGACCTTGCTGACGGGGGATTGGGAGCGTTCACCGATGGATGCCGATCGTTATTTTTCCTCCAATGAAGCCTGGCGTGGTTTTATCAGTTATCGCTCGCCGTGGAGCTCGGATCGCGTGGTGGTGATGGCGACGGCCAGCAATGACGAGCAATTGTTGCGTCTGCACAGCGATTTGAACGTCAGCGCGTTGAATGCCGGTATCCGCGGCGACGCGGCCATCATTACCGATGAGAATGGCGTGCACAGTTTTCGGGTCGGTCCGCAGTTCCCACGCGGTGAAATGCCCTGGTACATGATGCTGGTCTGGTACGCCAATCAGCATGCGGTACTGTTGGCGCTGTCCGCATTGGCGCTGGCGTTGGTTTTAGGGTTGGGGTTGGCTGGCGTATTGAAGCGTCAGATTCATCGTCGGTTGAATACCCGGCAGCGGTATTCGGGGTCGGAAAAATAAGCGAATCTCCTATGAAAATCACAACATTCAATACCAGGGTACGACGGTTGGGGTATTTGACCAGTGTGATGGTGTCCGGCGCGTTGGCTCTGCCTGCGCTGGCGGCCGACCCCAATCCGGCGGTACAGGCGCTGTTCGACCAGGCCGACTATTGGCACCAGCGCTCGCATGACGAGCTGGCGCGGGATGCATTGCAGAAAATCCTGATGGTGGACGCCAATAACCCGCAGGCGCTGTACCTGATGGCGCTATACGCCCAGAACGCGGGCAATAACGCGGAGGCGACGAAGTGGCGCGATCGTTTAAGCAAAGTATCGCCGCAAGATCCCCGACTGACGGCACTGGATAACGCCAGACAGGCGGCGACTATTCCTCAGGCGCAGTTAACGCTGGCGCGCCAGCAGGCGCGCAGCGGCAATATTACGGCGTCGTTGCAGACCTGGCGCAATCTGTTTGTCGGAAATCAACCGCCCGCCAGCGTGGCGGCGGAATACTACCTGACCATGGCGGGCGACCGGACATTGCTGCCGCAAGCGATCGACCATCTGCGGGAGTTTTCGGCGTCTCACCCGCAGGATACCAACGCCACGCTGGCGTTGGGTAAAGCGCTAACCTATCAGGAGCCGACGCGACGCGAGGGCCTGCAAATCCTCAGCGGGTTGGCATCAGGCAATGACGACGCGGATCGCGCCATGCGGCAAGCGTTGCTGTGGCTCGGGCCGAAATCGGAAGACGCTTCGCTGTATCAGGTCTATCAACAGCGTCATCCGCAGGATTCAGCGGTGATGGATTATTACCGCAAGAACATCGGCGGTAACGAGAAGGACAAAGGGTTTACCGCACTCAATAACGGCGACCTGCAAACCGCACAGGAGGCGTTCAGCCAGGCGTTGAAGTCCAACCCCGACGACGCCGATGCGCTGGCGGGGATGGGGTATGTCTCCCAGCGTCGCGGCGACTTTAAGGCCTCGGCGGATTATCTGGCTCGCGCCGCCCGTCAGGGTGGGCAGAGCAGCACGCAACGCCAGCAGCAGGCTGACGATGCCCGTTTTTATTCACAGTTGAATAGCGCACAACAGGCGATGAAGTCCGGTGATGCCGCGCAGGCATTGACGATCAGCGAACCATTGACGCAAGAGTCCGGCGAGAAGGGCATTTCGGCGAAGTTGTTCCGTGCCGACGTATTGCGGCGCAGCAACCGGTTTACCGAAGCGGAAGAGATGTACCGCAGCGTGCTGCAAAGCGATGCGGAAAACCGTAATGCCAAAGAAGGGTTGTATTACGTGCTGCGCCAGCAAAACCGCGGTGCGGAGGCCAATGCCTATCTGGCGGCGCTGCCGGCAAGCGTGCGTCAAAGCGTGACGCCGAAGCCGGTGGACGTCAGCGATCCGCTGCGTGCGCAGGCGAAACAGGAACTGGCGGCGGGGAATACGGCCCGGGCAATCGGTTTACTCCAGCAGGGAATGCAGCGTTTTCCGAACGATGGCTGGGTGCGGCTCGATCTGGCGCGTATTTATCGGCAACAGGGAGATACCGCGTCGGCTGCGACGTTGATGCAACCCCTACAGCGGCCCAATGCGACCCCGGACGATCTGTATGCCGCCGCGCTGTTCGCCAGCGAGAGCGAGGCCTGGCAGCAGTCCAGTTCCCTGTTGACGCGCATTCCGCCGCGTAATCAGAACCAGGCGGTGCGCGATTTGTCGCAGCGGGTCAATTTCAATTTGCAGATGGCGACGGCGCAGGTTTATCTGTCCCGCGGCGAAAATGCCGCCGCAGCCAATACGCTGCGGGCGTTGACGGTTGCGCCGCCGGAAAACCCGGTGGATGCCGGTAAGCTGGCGCAGGCGCTGGCGGCGGCCGGTGAAACCGGCGCGGCGATTTCGGTGGTGCGCAGCAACATGCAGCGTGGGGTGCAGGGCGGCGCGGGTGAATACGCCGCGCAGATCGGCGTGCTGAATCAGGCCGGGCTGGTGAATGAAGCGCAAGCGTGGCTGAACAAGCCGGAGCTGATAGCGCGCAGTACGCCGACGCAGCTGGAAGGTTTGCGCAATGGCAATGTTATCCGCGAGGCGGATCGTCTGCGTGAGGATCAACAGTACGCGGCGGCTTACGATATGTTGGCTCGCGCGTTGCAGCGCGATCCGAAGAATACCGATCTGATGTTCGCGATGGCGCGTCTCTACCAGTCCGGCAAGATGACGAAAGAGGCGGGAGAGGTTTATAGCTATCTGATAGCGAATGACACGCCGACCCAGGATGCGCGCGTCGGCGCCATCAACGTGGCGCTGGCGCAGAATGATACGCAGCGAGCCCGTTCGTTGGCGAATGGCCTGCAGGGTGAACAGACGCCGGAACGCTTGTTGTTGTTAGCGCGGGTGGCCGACGCCGAAGGCGATAAAGACAAAGCGATGTCCTATCTGCGTACCGCCAGAGCGAAGGCGGTCGGGCTGGATAATGCGGCGGTATCGGGCGACGATTGGCGGCCTGGCGGCCTGGCGGTGGCGGACAACCCCTTTATTTATCGATCATCGTCGGAAAGCAGCCGTGCTGCGGCCACCGCCGCCAGCCGGACACCGACGACGTCGTCCTATGGCAACGTGATGCCGTGGCAGCGCTCCAGCGGCGTCGCGACCGGGGATACTCAACTGGCCTCCACCTCCGTATCCTCCCAGCAGGAAGAGACGCTGAACCAGATCACCCGCATGATGGACGATATCGATCGCGATACCGGCGGCTGGGCGCAGGCCGGGGTGCAGATGCGTAGCCGCGATGGCGAATCCGGCCTGAGCCGGTTGAATGAAATCAAAGCGCCGTTGACCTGGTCGAGCGGGACTTTCGGCGATGCGCGCATCAACTTTACCGCGACGCCGATGACCATGAGTTCGGGCAGCGCCAGCGGGGACGCTTACCGGCGTTATGGCGCGGGCGCCGGAGCGGTTGCGGTACAAAATATCGTCGATACCATCAATGGATTGCAGACGACGAATGCGACGTTGTATCAAAACATTCTTAGCACTCTTGGGCTTTCCAGCGTCAGTTTCAATGACCTGAATCCGCTTACCGCCAGCGGGCGTAACAACATTAATTCGATAGTCGGCTCGCTGTCGTCCGCCACTAGACCTGACGTGAATACGGCGACCACCAGTTCGACGGATTCCCAGAAAGCGACCGGGACGGAGCTGAACTTCGCGCTGATCGGCAAGAACTACAAGCTGGATTTGGGCAGTACGCCGTTGGGGCAGGAGTTGACCACGATTGTCGGCGGCGTGCAGTGGTCGCCCAAGCTGTCGGACTTCCTGACTTTGGTGTTGACCGGGGAGCGTCGGGCCGTTACCGACAGCCTGCTTTCCTATGTCGGTCAGAAAGAGGCGTTTACCGGCCGGTATTGGGGGCAGGTCACTAAAAAACGGCGGCAATGCGTTGCTGAGTTATGACAATGGCGATGCGGGTTTCTACGGCGGTATCGGCGCCTATAGCTATCTGGGCGAGAATGTGAAAAGTAACCGTGCGTTGATGGCCAATGCCGGCGCCTATGTTCGCCCGGTGCATGAGCGCGATCGCGAGCTGAAAACCGGTATCAGCCTGAGCTGGATGGATTTCGATAAGAACCTGAGTTACTACAGCTATGGTCAGGGCGGTTATTTCAGCCCGCAGAACTATGTGTCGGTCTCGTTCCCGATTGAGTGGAGCCAGCGATATGACAACCTGAACCTCAAGGCGGGTGTTTCCGTAGGGTATCAGTCCTATACCCGCGATAAGAGCGATTACTTCCCCAATAATCCGGAATGGCAGACGTTCCTTGACGACGCAGTGACCAACGGTTTCGCCAGGGAATCCCATTATGCCGGTGATAGCAAAAACGGTATTGGTTACAACGTGCATCTCGGCGCCGACTATCGCGTCACCAAAGACGTTACCGTCGGCGGGCAACTGGGTTATGACACGTTCGGCAATTACAACGAAACATCGGCCCTGCTCTATTTCCGTTATGGGCTTGGGGGTAAATAAGCATGAGTGAGTTACAGGTGCATGCCATGAACTACTATCTCCAGCAGCAGCGTCAGGCGGGATGGACCGATCTGTTCGATATCATCGTTAACGGCATGATGGCGAACGCCGGCGAGCAGGAGAGCCAACTGTTTTTGTCCCAAATGGGGGCGCAGTTGGCGGAGCGTTACCCTCTGCCCATCGTGGAAACCGTCGCCGAGCTGGAGCAAGCCATCAACAGCGTGCTGGCGGAATTCCACTGGGGGTGCGTGGATCTTCGTCCGTATGATAACCGGCTGGAGATTCTCCATATCGCGTTGCCTGCCGCCGGACAATCGTCCAGCGGCAACCGTTGGCGTCTGGCGATGGGCGCGGTGCTGCAAGGGATGTATTCCCGGTGGTTACGCTTGCAGGGGGGGGCGAACAGGTTCCAATGGCTTACCAGGAAACAGAGGACGGCGCCGTTCTGCTGTTTCGTTATCAAAATCGGACAAGAGGCGAGTCATGATCAAGCCGGTATGGCGTGTTGGCATGGTGTTACTGATGATGTGGTTCAGTATGGCGGCGTCGGCGGCAAGCGGGTGGGACAGCTACAAAAGTCGTTTTATGACTCAGGACGGCCGGATTTTGGATACCGGCAACAAGAATATCAGTCACACGGAAGGGCAAGGGTTCGCCATGCTCATGGCGGTGTATTTTAATGATCGGAGTGCGTTTGACGGCCTGTGGACTTGGACGCAAACACATTTGCAGGATAACAAGAGCGGTCTGTTTTACTGGCGTTACAATCCGATGGACAGTAATCCGGTGGTGGATCGCAACAATGCTGCGGATGGTGACGTATTGATTGCCTGGGCTTTACTGAAAGCCGGGGAGAAATGGCAGGAGAACCGTTATCTGCTGGCCTCGGATGTCATTCAAAAAGCGATCCTGGCCCGTAACGTGGTGCAATTTGCCGGGCGTACCGTGATGTTGCCGGGGGCCAACGGTTTTAACAAGAACAGCTATGTCATTCTCAATCCATCCTATTTTTTGTTCCCGGCCTGGCAGGATTTCGCGCGCCACAGCCATCTTCAGGCCTGGCGTCAGCTGATTGACGATGGGCTGGCGTTGTTGGGCGAAATGCGTTTCGGCAAGGTGGAACTGCCGGTGGACTGGGTAGCGCTGAATGCGGATGGCACCATGGCGCCCGCAACCAACTGGCCGCCCCGTTTCAGCTACGATGCCATTCGCATCCCCCTCTATCTGTATTGGTATGACGCCAAAACGTTGGCGTTGGTGCCGTTTCAGCTTTACTGGCGTAATTACTCCCGGCTGAATACGCCGGCATGGATTGATGTACTCAATAACAATACCGCGCCTTACAGCATGCGGGATGGGTTGCTGGCGATCCGCGATCTGACCATGGGCAGCCCCGGCGATATTCCGGCCAGCCTGAATGCGTCGGAGGATTATTACTCATCCAGTCTGCACCTGTTGGCCTATATCGCCAGCGGCCGATAATCTTTCCTTTCGCGATGGGAGCGCGCTCCCGTCGCCTATTGATAGCCTGTTTCCCCTTTGCGTCGGGTTGGCGACATTCGTCAGAACGCCGACGTGCTTCCTTGTGCGTGCATTTAATCGATGCGTACATTTAAACAAAATCGCGATGTGCGTTATTGGCGTCACCGGCCTGGCGTTACTTATTGTTAACCCGGTTTTTACCTGTGATCCGGTTCACGAAAATATCGCTGTTTTATGTCCAAACTTGATATGTCATAAGGGGTTGCCGGTGTTTTCGACAGAGAAGTATGACGAGTGTTGTTATTGAATAATTAACGCAATGTTTTAACGCCTTTACCGGCTGATGTGATTCAGTTCTTGTTTTTAACCGGATGTTTACAAACTAAAGTTATAAAAGTATCCAGTCTGTTACCTGGGTGTTATTTTCCGGCGCAAGCGCAGGTGGCATCTTTCCTCCGTTCTTTGTCCACTCGTGTCTTTCCATCCAAAGGACGTCACTATGAAAAAATCAATATTTAAAAGTCTCTACTTTCAAGTTCTTACCGCTATTACTATCGGGGTGTTGTTGGGGCATTTCTACCCGGCGCTAGGGCAGCAAATGCAGCCTTTGGGCGATGGATTCGTCAAACTGATCAAGATGATTATTGCCCCCGTCATTTTCTGTACGGTTGTTACCGGTATTGCCGGGATGGAGAGTATGAAGGCCGTTGGGCGTACCGGCGCGGTGGCCTTACTTTATTTTGAGATTGTCAGTACGCTGGCGTTGATTATCGGTCTGATCGTGGTGAATGTGCTGCAACCTGGCGTCGGTATGAACGTTGATCCCGCCGTGCTGGATGCGAAAGCTGTGGCTAACTATGCCAGTCAGGCTCAGCAGCAAGGGGTTGTTCCCTTCCTGATGGATGTGATCCCTTCCAGCGTGATTGGCGCGTTTGCCAGCGGCAACATTCTGCAGGTGCTGTTGTTTGCGGTGATGTTTGGGTTTGCGCTGCACCATTTGGGCGATAAAGGAACGCTGATTTTCGACGTGATCGACAGCTTCTCCCGCGTGATTTTCGGCATCATCAACATGATTATGCGTCTGGCGCCGTTGGGGGCGTTCGGTGCCATGGCGTTCACGATCGGTAAATACGGGGTGGGGACGCTGGTGCAACTGGGACAGCTGATCATCTGTTTCTACATCACCTGTATTGTGTTCGTGGTGCTGGTGTTGGGATCTATCGCCAGAGCGACCGGTTTTAGCATCTTCAAGTTCATTCGCTATATCCGTGAGGAGCTGCTGATTGTACTGGGGACGTCTTCTTCAGAGTCCGCCTTGCCGCGTATGCTGGAGAAAATGGAAAAACTGGGTTGTAAAAAATCCGTGGTGGGTCTGGTCATCCCGACCGGTTACTCCTTCAATCTCGACGGCACCTCTATCTATCTGACGATGGCTGCCGTATTTATTGCACAGGCGACCAACAGCCATATGGATATCTGGCACCAGATCACCCTGCTGGTGGTGCTGCTGCTGTCTTCCAAAGGCGCGGCGGGTGTTACCGGTAGCGGCTTTATCGTACTGGCGGCGACGATCTCCGCCGTGGGACATTTGCCGGTAGCGGGGCTGGCGCTGATTCTGGGTATCGACCGTTTCATGTCGGAAGCCCGTGCTCTGACCAATCTGGTGGGCAACGGCGTGGCGACGGTGGTGGTTGCTAAATGGTGTAAGCAGCTTGATGCCAAACAGCTGAACGATGTGTTATCCGGCCGTGACGTTGAACCCGGTCCAGGGGTGGCATCTCGTCCTTCCTGATGCGGTGATAACCCGGACTTCCTGCCAGATGACCCACGGCCTGTTAACAGGCCGTGGGTCAATACTTTCCAATCTGTGTTAAATTTGCGCGCCTTCAATTTTTTCACCATTATTTCACTCTGTTGGGTGACATACGCGAAAGCATGCGGTCTAACGGAGTGGTACACTTCGCCCCTCTTTCTTTGTGAGGCGAACGATACGTGCGACGACAGGAGAAACGTCGCCGGTATTCACAAAACACATATTGGATAGTTATTAAGTAGGGGTTCACATGCAGGGCACCAGAACAGGTCTTTTCGTTGGTGGAATGTTGCTGACGGTTGTCGGCAGCAACGTGCAGGCTGAAGCGCTACAACCTGATCCAGCCTGGCAGCAGGGAAAGTTGGATAACGGCTTTAGCTGGCAGCTTCTTGCCACCCCCCAGCGTCCCAGCGATCGTATTGAATTACGCTTGATGGTAAATACCGGGTCGCTGGCTGAATCAGTGCAGCAGACCGGCTTCGCCCACTTTATTTCCCGCCTTGCGTTACTGCCTCGGGATACTTTTTCTGCTGGTCAGCTCCCTTCTATCTGGCAGCAATCCGAAAGTGAAACCCGGCCGTTGCCTCCGGTGACGACGTCCTATGATTTCACCTCCTATAACCTGAGCTTGCCGAATAACCGTCCGGATTTGTTGAAGGATGCATTGAAGTGGCTGGCGGAGACCGCCGGGCAACTGCAAATCAACGATATGCGCATCGAAACTGCGATGAAGATCAATGATCCGGTAGCGACTGCGCCGACGAATCCGCAAGATCCTGGCTGGCGTTACCGGCTGAAAGGTTCGCCGTTGCTGGTGAACGATCCGGGACAAGCCGTCAAAGCGCCAGTGAGCGCTGAGCAGTTGGCGAAATTCTACAAGACTTGGTATACCCCAGATGCGATGACGCTGTATGTGGTCGGAAATGTCGACAGCCGCGCTATCGCCGATCAGATCGATAAATCGTTTTCCCGGTTGGAGGGCAAACGTGGGACGCCTTCGCCTATGCCGACGTTGGCTGCCATGCGGCCCGAGCCGATTAGCCTGAGGGATAATACGCTCAGGCAGGATAGCCTGTCGCTGGTCTGGGATATGCCGTGGAAACCGATTCGTGATTCGCAGGCGCTGGCCCGTTACTGGCACAGCGATCTGGCGCGCGAAGCGCTGTTCTGGCATATGCAGCAGGCGCTCACCGGCAGTAAAAATGCAGCGTTGAAAGAAGCGGGCATCCGTTTTGACTGTAATGTGGTGTATGGCCGTGCTCAATGTGCCATCCATCTGGATAATGTCAGTACCGATACGTTGGACAACGGTATCAGCTTTCTGAGTAAGGAGCTGTTGGCGCTGCGCGACAAGGGGTTGTCGCAGGCTGAGTTCGATGCGCTGATGGCGCGTAAGACGGACGAATTGAGCAAACTGTTTGCGACTTATGCTCGCACCAGTACGGACATCCTGATAGATCAGCGGCTGCGTTCGCAGAAAAACGGCGTTGTGGATATTGCTCCCGAGCAGTATCAGAAATTGCGTCAGGTCTATCTGGCGTCGGTGACGCTGGAGGCGCTCAATCAGGAACTTCATCAACAGCTTTCCCAGACTGCGACTCTGATGTTGCTACAACCCCAGGGCGAGCCGGAAGCCAATATGAAAGGTTTGCAGGAAACTTATCTGCGGATCATGGCGCCGGAAGGGGGGGCAGAGGCTGCGCCGGATGCGGCCAAGGCACCGTAGCAAAATCATGAGGGAGCACGGTTGTGCTCCCTTGTTGGTTTTATCGCAATTAACTTTGTCAGCCGACTCATTCGTTATGGCGCCCTGGCCGGTGGTGCATGAACGATTATCCATAAGGCCGCAGCGCAGCATGATTCGTTGTTGATGAAAACCGCCCGCCCGTTTCCGGACAACAGATATGGGCGGGGCATGCAACGATATTGGGTTCAATGATGTCGCTTGATATAGCGTTGCGTTTTATTTCTGCCGCCGGACTTTTTCCCAATATAAAACGAGGCATCGATTTCTCGTGTTGATGCAATATGAGTACCACCACAAGGGATAACCATATCGTTAGCCGTCCAGTAGATGATTTCGTTTGTTGTTTCTTCCGGATACATATGTATTGTGATGCCGTGATTGAATGCAGGTTCAACCGCTGCTTTTATCTGTTCAAATTGCTCTTCAGAAATAGCATTGTTTAATGAGAGCGTCGCTTTCTCTTCGTCTCTTGTGCGTAAAGGGTCTGGTTATATAAACGAATAGTCGGTGGTAAATGGGCAATGGATTGAATATCCATATCATGACTCTCGTTATCTATGATTAATACAGTATCAATATATTATACCCTTTATATTTCAGTGACAGATACGCGGGTTCACCCCATTCACAGGGGGCGCTTATTGATGCCACTCCCTGGGGATTTAACGGGCTTTTATTTCTCTATACCCGTCATACTTCACGTTGCAGGTGTGTTGGCGGCGTTTGCTCACCCGAATCACTTACCTGAGTAAGCTCATCGGGATTCGCTCTCTTGCCGCGTTACAAGGCTCTTACGAGCCTTGCCCTAAAGGGTCAACGCGTGGCGTTGTTCAACACGCGAGCGTGTTGTCCTGCAACTCGAATTATTTTGGGTATATAACTCGAATTATTGAGGACAGCAGACTATGTCATCCACTATTTTTATGTATTTAAATATCATGTGGTTTTATTTTTTCATTATTTTTATGACAGGCAGTTCATTATCTTCAATGAAAAAAGTAAATGTCTCTTTCAATGTGTTCATTTAATAAATGAAATGCTTGAGATATAACGGGATGCCATAAAATGCGTTACGCCATAGCTATTATGGACGCCACAATGTTTACATCGTCATTTGCAATAAAATATCAGCAAGAAAACACGCCGGTTCGCATTTGCGAAACCGGCGTGTTGAGAAAAATGCCATCTGGCGCGGTATTTGTCTCGGGCGCTAGGCCGGCATAGCGGATTGCGGAATAATGGCGCCGCGATACTGGATCACGGTGCTGGCGGTCAGGTGGCCGCGTTTGGCCGCATCTTCCGCGCTACCGCCATTCAGGCGTACCGCCAGATAGCCGGCGCCGAAGGAGTCGCCCGCCGCAGTGGTATCCACCACTTTTTCTTTCGGTAGCGTGATGGCTGGGATGTCATACAAGGATTCGCCGGTGATGGAAACCAGGCAGGAGTCGGCGCCGCGTTTGACCACCACTTCTGTGACGCCGAACTGGTGAGTACGGGCCAGAACATCGTCTACCGGCAGCGCACCCCACAGCATGTCTTCGTCATCCAGCGTCAGGAATGCGAGATCCGTGCAGGCGAGAATGTCGCTGTATGCCTGGCGAGTCTCTTCCTGGCTCTGCCACAGACGCGGGCGATAGTTGTTGTCAAAAATCACCTTGCCGCCGTTGGCGCGGCAGGCGCGTAGCACGGTCAGCAAGCGTGCGCGGCTATTGGCGTTCAGGATCGCCAGACTGATGCCGCTCAGGTAGATGTAATCAAAATGCGTCAGTTTCTGGCTCACGGCTTCCGCTTCCGGCGTTTCCAGCCAATAGCGGGCGGCGGCATCGTTGCGCCAGTAATAGAAGGAGCGCTCGCCGGTGTCGTCGGTTTCGATGAAGTACAGGCCGGGGAGTTTGTTATCCAGACGCTGGATCAGGTCAGTTTTCACGCCTTCGTTCTGCCAGGCTGCGATCATTTCATTGCTGAACGCGTCTTTGCCAAGGGCGGTGACGTAGTGCACTGCGAGTGCATCGGCCTTTACCTGACGCGCAGTATAAACCGCAGTGTTAAGCGTATCGCCACCAAAACCGCGGTTGATATCCGCGCCTTTCTGTGACAGTTCGATCATGCATTCGCCAATGATGGCAATGTTCTTCGTAGTCATACACGGCTCGTTGAAAAGAGAGATGAGATTGGGGTTCTGGAAGAAATTAGCGCCAGTCTCAACGGAACATTGCACGGAGTCAATAGCGTGAAACAATGTTTTAATTTTTTTATGATTTAGGTCGATTAAATGGCGCTATCCGCCGTCTAACCGGGCTTGCGCGTGGTTAACGGTGAATCCCGAATCAGGCCTGCGGCGGTGAAATATCGGCCGGTGGCGGGGGGTTGGGCGGATCACCCTTTTTTTTGTTGCTTTTCTTTTCTGCCGTAGCAATCCAGGCGGCACAGAACAGGGTGAGCAGGGCAAAAAAGTAGAAAAACGTCATCAGCCCAATCACTGAGCCGAAAGCTGCGCCGGAAGGCGATGTAGCAAGCTGTGGAAGCACCATCGTCATGGCGAATTTGAGTATTTCGAAGCCTACTGCCGCCATTAGCGTTCCGCGCAGCAAAGCGGCGCGTTGCGGTTTATGCCCCGGCAACACCCATAAGATCCACAGGAACAACAGGTAGTTGGCGAAGATGGAAATCAATAACGTCATCAGCGTCATGGCGGGGCGCAGCCATTTGATGCCTGATAATCCCAGCGCGTTGACGATGGCGGCCTGGGCGCTGCCGGCGATGGACGTCAGGAACAGGGTTAGCACCAGTGCGATCAACAGGCCTATCAGCGACATAAAATCCCGCAGATAGCGGTAATAGATTTTCTGTTCTTCGTGTGGGCTGCGTTCCCAGACATCACGCGACAAGGCGCGAATAGCTTCCCGTAAGTTGCCTATCCAGTTCACTCCGGAATAGAGGGCGATGAGCAAACCAGTCAACCCGACGCTGGTGCGCTGTCTGACGGCGGTGTGGACGGTGTTTTTCAGCATGCGGGCCAGATTCGGGTCGCTAATGCTGCTGACAATGCGCTCGAGCAAACGGGTCAACATATCGGGGTTGGAGGCCAGCACAAAGCCCACGGCGGCGAATGTCACCATCAGGATGGGGATCAACGACAGGAAGGAGAAATAGGTGATGGCGGCGCTAAACTGGCTTCCCATACGATCGTTGAAGCGGATGCTCGCACGCACAAGATGGGCAATGGCCGGTACGGCATGAATGCGCTGTATACAGCGAACCGCCGCATGATGTTTTCCGTCGGTTTTTCCCGGGCCGGCCGGCGGCAGTTTTGGCGTGACAGGCATTCGCGTTCTCCCGCGTGTGTTATCGGGTTGATTATAACTGACATCCGTCTGACGGCGCGCAGGCGGTTGCGCAGGATTATCTGCGGATGAGCGCAATTTCTGGAAAAGGGTATGCCGACTGATCGGGAGGGAGAAGTGAAAAGCACACTATTGCATCAATGAGCGCTGAAAGCAGTCAATAGCTTGTTTATACTGCAATCTTCGTCCGTGAACGTTCGCCAGCCGCCGCATGGCCGGCCCAGGGTAAGTGAGTCAATTTTCCATGCCAGTATCATCGTCGGAATCAGCCCCCGGCAGTTTACGTCTTAGTCTGCGTATTCTGTCCATCGTGATGTTTAACTTCGCCAGCTATCTGAATATCGGGTTGCCGCTGGCGGTACTTCCGGGATATGTGCACGAGCATTTGGGCTTTAGCGCATTTTGGGCTGGTTTGGTGATCAGCCTGCAATATTTTTCCACCCTGCTCAGTCGCCCGCAGGCGGGACGATTCGCCGATGAAAAAGGGCCAAAACGCGCCGTTCTGCTGGGTTTGCTGGGGGTGTTGCTGAGCGGTGTCTTTTATGTGGGCGCGGCCTGGAATGACGCTTCGCCGACGATGGCGCTGCTGTTGCTGTGCATCGGGCGCTTGATTTTGGGCATCGGGCAAAGTTTTGTCGGTACCGGTTCCATTATGTGGGGCGCGGGTACGGTTGGGGCGCTGCATATCGGAAGGGTGATTTCGCTTAACGGTGTGGCAACCTACGGCGCACTGGCTATCGGTGCGCCGCTGGGCGTATGGATCAGCCATCTTGGCGGGTTGCGCCTGTTATCGATCGTCATCATTGTGGTGGCGGCGCTGGCGACGTTGCTGGCATTGCCGCGCGCCACAGTGAAGACGACGCCGGGTAAAAAACTGCCTTTTCGCGAAGTTCTCGGCAAAGTCTGGTTGTATGGCGCGATTCTGTCGCTGGCTTCGGCGGGGTTCGGCGTTATTTCCACTTTTATCACACTGTTTTATGCCAGTAAAAACTGGGATGGCGCGGCGTTGACGCTGAGTTTGTTCAGCTGTGCTTTTGTGGGCGCACGCCTGCTGTTTCCCAATGCTATCAATCGGTTTGGCGGGTTGCGGGTGGCGCTGGTCTGTTTTGCCGTTGAAGGTGTCGGCCTGCTGCTGGTATGGGCGGCGCATTATCCTTGGGTCGCGGAAGCGGGGGCGTTTTTGGCTGGAGCCGGTTTTTCATTGGTTTTCCCTGCGCTTGGCGTCGTGGTGGTGCAGGCGGTATCGCCGCAGAACCGCGGGAGCGCGCTGGCCACCTATACCATTTTTCTGGATCTGCCGTTGGGCGTCGTGGGGCCGGTTGCTGGTGTGATGATGGCGTATACGGCGGTCGACAATATCTATCTGGCGGCTGCGGTGCTGGCATTGGTAGGCATCGGCATCATTATCCGACTTTATCGGCGTGGGTTAGCGGCCGTGGAGGCCGGAAAATAATAACGCCGGGCGGAGCCGCCCGGCGTTTGTTGTCAGCCCGAAACAACTGCTTTGGGAGGCGGTGGTTGTCAGTTGATTTTCAACGTGCTGAGGATGTTACCGGCGTCGGTCTGCGACTGTGGCAGGTTATCGGCTGGGAGCGTGATTTGCAGTGTAACCAGGCGGTTATCCACTTTGGTGAGCACGATGGACGAGTAAGACTTCTGTCCGCTGGTCGTGATGACGCTTTCCAGTTGCTGGGCCGCATGGCCGTTGACGTCGATCGCTTTGTTGCTCAGAACCTGCAGATTCGCATCGCGTGCATGCTGCTGATTTTCAAGATTCTTACCGATTGTTGGCAGATCCAGCGGTGAATCTTCGCCCTCAATAACGATGATTGCCTGCTTGCCGCTCGGGTCTGCATACAGGTGCGTGTTGTTTTTCTGGTTGCCCAGTTTGTCCGTCTGATCGCTCAGACCTGCGGGCAGCGTGAACGACAGTTTGCCCGCCAGCAGAGAAACTGAAACGGGTTTCGTGGCGGCGGCGGTTGCGGCCGGCGCCGATGCAGGCGCGTTAACACTATTTTTGCCACTGTTGCCGTCACAGGCCGCCAGCGTCGCTGCCAGCAGCCCGATTCCGAAATATTTCACTAACTTCGGCATGGGTATCCTTTCTTTATTTTGGTCAGGTAAAACAGTGGCGTTATGGCACCTGATCCGGGCGGTAAAAACAAGCGTTTTATCGTTACAAACCTGTCTTTACCCCCCGAAAACAGAGGGGGCGGGCAACTTTCCGGTTATTCCTAGACTGCGCTTGCGGATGTCGAGTTGGCGCCGCTGCAGTCTGGTGTCTGTCAGGCGGTTTGATCCTGATACGCCGCCTTGGCGGCTCGCTGGCTCAGACGGCGCAGCAGCATATTGAGGGCGACACCGTACATCGGCAGGAAAAAGATCAGATTAATCGATATCTTGAAGAAATAATCCACGGTTGCGATTTCCGTCCAATGGCTGGCCATGAAGGCATCCGGGCTGCGGTAAAAGGCAATGAAGAAGAAGGCGACGGTGTCGCTCAGATTGCCCAGTACGGCGGATGCTGCTGGTGCGACCCACCATGCTTTCAACTGACGCAGCCGATTGAAGACATGTACGTCCAGAATCTGCCCCAGCACATAGGCCATAAAGCTTGCCGTCGCGATGCGAGCGACCACGATGTTCAACTGACTCAGCGCGCTGAACCCCTGCCAGCCGCCCTGATAGAACAGCACGGATACCAGATAGGAAATCAGCAACGCCGGAATCATGACCGTCAGAATGATACGGCGGGCCAACGGCGCGCCAAAAATACGCACAGTCAGGTCGGTGGCCAGAAAGATAAACGGGAAAGTGAACGCACCCCAGGTGGTATGGAAGCCAAACAGAATAATCGGCAGCTGCACCAGATAGTTACTGGATGTGATAATCAAAATATGGAATAGAGACAGCCAGCACAACGCTGTCAGCCGCTGTTGAGCAGTAAATTGGAACATGGTGTGACCTTTTTGGTGATTGGGGTGAGGGAACCCAGATAAATTGCCCCGTTCTCGCCGTCCCTTATTGACGATAACGTGGCGGAATCATACCCAATTGACCTATCTTTGCAATGGTTAATTTTTGTGCAAAACAGTAGCGTCGCTACAGTGGTTTGCGCCTGATAGTGTGTGGCGTAAACTAGGCGCGGCCGCGTTGTTTAAATGATGACGGCGTGGTGAAATCCACTGTTTTACTTCAAAGAATAACGACGGAAGTGTTCATGAGCGATATTTTTGCCAATCCGGACAGGACGCTGGATGCACAAGGGTTGCGCTGTCCGGAGCCGGTGATGATGGTGCGTAAGGCCGTGCGCCAGATGGAAACCGGACAGACGTTGCTGATCATCGCCGATGATCCCGCGACGACCCGCGATATTCCCGGGTTTTGCCGTTATATGGAGCATGAATTGTTGGCGCAGACCATTGATAGCCTGCCGTATCGCTATCTATTGCGCAAAGGGGTGTAGCCGGTGCGATATCTGCGTTGTACAGGCCGCTTCGGCGGCCTGTCTGCGGGATCTGTTTAGATATAGAGCGCGCGGACTATCAGGAAGTGTCCGCCGAAGTAACACATGGCCAGCAGCGCCTGATGGGCGCGGAACGGTAAGCGAAAATGGTGTATCAGCCAGACGGCATGCCCGATAAACAGCAAGACGGCCCCTGCGATTAGCGCGAAGTTGGCGTCCGAACCGAGCGAAAAATAGTGCTCCCCCGCTACCCAGACCATCAGCGCCGTCATGACGACCAGCGCGGTAACTGACCAACGCTCCTCTTTTAGCCGTGAACCCAGCAGTACCAGCAACAAGGTCGTTACGACAACCAACGCCACAGGCAGGGGCCAGAAAAAACCGAACGACAGTTGTGAGACGAAGAAGCTGACGCAGTAGAGCAAATGACTGACGAAGTAAGCTGCGACGGCGAAGCGTATTTTCTGATTCGGCAGTAACAGCAGCGCATCGCCCGCCAGCGTAGCGGCCAGAGCCAGGATGACCAGATAGCCCTGCAGGCCCAGCGTCGGCGTCTGCCAGACCATCAGCATCATCAGCAGCAGCGTAACCGGTTTGAACAACCAGCGTTGCCAGACCGGGCCACGGTAGCTGGCATCAACGTACAGCCAGCCGGAAAGGAATACAGCAATAAAAGACCAGAGCATAAGTCATCCTTATTTAAGGGAAAACGCCGTCGGATAAGGGGGTAAGGCTCGCCTGATGCGGGTGGCGGGGGTTCATGTTATGTTAACGCCCAGTTTTGTGACGAGATGATGATACCCGGCTCATGGCCGGAGGAGAAGGTTGTTTAATGAGCAATGAACCCGTGCTGTACCGTATTCAGTTTATGAATAACGGCAAAAACTATCAGCTTTACGTGCGGGAACTGGTGCAGAGCAATCTGTTCGGATTTATCGAGATCGCTGACTTTGTGTTCGACAGTCAGTCCGCGGTGCTGGTTGATCCGACGACGGAAAAGCTGAAAACCGAGTTTTCCGGCGTCGGCCGCAGTTATATTCCCATACCGGCGGTGATTCGCATTGATGCCGTGACCGAACGTGACCGGGGCAGTGCCCGGATTTCGGAACTGGGCGACAATGTGTCCCACTTTCCTTTCCTGCCCGGCAAAAAAACCTGATTACGCCGCCTTCCTGATTTCGGCGCACTGATGTGCGCCTGTCTACTGATTCAGCGGCGATGCTTCGGCGATATTGGCGGTTGTTTGCGCTGCCACGCCAGCAATTCAAATACGCCGAACAGAAAGAAACGCAATTGTAGGCCCCGACTGAGCGGCGGCGCATCCTTGGGTTGGCTGGCTTTGAGCAGCAGAAACTGCACGCCGTGCATCAACAGCATGAAGACCGTGGCCAATACCATGAAGATATTCAATGGCCGGGGAAACGGGTGAACCAGGTTGGTGATAAGAATGCTCCACACGCCCAGCATCACCAGCCGGCCGAGATTAATCCATACGATCATCATTGCTCCTTGCTGCGTTCGGCAGCGTGGCGGATATAGAGGCGATAAGCGACTTGACCTGCGGTTTTTTCACGGTGCAGCGCCCAATTAGCAGGCAGGGTGAGCGCATGATTTTCCGCTTCTGTTTCTATATAGATCCAGGCTTCCTCCGCTAACCAGCCGTTTGCTTCCAGCAGCATGAGGGTGTCATCCAGCAGCCCACGCCGAAAGGGCGGGTCGAGAAAAACCACGTCATAAGGCGAGCCTTCGCCGGCTAGCCACTGCAGGCTGTCGGTATGGATGACGCTGGCGTTTTCCGCCTTTAGTACCGCCAGGTTTTGTGTTAGCTGACGGGCGACATTGCGTTCGGCCTCGAGCAGCGTGGCATGAGCGGCGTAGCGTGACAGCGCTTCTAAACCGAGGGCGCCGCTGCCGGCAAAGCAGTCCAGACAGCGGGATTGCTGAATGACCGGCGCCAGCCAGTTGAAGAGCGTTTCGCGCACGCGATCGGTGGTGGGACGCAGGCCGGGGCTATCTGGTACGGGAAGTTTTCTGCCGCGCCACTGACCGCCAATAATGCGGATTTGACCGGGAACGGATGTCGAATGATGTTTTGCCATAGCCTGATGTTTCACTGAGCGTCGCAAGTATTGGCGACATATCGGAGTTGTTGGGCCGCTATTCTAATTAATTGTTAAGAAGAATGGATCACCGCAGGATGATTTAGGGTGTGTCTTGTCACTGTTTTTTGCATAAACCGTGGCGTTCCCGGCAATTGAGAGATGTTAACGTCGCTTTAATGATACCCGGTAGCCTTGAACGTGGCAGACGTCGGCACTGATCTCGGGCCATGATTGGAAACGCTAATCCGGCATGGCGCATGACACACCTGGTTACGGAGATTGTCCATGACCATAGTGGCGCAGCGCGTGTTGCTGGCTGCGGGAAAGTGTTAAACTTGCGGCTTTATTGATTTCATTGGCTATAGAGCAACCGCATTGGTGGCAGGAGCGCAAGAACACGATGGCGAAAGAGAAAAAGCGCGGATTTTTTTCCTGGTTGGGATTGGGGCGTCAGGAAGAGACTAACCCGGAAGAGGTAACGGCGGAGCACGCGCCTGCTGAATCCGGTGAAACAGCGGATTCTGTGTCAGAGACCGTCGCTGCCGAGGACGTTTCCGTACTTCGGGATATGGCCGAACCAGAGGTTGACGCAGCGATATCCGAAACTATGTCGCCAGCGGAGCCGGAAGTGTTGGCCGTATCGGATGAGGAACGTCCGGTTGTGCCCGATGAGTCTGTCGTCGTCGCGGAAGCGGCGATAGTCGATGAGCCGCCGAGCGCACCGCTGGCTGCGCCGGTAGCGATGCCGGCGGCGCCTCAGGAGCAGGAACGCCCGACAAAAGAAGGGTTCTTCGCTCGCCTGAAGCGCAGCCTGGTCAAAACCCGGCAGAACCTGGGTTCCGGATTCGTCGGATTGTTCCGCGGCAAGAAAATCGATGACGATTTGTTTGATGAGCTGGAAGAACAGCTGCTTATTGCGGATGTGGGTGTGGAAACCACGCGCAAGATCATCGAGCGATTGACGGAGCACGCCGACCGTAAGCAGTTGAAAGATGCGGATGCGTTGCTGAGCCTGCTGAAAACGGAGATGAGCGGCATTCTGGCGAAAGCGGACGAGCCGTTGGTGATTGAGGGCAAAACGCCGTTCGTCATCCTGATGGTCGGCGTCAACGGCGTGGGAAAAACCACCACTATCGGCAAGCTGGCGCGTCAGTATCAGGCCGAGGGGAAATCCGTCATGTTGGCGGCGGGCGATACCTTCCGTGCGGCGGCGGTGGAGCAACTGCAGGTTTGGGGTCAACGCAATAACGTTCCGGTCGTGGCGCAGCATACCGGCGCGGATTCCGCATCGGTGATTTTCGACGCTATTCAGGCGGCCAAAGCGCGCGGCGTTGACGTGTTGATTGCCGATACGGCTGGTCGTTTGCAGAACAAGTCCCACCTGATGGAAGAACTGAAGAAAATCGTGCGGGTGATGAAGAAACTGGACGACGATGCGCCGCATGAAGTCATGCTGACGCTGGATGCCAGCACCGGACAAAATGCCGTCAGTCAGGCCAGGTTGTTTGATGAGGCGGTAGGCTTGACGGGGATCGCCCTGACCAAGCTGGACGGTACCGCCAAGGGCGGCGTGATTTTTGCGATTGCCGACCAGTTTGGTATTCCGATTCGATACATCGGTGTCGGTGAAGGCATTGATGATTTGCGGCCTTTCAAGGCTGACGACTTTATTGAGGCACTGTTTGCCCGCGAGGATTAAAACGGATGATTCGTTTTGAACAGGTCAGCAAAGCCTATCTTGGCGGCCGCCAGGCGTTACAGGGGGTCGATTTTCATATCCACCCGGCCGAGATGGTGTTTCTGACCGGTCACTCCGGTGCAGGGAAAAGCACCCTGCTGAAGTTGATCTGCGGTATCGAAAGGCCGAGCGCCGGTCATATCCTGTTCGGCGGTCACGATATTAGCCGGTTGAAGAAGCGGGAAGTCCCGTTTTTGCGCCGCCAGATCGGCATGATCTTTCAGGATCACCATTTACTGATGGATCGCACGGTATACGAAAATGTGGCAATGCCGCTGGTGATCGCCGGCGCCGGCCCAGAGGATATTCGCCGTCGTACCTCCGCGGCGTTGGACAAGGTGGGGTTGTTGGATAAGGCCCGCAGTTACCCTATCCAGCTGTCCGGCGGCGAGCAGCAACGGGTGGGTATTGCCCGGGCAGTCGTCAATAAGCCGGTGGTGCTGTTGGCGGACGAACCGACCGGCAACCTTGACGATGCATTGTCGGAAGGCATTTTGCGTCTGTTCGAGGAATTCAACCGTGTGGGTGTCACGGTGCTGATGGCGACTCACGATACCAGTCTGATTTCCCGCCGCAATTATCGGGTGTTGACGCTGTCTCAGGGGCGCATGCTGGGAGGCCATGATGGTGAAGAATAAGCCGCATAAAGAGAAGCGCGCCGCCGTCGGCGCTCGATCGCTGAATGGTGGCTGGCAGGAACAGTGGCGCTACGCCTGGGCTAATACGCTAAGAGATATGCTGCGCCAGCCGTTGGCGACGTTGCTGACCGTTATGGTGATCGCCATTTCACTGACGTTGCCCAGTATCTGCTATCTGGTATGGAAAAATGCCAGTCAGGCCGCTGCCCAGTGGTATCCCTCGCCGCAACTGACGGTCTATTTGGATAAATCGCTCGACGACAATGCCGCAGAGGCAGTGATCGCCAAAATCCGGGCGGAAGAGGGTGTTGATAAAGTTAATTATCTGACCCGCGACGAAGCGATGGGGGAATTTCGCAATTGGTCCGGCTTCGGCGGCGCGCTGGATATGTTGGAAGAGAACCCGCTGCCTGCTGTAGCGGTAGTAACGCCCCGGCTGGCGTTCCAGAATAATCAGGTACTGACCACTTTGCGTGATCGCATCGCCGCCGTTCAGGGCGTGGATGAAGTGCGCATGGACGACAGTTGGTTCTCTCGTTTGATGGCGCTGACCGGGTTGGTCGGCCAGGTTGCGGCAGTCATCGGTATATTGATGGTCGCGGCAGTATTTTTGGTGATCGGCAACAGCGTGCGGCTGAATATTTTCAGCCGACGCGAGACCATCAATGTGATGAAGCTGATTGGCGCGACAGACGGTTTTATCCTGCGCCCCTTCCTCAATGGCGGCGTATTGCTGGGAGGCGGCGGCGCCTTGCTGTCGTTGATATTGTCGCAGATGCTGGTCTGGCGGCTTGCGTCGGCGGCGTCGCAGGTGGCGACGGTATTCGGTACGACGTTTAATGTACACGGTCTGGGATGGGATGAAGCGCTGCTGCTGATCCTGATTTCCGCCATGATTGGCTGGCTGGCGGCCTGGCTTGCCACCGTACAACATTTACGCCGCTTTACACCGGAGTAAATGTTTTTTGGTATACTCTTCCCTTGTGGTCAACGATGGCACACAAGGGAAAAATCCTTTTCCATCTGGTTTTTTGTCTGCGTTTTTCCCCTGTTATCGCGGCCCGTATCGCCGGTTATCCGTCTTGATATGCACTTTAAGATGGATAAAATGGGTGGAACTTGTGCGATAAGTCACACTCTAACCACCAGCGAGTCGTTTTTTTGATATTGATGCCGTTTGAGGCACAAAAACTGCTATGACCCGTCGGTATACTTTCAGTGATATACAACAGGCATGATTAATTAATGAGAGGGGTGGAATGACCAAAGATATGCAAACTTTCGCCTTAGTACCCCAGGGCAGTCTGGAAGGTTATATTCGCGCCGCCAATGCCTATCCGATGCTGACGGCGGAGGAAGAGCGGGCGCTGGCTGAACGGCTGCATTATCACGGTGATCTGGATGCCGCCAAGCAGCTCATTCTGTCACACCTGAGATTTGTGATTCATGTGGCCCGCAATTATGCCGGGTATGGACTGCCGCAGGCAGATCTGATTCAGGAAGGTAACATCGGCCTGATGAAGGCGGTACGCCGCTTCAACCCGGATGTCGGGGTGCGTCTGGTCTCTTTTGCCGTGCACTGGATCAAGGCTGAAATCCACGAATATGTGCTGCGCAACTGGCGTATCGTCAAAGTGGCGACCACCAAGGCGCAGCGGAAACTGTTTTTTAATCTGCGCAAAACCAAGCGACGTTTGGGCTGGTTTAACCAGGATGAAGTCGAACTGGTTGCCCGTGAATTGGGCGTCACCAGTAAAGATGTGCGTGAAATGGAATCGCGCATGGCGGCGCAGGACATGACGTATGACCCCACGCCAGACGACGATGCTCAGCCAGGTCAGCCGATGGCGCCCATGCTGTATCTGCAGGACAAATCGTCCGATTTTGCCGATGGCATTGAAGAAGATAACTGGGAAACCCACGCGGCCGATAAACTGGCTTATGCGTTGGAAGGATTGGACGAACGTAGCCAGCATATCATTCGCGCCCGTTGGCTGGATGACGACAACAAGTCTACGTTGCAGGAACTGGCGGACTATTACGGTGTGTCGGCGGAACGTGTCCGTCAGCTTGAGAAAAACGCCATGAAGAAATTACGCGCGGCAATCGAGGCGTAACCGATCGCCCGACAGCGAGTATCCGTAAACTAACGGCCGGAATTTCCGGCCGTTTTTTTATGCGCCATCATCAGGTTGTGGCGTTTTGACAATGTATTCCCAGCCGCCGGAAACTGCGTAAAAACCGCATGAATGCATGAATTTATCCATAACATCTTCGCTGACCAGCGCGTGATCCGCTGCATCCAGCCACCATTCCTTGACGTCGGGACAGGCGCGCAAGACTTCCTCTATCAGATACTTGCCCACGCCATGACGACGGGTTGAGGTTCTGACCTGCATATCGGTCAATTCGGCGCAACTGCTGTTGCTATCGATTTCGACGATGACGCCTGCCAGTAGGTGGCCGTTAAAGCGAGCGGCGAACAAACGGTGATCATCGTTCAGGTCTTTTTCCAGTATGTCGAAATCCTGATGCGGCCAAATGAAAGACAGGTCGTGTCGATCCTGCGCGCTGATTTTTGTGATGCGTTCCACCGTGAGTTTCATACGTTGTGCCCTCATTAACCTTAAGAATATTGTAGCGAGCTTGTAGTAAAAGCGTTGTGTAATTTTTCCCTTACGGCTGTCAGGGGAAATGTTTTTTCCGCCACCGATCTTTCGAGTAATCGATCATTAGCCAACGTAAAAAGCAGAATAATTGACCATAAATGAAAAAAATACTGGCATTTAGGACTGATATTTTATGCTGTTTACACCGTGTTTTTCTGAGAAACTCAGTTGATTTGCAGCATAAAACTCCTGTTTAATATCATGAATAATAAAGTCTTATTACAAACTATTGCTTATAACAGAGCCTAACTCGTTATTACTTAAGAAAAAGAGCAAGTAATCACGGTTAGCGCCAATAATTATAGCAATCTCCGAAATGACAGATGGGGTAAAACGGATGAAATTAAGCAAAGGTAAAGTGTTGTTGATGGGGTGTCTGGTCGCGGCGATGAGCCACGTAGTGAACGCCGCCGATATCAAGGTTGCGATTGTCGGCGCCATGTCCGGCCCGGTCGCGCAATACGGCGATATGGAGTTCACCGGCGCCCGTCAGGCAATCGCTGATATCAATGCCAAAGGGGGCGTAAACGGCAACAAACTGGTGGGCGTCGAGTATGACGATGCCTGCGACCCGAAACAGGCGGTCGCCGTTGCCAACAAGGTGATCAACGATGGCATCAAGTACGTTATCGGCCACTTGTGTTCTTCTTCCACACAGCCAGCGTCCGACATCTATGAAGATGAAGGCGTGATCATGATTACACCGGCCGCGACCGCGCCGGACCTGACCACCCGTGGCTACAAGCTGATTATGCGTACCACCGGCCTGGATTCCGATCAGGGGCCGACTGCCGCAAAATACATTCTGGAGAAGGTTAAACCGCAGCGTATCGCCGTAGTGCACGATAAGCAGCAGTATGGTGAAGGTCTGGCCCGTGCAGTTCAGGACAACCTGAAAAAAGCCAACGCGAACATCGTACTGTTTGAAGGTGTGACGGCGGGTGACAAAGATTTCTCCACGCTGGTGGCGCGTCTGAAGAAAGAGAACGTGGATTTCGTTTACTTCGGCGGCTATTACCCGGAAATGGGGCAGATTCTGCGTCAGGCGCGCGCTGCCGGATTGACGACTAAATTCATGGGGCCGGAAGGTGTGGGCAACTCTTCACTGTCCAACATCGCGGGCGCTGCGTCCGAAGGCATGCTGGTGACGTTGCCGAAGCGTTATGACCAGGTGCCGGCCAACCAGCCGATCGTCGATGCGCTGAAAGCCAAAAAACTGGATCCGACCGGCCCATTCATCTGGACTACCTATGCCGCACTGCAGTCGCTGACCACGGCGATGCAGCGTACCGGCGGGGCGGAACCGGCCAAACTGGTGGCGGATCTGAAAGCCAAGTCCGTGGATACGGTAATGGGCCCGTTGAGCTGGGACGAAAAAGGCGACCTGAAAGGGTTTGAGTTTGGCGTATTCGAGTGGCACGCAGACGGCACTTCCTCTAACGCGAAGTAACCGTTCGAACCCGTATTACTCCCAAAATACCGTGCCCCCTCAGCCGTCAGGCTGCGGGGGCAATGTCTAAGGTTAAGGTATGTCCGAGCAGTTCCTCTATTTCCTTCAGCAGATGTTCAACGGTCTGACGTTGGGCAGCACTTATGCGCTGATCGCCATTGGCTACACCATGGTTTACGGCATTATCGGCATGATCAACTTCGCTCACGGCGAGGTTTACATGATCGGCAGCTACGTCTCTTTCATCGTGATTGCCGCATTGATGATGATGGGCATCGATACCAGCTGGTTGCTGATTGGCACAGCCTTTATCGCCGCGGTTGTGATTTCCAGCGCCTACGGCTGGAGCATTGAACGTGTGGCCTACAAACCGGTGCGCGACTCCAAACGGTTGATCGCCTTGATTTCCGCCATCGGTATGTCGATTTTCCTGCAGAACTACGTCAGCCTGACGCAAGGTTCTCGTGATGTCGCGCTGCCCAGCCTGATCCAGGGCCAGTGGGTGTTAGGTGAAAGCAATGGTTTCGCCGCGACCATCACCACCATGCAGTTGACTATCTGGGTGGTGACGTTTCTGGCAATGCTGGCATTGACCCTGTTTATTCGTTATTCCCGCATGGGCCGCGCCTGTCGCGCCTGTTCGGAAGATCTGAAAATGACCAGCCTGCTTGGCATCAGCACCGACCGCGTGATTTCGCTGACGTTCATCATCGGCGCGACGATGGCGGCGGTGGCCGGCGTGCTGCTGGGCCAGTTCTATGGCGTGATTAACCCCTATATCGGATTTATGGCCGGGATGAAGGCGTTCACCGCCGCAGTGCTGGGCGGTATCGGCAGTATTCCCGGCGCGATGATCGGCGGCCTGGTGCTGGGTATCACCGAGGCGCTGACCTCGGCCTATCTCAGCACCGAATACAAGGACGTGGTGTCTTTCGCGTTGTTGATTGTCGTTCTGCTGGTGATGCCCACCGGTATTCTCGGGCGTCCGGAGGTGGAGAAGGTATGAAGCCTTATGTGTTGATTAATGCCGTGGTATCGGCGCTGATACTGCTGGTGCTGGCGGCGTTCGTTATGGGCATGCAGCTCAGTTTGGATGGCACACGGCTGGTGGTGCATGGCGCGGAGACGGTGCGTTGGTATTGGATTGGCGCGGCTTGCGCGGTGGTCTTTCTGTTCCAGCTGTTGCGTCCGTTGTTGCAACGGGGTACGAGAAAAATAGCCGGCGCCGGCAATCTGGTGCTGCCGAGTTTTGACGGCAGTACGCCGCGTCAAAAACTGTTGGCGTTGGCGTTGATTGCCGCCGCGATCATGTGGCCGTTTTTAGTTTCTCGCGGCACGGTGGATATCGCTACTCTGACGCTGATTTACGTCATGCTGGGTCTGGGGTTGAACGTAGTGGTCGGGTTGTCTGGCTTGCTGGTGCTGGGTTACGGCGGTTTTTATGCCATCGGCGCCTACACCTATGCCTTGCTGAGCCACTACTACGGTCTGGGGTTCTGGCAATGTTTGCCGCTGGCGGGGCTGACGGCGGCGCTGTCCGGTTTCCTGCTGGGGTTCCCGGTACTCAGGCTACGCGGCGACTATCTGGCGATCGTCACGCTGGGGTTCGGTGAAATTGTACGTATCTTGTTGTTGAACAACACCGGTTTCACTGGCGGGCCGAACGGTATCAGCCAAATCCCCAAGCCCACGTTGTTCGGACTGGAGTTCAACCGTGCGTCGCGTGAAGGCGGTTGGGATACCTTCCACCACTTTTTCGGGCTGACTTACGATCCCAGCGACCGCATTATTTTCCTCTATATGGTGGCACTGCTACTGGTGCTGTTGACGCTGTTTATTATCAATCGGTTGCTGCGTATGCCGCTGGGCAGGGCGTGGGAAGCGCTGCGCGAAGATGAAATCGCCTGTCGTTCACTGGGCCTGAGCCCGACCAAAATCAAATTGACGGCGTTCACCATCAGCGCGGCGTTCGCCGGTTTCGCCGGCACGCTGTTCGCGGCCCGTCAGGGGTTTGTCAGCCCGGAATCCTTCACCTTCGTCGAGTCAGCCTTTGTGCTGGCGATTGTGGTATTGGGCGGGATGGGCTCGCAGTTCGCCGTCATTCTGGCGGCGGTTTTGCTGGTGGTGTCCCGTGAGCTGATGCGTGACCTGAACGAATACAGCATGTTGTTGCTGGGAGCGTTGATGGTACTGATGATGATCTGGCGTCCTCAGGGGCTGCTGCCGATGAAACGTCCGCAGATGAAGCTGCAGATTGAGAAGAAGGAAGGGCAGGCATGAGTACGCAGCCATTATTATCGGTCAGAGGCCTGATGATGCGCTTCGGCGGCCTGCTGGCCGTCAACAATGTCGAACTGGATCTGCATCAGGGTGAAATCGTTTCGCTGATCGGCCCCAACGGGGCGGGGAAGACGACGGTGTTCAACTGCCTGACCGGGTTTTACCGTCCAACGGGCGGCACTATTGTGTTGCGCGACCGCCACCTGGAAGGGTTGCCGGGGCAGCAGATTGCCCGAATGGGCGTGGTGCGCACTTTTCAACATGTGCGTCTGTTCCGCGAGATGACGGTGATCGAAAACCTGCTGGTGGCGCAACATCAGCACCTCAAAAGCGGGGTGTTCTCTGGTCTGCTGAAAACGCCGTCGTTCCGTCGTGCAGAAGCGGATGCCCGTCAGCGCGCGGCTATTTGGCTGGAGCGCGTGGGATTGCTGGAGTTGGCGAATCGTCAGGCGGGCAATCTGGCATACGGTCAGCAACGTCGGCTGGAGATCGTCCGCTGCATGGTGACTCGGCCGGAGTTGCTGATGCTGGACGAACCCGCCGCGGGCCTCAACCCGAAAGAGACGGAAGAACTGGACGAACTGATTGTCGACCTGCGCAGTAACCACCAAGTTTCGGTGCTGCTGATCGAACACGACATGAAATTGGTGATGGGTATTTCCGATCGGATTTACGTGGTGAATCAAGGGACGCCGCTGGCCAACGGTACGCCCGCCGACATTCGCAACAACCCGGATGTGATCCGCGCGTATCTGGGTGAAGGATAAGAACTATGCTGTCATTTAATCAGGTTTCCGCGCACTACGGTAAAATCCAGGCGCTGCATCAGGTTAGCCTGCATATCAACCAGGGCGAGATCGTGACGCTGATCGGCGCCAACGGCGCGGGCAAAACCACACTGCTGGGTACGCTGTGCGGCGAACCGCGTGCGTCCGCAGGTTCCATCGTGTTTGATGGGAAGGACATCACCGGCTGGCCGACGGCGCGCATCATGCGTGAAGCCATCGCCATCGTGCCGGAAGGTCGCCGCGTATTTTCCCGCATGACGGTGGAAGAGAATCTGTCGATGGGCGGTTTTTTCGTCAAGCGCGAGCTGTATCAGCAGCGTATCGCACGGGTGTACGAGCTGTTCCCGCGACTGTTTGAACGCCGTACTCAGCGGGCGGGCACCATGTCCGGCGGTGAACAACAGATGCTCGCCATCGGCCGGGCATTGATGAGCCAGCCGCGTCTGCTGTTGCTGGATGAACCGTCGCTCGGCCTGGCGCCGATCATCATCCAGCAGATCTTCGACACCATCCAGCGGTTGCGCGCAGAAGGCATGACTATCTTCCTGGTGGAGCAGAACGCTAACCAGGCACTTCGTCTGGCTGATCGGGGTTATGTGCTGGAAAACGGCCATGTGGTACTAGAAGATACCGGTGCGGCATTATTAGCGAATGAAGCCGTGCGTTCCGCCTATCTTGGCGGTTAGAATCTCCCCGAGCCGGTATTCTCCGGCCCGCTTAATGTCATCATTTCTTGCAAACAATTAAGTGAGACTCAACATGTCAACGGATGGGTTACTGGCGCAGCGTATGGCGCGCCTGAAAAGCTCCGCAATTCGTGAATTGCTGAAGCACAGCAAAATGGACGGCGTGATTTCGTTGGCGGGCGGCATTCCTTCTGAAGCGTTATTTGATTTCCAGGGGCTTAACGAAGCGACCCAACGGGCGATTACCGAACAGCCGTCATCGGCGTTCCAATATGGCCTGACCGAGGGCAGCCCGGTATTGCGTGAGCGTATCGCCGAACTGTGCGCGTTACGCGGCATCAAGACCCACGCGGAAGAGATTGTCGTGACCGCCGGTTCCCAGCAGGCGCTGGATCTGGTGATGCGCGCGACCGCCAACCCGCAGGATATTTTTGTGGTGGAGCGCCCGACCTATCTGGCGGCGCTGCAAACGCTGGAGCTGGCCGAAGCGCAGGTGATGTCGGTCGGATCCGACGAGTACGGCATGGTGGTGGACGAACTGGCCGCGCTGCTGGAAACCACGCGCATCAAAGGCGTGTATCTGGTGCCGAATTTCGGCAATCCGAGCGGTGTGACGCTGAGCGAAGCCCGCCGTCGTCAACTGCTGGAACTGGCGGTACGCCACGGTTTTCTGATCATTGAAGACGATCCGTATGGCGAACTGCGCTTTACCGAGACGCGCCAAACGACGATTTACCAGCTGGCGCAAGAGGCTGGCCATGCCGATCGCGTGGTGTATACCTCGTCGTTCTCCAAGATTCTGGCGCCGGGGCTGCGTCTGGGCTGGGCGATTCTGCCCGACTGGCTGCTGCACAAAGTGGCGATCATCAAACAGGCCGCCGACCTGCACGCCAGCTCGCTGTCTCAGACTATCGTGGAATACTATCTGGGAACCGGGCGTCTGCCGGCGCAGATTGACAAGATTCGTGAGGCTTACCGCCAGAAAGGCGAACTGCTGTCCGAACTGATGGCCAGTGAGCTGGGGGATGTCATCGAATTCAACCAGCCGGAAGGCGGGATGTTCCTGTGGGCGCGTTTCCGTCAACCGTTCGATACCACCGCTTGGTTGCAGAAGACGCTGGAACAAGGCGTGGTATTCGTGCCCGGTGAATTCTTCTTCGCCGACCATCCAGATCGCTCAACGCTGCGCCTCTCTTTCGCGACCGCGACACAAGAGCAGATGCATGAAGCCGTAGCCCGCCTGCGGCGCGCGCTGTAAGACCTGTCCCCTGATGACGGCGGGATATAAACCGTCATCAGGGAATAACACCCGGCGAATGGCTGCCGGGCTGATTTCCTCGGCGGTCGTTATTATCCTGCGCTCCGCAACATGATGATTCTGGCATCACCCGTCCTGCAAAGCCCGGAGCCGCTACCGCGTCAGTGTATCAGCGCCCGGTGGTTGACGGCCGAAGTAACGTCGTCGGCATTCGCCATCTCCAGCCGCTTGCGGGAGATCACCTCTTCCACCACAAAGATTTTGATTAAATCCACCAGATGCGTGGCTTGATGGCTCAGGTTCTCCGTTGCGGTGGCGGATTCTTGCACCAGTGCGGCGTTCTGATGAGTCACTTGATCGAGCTGAGCGACAGCGAGGTTGATTTGTGAAATACCCAGTTGCTGTTCTCGGGTAGAGAGGCTGATTTCGTTGATGAGCTCCGCCACCTGCCGACTTTGATCCAAAATTTCACTCATCGTGATGCCGGCGTGGGAAACCAATTCCGTTCCCGCTTCAATTTGTTGCACGCTGGTTGTGATCAACGTTTTGATGTCGTGCGCGGCGTTGGCGGAGTGCTGTGCCAGCGAGCGGACTTCGCTGGCGACGACGGCGAAGCCTTTACCTTCTTCACCGGCCCGCGCCGCCTCGACGCCGGCGTTCAATGCCAGAATGTTGGTCTGAAATGCGATGGTGTCGATCAACTGGATAATATCGACGATTTTTTGCGAGCTGCCGCTGATGTTATTCATCATGGAAACTACACCACTAAACACTTCGTTGCCCTTCTGGGCTGTGGCGGTGGCGTTGTTTGCCAGATCAGTGACATGTTTGACGATTTCCACATTGTGGTTAACGGCATTACTGATTTGCTCCATGGACGCGGCGGTTTGTTGCAGGCTGGCGGCTTGTTCTTCCGTGCGCTGGCTGAGATCGCTGGTGCCGCTGGCAATTTCATTGGTGCCGGTGGCAATGGAGTCGCTACTTTGACGTACTTGATCGACGATATGACACAGGTGCTTACGCATCACTTCAATCGCGGCCAATAGGCTACTGTCGTCGTTTTTTCGCAAAGGAATGCTGATCGCCAGATTGCCTTGCGCGATTTGTTGGGCGATATAGACGGCCTCCGACGGTTCACCCCCCAGTTTTCCTTTGACCTGACGTGTAATGAGCCAGGCGATGACGCTGCCGAGCACCAATGCCATGAGGGTCAGCATAAACATGAGGTTGCCGGAGTCATTCGCGAGTTGCTCTGAATTAACAGATAAATCGTTAGTGCTGTCTTTTTGGTAATTGATGATGTTGTCGATGGCTTGCAGCAGTTTTGTCTGCGCTGGCTGGAATTCGTTGAGAATGACATGTATGGCCTCCCCATCACGGTTGGCCAGGCCGAATTCAATGACTTTTTTCAGTGCGGTGATGGCGTCTGGCCGGGCTTCTTCCAGCTTTTTCAATAGCGCCCTGGCGGCAGGCGATACGGTTAATTCGTCAAAGCGTTTGAGCAACGCCGTACTTTTTGCGACGGCGTCGTCAATACGCTGTTTTTCTATTTGCATCTGGGCGGGATCGGAGGACAACACCAAATCCCGCGCAGCATTGGAAACAACCATGATGTTGCTTTGATAAGACTGCATCATCAACAGTTTAGGAACCCGATTTTCAGCGAGTTCATTGATGTTGCCGCTAAGTTGCCAAAGCTGTATGCGGCCAAAGCCCGCCACCAGAAAGCCGATCAAAATCACGATCGCAAAGCTAGAGCCGAGCATGGTACTTAACTTCATCTTGCTGATTCTTTTCATAATATCCCCTGCCAGTGTCATCATCTGCGCGCACCGGTGTGCCGCAATGGCTAAACCAGAACAACAGGGAGATCAGAGCACCCACAGGGACTGACTTGATACCCCCAGCTTCTTGCTGTGAACGTTTATGCATACTGCGGGGATCGTCCATCGATATGGTCGTTCAGGTAACAGCAGCCCGACACCGTTATCGGTGTAAGGGCCGAAGCGCTGAAGTTCATGCCGATAACAGCGAATCTCGCGGATGATAAAAAAGTGCACAGCCACACGGCTAATGACGCCTATCAGATCAGCGTCCGGACTGGTGTTGGGCCATCGCTGAGAATCACGGCGGCGATGGAACGTGTGTATGAGGCTCAGCTCATGGTGCCATCCTGATGGATGCCGAAGGGGCAGGTGCTGTCATCCTTGTGGTTTTTTTTTAAGCTGACGTTTTAACTATGAAAGGAGAATTATGGTTTGTCTAACGGAGGCACACTTTTTTTAACCTGCCGGGAATCGTTCGCCAGCAGGTTTATCTATATGAAAAATATTAATTATTTAATCCGCGCTTATTCGGCTTCTTAGCGCATGGCTGTGGTGAGCCTGTGCTTGCAATTAAAATCGCTCCCACCCTTCATTGCCACTTCCAGCAAGAGCCGGGTGCAAACTGCGGGATGTCGCCAGTGCGCTCTGGGCGGTGTTGCTATGTTGGGGAACCTCAATCACGAACATATGCATCAATTCCACCAGATGGCTCGCCTGCGCGCTCAAGCTCCCTGCGGCGTTGGCGGATTGCTCGACCAGCGTGGCATTCTGCTGGGTGACAGTATCCAATTGGCTGATGGCCTGATGGATTTGGCTGATACCGGACTCTTGCTCTTGTGTCGTCAGGCCGATTTCATTGATCAAATCGGCGACATGGCGTGCCTGCGTCACGATCTCTCCCATCGTAATACCTGCGTGATCAACCAGTTGTGAACCGCTTTTCACCTTATCCATGCTTGCAGTGATCAGCTCTTTAATTTCTTTGGCGGCTGAGGCTGAACGTTGCGCCAGCGAACGCACTTCGCCGGCCACGACGGCGAAACCGCGGCCCTGTTCGCCGGCGCGGGCAGCCTCAACTGCCGCATTCAGCGCCAGAATATTGGTTTGGAACGCGATGCCGTCAATGACGCTGATGATATCGCCGATTTTGCTGGAACTGGCGGCAATATCATTCATGGTGAGGATGACATGACTTACCACCTCGCTGCCTTTGGCGGCCGTATCGCTGGCGGAGGTGGTGAGTTGCACCGCCTGACGCACGGTATCGCCGTTTTGGCGAATGGCTTGACTGATCTGTTCCATGGATGCGGCGGTTTGCTGCAGGCTGGCGGCTTGCTCTTCGGTACGTTGGCTGAGGTCGGTACTGCCGATAGCGATCTGCTGTGAGCCGGCGGCGATGGATTCGCTGCTTTTGCGCACCTGGCTGACGATATGGCTGAGGCTGTCGCACATGGCGCGCATCATGGCCAACAGGCTATGGCGATCATTGGCTTTCAGTTTGACATTGACGGACAGATTGCCTTGCGCCACCAGCTGGGCGATGTGAGAGGCATAAACCGGTTCTCCGCCCAGTAGCCTGGTGATGAGGCGGGTGATCATCCAGGCAATCACGCTGCCGGCGAGGGTAATCAATATCGCCAATGACAGCATCAGCAGGCCGGCATGATTGGCTTGTGATTCTGAGTCGTCAGCCGTGGCGCTGGTCACGCTTTTCTGATAGTTCAACAGCCTATCTATCGCCTTGAACAACGCATCCTGCGTATTGCGTACTTCGCCGAGAATCAGGTTTTTTGCCTTGTCCGGCTGATTTGATAACCCGAATTCGATGGTTTTTCCGATCGCGTCCAGATAAGCCGGGCGCTTTTGTTCCAGCTGGTCGAGCAACGAGTTTTGTTCTGCTGTCGTCGAGGTTTTTCGCAGTAAAACGAGCAGGTCGCTGTTTCTGGGAATAATCGTATCAATCCGCTGTTTTTCAATAAGCATTTGTTGTTGATCGGTAAGTAATGCAATATTTCTTATCACCCTGGCGGTAATATTCATATTGTCTTTATATTCTTGTATCAACTGTAACTCTGTGAGGCGTTCTTTTGACAGCGTTTGAATATGGGTACTGAGTTGCTTTAACTGTATTTGCCCATAAATCGCGACCAGAAAACCAATAGCGATGACCATGGCGAACCCTGTACCTAACATGAAGCTGAGTTTCATTTCTTTAAAAAAACGCATAGCATCACCTTTTTATATAAGATTTATGTTAGCCATTATTCAAATGCAGGTGCGGTGATTTTATTACCCGGTGTCTTCCTGGTATTTGAATTTATCTGGATATATACCTGTCATACTTCACGTTGCCGGCGCATTGGCTTTATGACTCGGCCCATCCTTGAGCGTCGCCCGTTGGGCGCAAGCCGTTGCGTTCAAATCTACTTCCGTCAGATTTGTCGTTCATGCGAATCACTTACCGGAGTAAGCTCATCGGGATTCACCTTCCTGCTTCTCGAATTATTCAGGGTATAAATATTGGTTTTATTCGTGTGATTCAGACAATAATAAAGCCACTGATAAAAACATCAGGGAGAAATTGTCTGTAAATATTAACCAAACCGTTAATTTTAATTTATTAAGAGAGTTGAAAAATATAATCGATATATAGAACATTATATTCTGGTATATTTGTTTCCAGACTTTATCATTCTTCCTGAATTAATTTCAGTATGGATTTTTTTAAATCGTTTGTCGATAAGCTGTGAAAAAAAATTTTCATATTTGTTAATGCTATCGCATTGAAAAAAATAGCATCATTTTCCGAATGTAATTTACAAAATAAATATGATCGCTAATGCCATGTGGTTTGTGTTGATATTAAAAAAGGCGAACCCTTTTTGAGGTTCGCCGATGATGATGTCCCAACAATCGATTTTTAGCCGGCTCGCGTTCGCGTCAGCATGTTTCCCCGGCGAGCCAGACTTAACTGATCGGCATGAGTTTTAACTGCGGCGTTGTGGTGGGGATGGTGACATGTGGCGTGGCTGCGATTTCGCCGCCACGAACCGCAAATATCCGCATCAATTCCACCAGATGGCCTGCTTGTGCGCTCAAACTCCCTGCGGCGTCGGCGGATTGCTCGACCAGCGCGGCATTTTGCTGGGTGACGGCATCCAATTGGCTGATGGCCTGATGGATTTGTCCGATACCGGCCTCTTGCTCCTGCGTCGTTAAACCGATTTCATTGATCAGACTGGCGACATGGCGCGCCTGGGTGACGATTTCATCCATCGTAGCGCCCGCGTTGCCGACCAACAGCGAGCCGCTTTCCACCTTATTCATGCTTTCGGTAATCAGTTCTTTGATTTCACGGGCCGCAGATGCGGAACGCTGGGCCAGCGAACGCACTTCACCGGCCACAACGGCGAAACCACGCCCCTGCTCGCCGGCGCGGGCGGCTTCCACCGCGGCGTTCAGCGCCAGGATATTGGTTTGAAATGCGATGCCGTCAATCACGCTGATGATATCGCCGATTTTGCGGGAACTGGTGGTGATGTCTTCCATGGTGCTGATGACATTGCCGACGACATCGCTGCCTTTGGCGGCGGTATCGCTGGCGGAGGTGGCGAGTTGTACCGCCTGACGCACCGTATCGCCGTTTTGGCGAATGGTCTGGCTGATTTGTTCCATTGATGCGGCGGTTTGTTGCAGGCTGGATGCTTGCTCTTCCGTGCGTTGGTTGAGATCGGCATTGCCGGACGCGATCTGCTGCGCGCCGGTGGCGATGGATTCGCTGCTCTGGCGCACTTGGCCGACGATATGGCTCAGGCTGTCACGCATATTGCTCATGGCGGCAAGCACGCTGCGTTCGTCGCCGCTATTCAACGCGACGTCCACCGCCAGATTGCCTTGCGCCACCTCATGGGCGATAGCCGTGGCGTATTGCGGTTCGCCGCCCAACTGGCGTTTGAGATAGCGGCTAAGCGCCCAGGCGGTGATGATGCCGATCAGCGTGCCGAACAGCGCCAGACCCAGCATCAACAACCCGGATTTGTTCGCCAACCGCTGCGCTTTGCTGGTGAGATCCAGCGTCAGCGATGACTGGTAATCCGTCATGTCGTTCAACGTATTGAAAATACCTTCCTGCGCTTTTTGCAGATCAGCGACGATAATATTGCGCGCCTGAACCGGACGTCCTGCCATCCCGGCGTCAATGGCATTCTGCATGGCTTCGACGTAGGAAGGGCGGAATGTATCCATCTGCTGGAGCCGTTTTTTCATTTCCGGGTCGGTGGCGTTTTGGCTGATTTGCGCCAGCAACCTGTCGCTGCTGGCGTTGATGTCGTCAAGCCGCTGGCGTATCTGCTCCTTCTGTCCTTTGTCGTTCAACAGCGCAATATCCCGGACACCGCGTGCGGCGTCGTTGACGTTGTCTTTCATTTTCTCCAGTTGCAACAGCATCACCATATGCGACTTCGATAACGTCTGCATATCTTCGCTAAGGCTTTTCAATTGATGCTGTCCGAATAATGCAATCAGTAGCCCGATGATGACCACCCAGGCAAAACCAGAATTCAGTCTGGTTGCGAGTTTTATTTTGCTGAAGGAGTTCATAGGTTCCCTTTTCCCCGGTAGAGATGACGATTCAAGCGCCCTGTCGCGGTGACGAACAGGACGTGTCCCGTAATGACGAGTGATGGCATCCACATGTCATTGCGGGAAGCGCCTGGGCTCTGGTTTTCATGCGTGAGTGACACACTCACCCTCTTTCCGATCTCGGATCATGCTGGTCGCTTTTATCGCTCCGGCTAACCGGGTTGAGCGTGCGCAGCGCTATCGATCAACAGCCGAATTGTTGTGGGTATAAAAGGTAAGCGCCCTGGGGGTTTTGGTTATTTAAGCGCATATCGTCGATATCTCTTGCGGACATCGGGGGAATTAACCCGCATTTTTGCTGGGCGTTTACAATGACAAACTACCAAAACGAAAGATTTTTAATAATAGGTATTCGCTATGTCAGCGCAGGCGATAAGGTGGGGGCGAGAGCTTACAAAGACGCATGGTCAGTGAGGAAGTGCCGCCCTCTGTTGGAGAGCGGCTGAAGGCAGGAGGCACTCAGAACGTTTCCCAGTCACCATGGCCTGAGGCGGGCGCGGGTTTGCGTAATGCGATTTTGGGCGGCGTCAGTTTTTCCGCCTTGCGCGGAGAGGCTGACGGCTGAGTCTGGCGCAGAGGAGGGGTTTGCTGAATGGTAAAGACGCTCATCAGTTCCACCAGTTTCGCCGCTTGATCGTTCAGACTGTCGGCGGCGCTGGCGGATTCTTCAACCAGCGCGGCATTTTGCTGGGTGACGCCATCCAACTGGGTGATGGCCTGATTAATTTGTGAAATGCCGGATTCCTGTTCCTGGGTGGTCATGCCGATTTCATTGATGAGATTAGCGACGTGCTGCGCCTGATTGACGATGTCGCTCATGGTTTCGCCGGCATGCCCCACCAGTTGCGAGCCGCTTTCCACTTTTTCCATGCTGGTGGTGATGAGCGCTTTGATCTCGCGAGCGGCCGATGCCGAACGCTGCGCCAGCGAGCGCACTTCTCCTGCTACCACCGCGAAGCCGCGACCCTGTTCGCCGGCACGAGCGGCTTCCACCGCAGCGTTCAGCGCCAGGATGTTGGTCTGGAATGCGATGCCGTCAATCACCGTGATGATATCGCCGATTTTACGGGAACTGGCGGTGATATCGGCCATGGTGGTGATGACGTCGTTGACGACGTCGTTGCCTTTGGCGGCGGTTTGGCTGGCGGTGCCGGCAAGCTGAGCGGCTTCGCGCACGGTGTCGCCATTCTGGCGGATGGTCTGGCTGATTTGCTCCATCGACGCGGCGGTTTCCTGGACGCTGGCGGCCTGCTCTTCGGTGCGGCGGCTCAGGTCGTTGCTGCCGATGGCGATTTCGCTGGAGCCGGTAGAGATGGACGCGCTGCTGTCGTGAACCTGCCGTACAATATTGCTCAATCCGGAGCGCATATCGTTCATGGCGGCCAACAGGCTGGTGTCGTCGCCCGGCTTCAGTTCAACCGTGATGGCCAGGTTGCCTGCGGCGATCTGGCGGGCAATATCCGAGGCGTAAGCCGGTTCGCCGCCGAGCAGTCCTTTGATTCTGCGGGTAATCAGCCAGGCGATGCCGGTGCCCAGCACGGTTGAGATGCTGGATAACACCAGCATCAGTAAACCGGCGGTTTGCGCGTTCTGGCGGGCATCATCTGCTGCCTGTCTGGTATCGCCTTTTTGATAGCTCACCATCTCGTTGATGGCTTTAAAGTAATTGGCCTGCGCCGGTTGTACTTCATTCATGATGACGCTTTTGGCATCGTCATATTTTTTATCCAGGCTGAGTGCAATGGCTTTTTGCGTGGCGGCAAGGCTCACCGGCCGTACTTGGTTGATGGCATCAAGCAACGCTTTTTCTCTGGGAGTGGTGGCCAGCTCGGTCACACGTTTCAGAATGTCGCTATTTTTGGCGATGGTCTGGTTGATGAGCTGTTTTTCCTGCGCAACCTGTTCCGGCGCGGTAAACAGCGTCAGGTTGCGTGCGGATATGGCGACGCTGTTCAGGTTATCTTTCAATTCCTGAATCAGCAGTAAGCCTTCCAGTTGGTCGGTAGCCAGATTATTCACGTTATTGCTCTGTTGCCGCAGTTGAAATTGCCCGTAGGCAGAAACGAAGAAACTGATCATCAGTACCACGGCAAAACCGGCGCCGAGCATGGTAGCCAGTTTCATGTTTTTGAAGAGACTCATGGTTTATCCCCCTGTGGATTGTTTTTAATCGCGGCAAACCGATAAAAATGAGGTGAAAAATAATCAGCGCATTGGGTTATTTGCGATTTCGGGGATTAATGTAATGGATGAGTCTTTGTTATATCTTAAGAAATAAAATAATTATGAATTATTTTATCTCATTGTTTTTAAATTAATTTTTATTTATTTTTACGAATAGTAATTCGCGTTATTTTATATTCCGTGATGATTTTAATCTTGCCCGATAGGTTATTTATTAAAAATAGCGATTGCGATCACAATATAGATGATTCTGTATAGTTCAATGCCGTTGCGGGCCATCAACCCATGGGATTCACGTGTTCTTTGCGGTGACATGATCGCCAGCCACCCTCAATGGTGGGGCTAAGACTAAGAGCCGACCCATTAGGGCTACTTCACTTGCCATTGTGACCCTGGGTAGCGCTTGAAATCTCAATGTTCCGGTTTGCTCGCTGTGCTATGCGGGGAATACACCGCTATTCGTGCAAATAGCGGTGTAGGCCTGTGGGCAGGAATCAGAACTGTTCCCAGTTGGTGTTGCGAGTGTTGGTTGCCAAGGCCAGTTTGTTGGCTAGCGGGTTTCTCTGCGTCGGCTGGGCGACGCGAGGCGATGCCAGATTCTGAATCTTGAACGAGCTCATCAGCTCCACCAGTTTCGCCGCCTGGTCGCTCAGGCTATCGGCCGCGCTGGCGGATTCCTCCACCAGCGCCGCGTTCTGCTGGGTGACTTGATCAAGCTGATTGACTGCGTCATTGATCTGGGTAATACCGGACTCCTGTTCTTGTGTGGTGACGCCGATGTCGCCGATCAGCGTGGCGACCTGACGGGCCTGGCCCACCAGCTCATCAATGGTGGTGCCTGCTTCGGTTACTAAGTGAGAGCCGGTTTCAACCTTGTTCACGCTATCGTCGATCAGCGTTTTTATCTCCTTGGCGGCGGATGCAGAGCGCTGCGCCAGGGAGCGGACTTCGCCGGCGACCACCGCGAAACCGCGGCCCTGTTCGCCGGCGCGGGCGGCTTCCACTGCGGCATTGAGCGCCAGAATGTTGGTCTGGAACGCGATGCCGTCAATCACGCCGATGATGTCGCCGATTTTGCTGGAGCTGCTGGAGATATCCTGCATGGTGCGCACGATGTTGTTGACGGCCTCGCCGCCTTTCGCCGCGGTAAGGCTGGCGGACTGCGCCAGTTGGGTCACTGCGCGGACGGTTTCCCCGTTATGATGCAGCGCCTGGCTCATCTGCTCCATCGACGCGGCGGTTTGCTGCAGGCTGGCGGCCTGCTCTTCGGTACGCTGGCTAAGGTCGGTACTGCCTGCAGCGATTTCGCCGGCGCCGGTGGAGATGGATTCGCTGCTGTCACGCACCTGGCTGACGATGCGGCTCAGGTTTTCCCGCATGTTGTTCATGGCGGCCAGTACGCTGGTGGCGTCGCCGGGGCGCAGTTCAACGTTGACCGAGAGATTGCCGTTAGCAATCTCCTGCGCGACGGCGGCGGCGTAGACCGGTTCGCCGCCAAGTTGGTTTTTGATGATGCGGGTGATGAACCAGGCGGTCAGCGCGCCGGTCAATGCCGCGGATAGCGCCAGTATCAGCATGACGGCGCCATCGGATCGGGCCTTGTGCATGGAGTTTTCAACCACGCTGAGGGTGTTTTTTTTCTGCACTTCCATCATGCCATCCAGCGCCTGGAACACGCCTTTCTGTGCCCGCTGCATCTCGTTGAGCATGATGTCGCGCGCCTGTGTGCGCAGTTCAGGTTGATTGGACATGCCATATTCAACCGCTTTGTTAAAGGCGCTCAGGTAGGCTGGCCGGGCCTGGGTGAGTTGTTCAAGCAGGTGTTTGGTTTCAGGTACGGATAGCCGGGTGCCCAGTTCTTTCAATACTTCGGTATTTCGGGCGATTTGCCGGTCGATCTGCTGTTTTTCATGTTGAATGCGTTCGGGGTTGTCGCTGAGTCCGATATTGAGCACCAGACGGGCGTTGGTATCGAAGCCGGTTTTGGCTTCCTGAATCAGTATCATGTTGGTGAGCGTTATGTTGGATAGTTCCTCGATATCGTCTCCCAGCCTGACCAGTTGCCCACGGCCAAAAACGGCGACCAGAAAACTAATGATGATCACTAACAAGAACCCTGCGCCCAGCATGGCGCCCAGTTTCATTCTGTTTAATACGCTCATAAAGATCCTTACTTTAATAATAGATATTCCATAAAACGCATCTGACATCTGTCAGAACCTAACCGAACAGGCTCTTAAGGTAGGATATTAGGTAAGATGCGTGGTTAGCCGTGCGTGATGCCCGAAATTGCCTGACTTATCCCCCTTTCTCATATTGTCTACTCGCTGTGTTGACGTTGTTGATAACTCCATACGTTGTGCTGGAAATAATCAGGTGATTAATGGTTAATTTAAATAAAATAATTAAATGAAACTACTAATCACTGATTTCGATAGCGTATAAATAGGCATGGCGATAAATTAATCATCATCCTGCGTTGAAACACAATATTACGGATTAAGAATAAAAAATATTATTGAGTTTGTCGATCTCCCGTCTGTTAGATAGCAGAATCATAATACCTAATAAAATCTATTTTTGTGAGCCGGGTTAAGCTGTTCTGGTTATCCGAGCTCATACCATTACCTATTATTCGGTATTTATGCGAAAGGGAAATGTGGAATGCGCAACCGACGGTTTGTCTGGCGGTGGTTTATACCCATCATGCGTCATGTCGCTGGCGCGTTGGCGTTATCAGGCGGCGGGGGCCGCGTTCGTATCCGCTCCCGCAAACGGTGTTGTCCACTGCATCACTGATAGGATCTTATTCATCGGCGTTCACTTACTGACTGATTTCCTGAGGCCCAAATTATTTAGGGTGGCGCGGCAATGCGTATATTTCAGCCACATTGGATAATGGCGGTTCATATTCAGGCGGCGTAAACGATAATTACTCGTACCCGATATCATCAGGTTATTCTGTGATGAGACACAGACATTTCATATTTTTACCGATGAGATTCGATTCATCATTATTACTACGAATAAAAAAACGTATTACCGAAAAATCTAATCATAATAACCGGTAGTAAGTGTTACCTTCATTATGTTCCCGCAAGAATGGGGCATATTCAGATGTTCCGCTTATCTTTATGAAACGTTATTGTTCCCGATGAAATGTTATTGCTCCCCTATACCCAAAATAATTCGAGTTGCAGTCAGACTGCCAATCCGCGAACGCCGATGAACCTATGCCGGTCAGTGATGCGGTGAGCAACACCGTTTCCAGGAACGGATGGCAGCGTAGCTGGCTAGCCCCACTGCGCTCGACATCGAGGGCTTGATGATCGCCGGATAAAATAATAATTAATGTTAATCAACAAGATATACGTTTTTAGCCTGAGTATTTCGCCATGAAACAGAGCATCTGAGCGCTGCCTTGCAATCGTATGCATTGTCATCGGGTTGTCATGTAAAAATTATTTTTCTGTCATTTGGGCGTGTCATGTTACCTGCCGAATATAAACGCGCTTTTTCGCTCAATAATCGCGATAACAACCTCTCAGGAGACAGCATGTTTCAGCACGCTATCCGTAAAACCGCCGCCGTCGTCATTATGGCGTTGGCCGCCAGCGCACAGGCGCAGGCCGTTACCGAAATCCCGTTTTGGCACTCGATGGAAGGGGAACTGGGTAAAACCGTCAGCTCGCTGGCGGATCGCTTCAACCAGACGCACAGCGACGTGAAGATTGTCCCGGTTTACAAAGGCAACTACGAGCAGAGTCTGGCGGCGGGTATCGCGGCTTATCGTAGCGGCAATGCGCCGGCCATCCTGCAGGTGTATGAAGTGGGCACCGCCACCATGATGGCCAGCAAGGCGATCAAGCCGGTGTATCAGGTCTTCAAAGACGCCGGCGTGCCTTACGACGAGAAAATCTTCGTGCCGACCGTTTCCGGTTACTATTCCGACTCCAAAACCGGGCACCTGCTGTCCCAGCCGTTCAATAGCTCTACGCCGGTGCTGTATTACAACAAAGATGCCTTCAAAAAAGCGGGTCTGGATCCGGAGCAAGCGCCGAAAACCTGGCAGCAGATGGCCGAGTACACCGCCAAGCTGCGTGCTTCCGGCATGAAATGCGGTTACGCCAGCGGCTGGCAGGGCTGGATTCAGATTGAAAACTTCAGCGCCTGGCACGGTCTGCCGATCGCCACCAAAAACAACGGGTTCGACGGTCTTGATGCGGTACTGGAGTTCAACAAGCCGGTTCAGGTCAAACATATCCAGATGCTGGAAGACATGAACAAGAAGGGTGATTTCACCTATTACGGCCGTAAAGACGAACCGACCGAGAAGTTCTATAACGGCGACTGCGCCATGACCACCGCCTCGTCCGGTTCGCTGGCTAATATCCGGCAGTACGCCAAATTCAACTACGGCGTCGCCATGATGCCGTATGACGCCGATGAGAAAGGCGCGCCGCAGAACGCCATTATCGGCGGGGCCAGCCTGTGGGTGATGAACGGTAAAGACGCCGCTACCTATAAAGGCGTGGCGGAATTTATGCAGTTCCTGTCGACACCGGAAATCGCCGCCGAGTGGCACCAGAAGACCGGTTATCTGCCGATCACCACCGCCGCTTACGAACTGACCAAGCAGCAGGGTTTCTATGACAAGAACCCCGGCGCCGACATCGCTACCCGTCAGATGCTGAACAAAGCGCCGCTGCCGTTCACCAAAGGGCTGCGTCTGGGCAATATGCCGCAGATTCGCACCATCGTGGATGAAGAGCTGGAAAGCGTCTGGACCGGCAAAAAGACCCCGCAGCAGGCGCTGGATGCCGCTGTGGAGCGCGGCAATGTGTTGTTGCGCCGTTTCGAACAAGCGAACAAGTAACTGCATTCCAGGCCGAAGGGATTCGGCCGCCCCTGTCTGAGAACCCTGTTTTCTGAGAACCTTGCGCATGACTGCTTCCCGTCCTGTTTTTGGCCGCAGCCTGCTGCCTTACCTGCTGGTGCTGCCGCAGCTGGCCATCACGATGATCTTCTTCATCTGGCCTGCCGGGCAGGCGCTCTGGTATTCGGTACAGAGTGTGGATCCGTTCGGCCTCTCCAGCCGGTTTGTCGGGCTGGATAATTTCCTCAATCTGCTTCACGACAGCTATTACCTCGGCGCGTTTTACACCACGTTGTTGTTCAGTTTTTTGGTGGCGGCGTCTGGGCTTATCGTGTCGCTGTTTCTGGCCGCGCTGGTGGATTACACCCTGCGCTTCAGCCGCCTGTATCAGACGTTGCTGATTCTGCCTTACGCCGTGGCGCCCGCAGTGGCGGCGGTGCTGTGGATGTTTCTGTTCAATCCCGGTCTGGGGTTGATTACCTGGCTGCTGCACCAGTGGGGTTACGATTGGAACCACGCCCAGTACAGCGGCCAGGCGATGTTTCTGGTGGTATTGGCCTCGGTGTGGAAGCAGATTAGCTACAACTTCCTGTTTTTCCTGGCGGCGTTGCAGTCCATTCCCCGTTCGCTGATTGAAGCGGCGGCGATTGACGGCGCCGGGCCGGTGCGCCGTTTCTTCAATCTGGTGCTGCCGCTGATTTCGCCGGTGAGTTTCTTCCTGCTGGTGATCAACCTGAACTACGCCTTTTTCGACACCTTCCCGGTGATTGACGCCGCCACCGGCGGTGGGCCGGTGCAAGCGACAACCACGTTGATCTACAAGATTTATCGCGAAGGGTTTGCCGGCCTTGATCTCTCCAGTTCGGCGGCGCAGTCGGTGGTGTTGATGCTGGTGGTGAGCGTGTTGACGGTGATTCAGTTCCGCTTTGTCGAGCGTAAGGTGAACTATCAATGAGCAGGTTTACCATGACAGGAAGCCGGATGATTGAGAATCGCCGCGGGCTGGATATGTTCAGTCACGCCATGCTGGTGGTCGCCATTCTGGTGGTGCTATTCCCGCTGTATGTGGCGTTGGTCGCGGCGAGCCAGAGTCAGGCGCAGATCACGCAGGTGCCGATGTCGTTGCTGCCCGGCGGCCATCTGTGGGAAAACCTGACGTCTATCTGGCAGCATGGCGTGGGCGATAACAACAGCGCGCCGTTTGGCCTGATGCTGTTTAACAGCTTCGTGATGGCGCTGGCGATCACCCTCGGCAAAATCAGCGTTTCGATGCTGTCGGCTTATGCCATCGTCTATTTCCGTTTCCCGTGCCGCAATCTGTTCTTCTGGATGATCTTCGCTACCCTGATGTTGCCGGTGGAAGTGCGTATTTTCCCGACGGTGGAGGTGATTTCTCATCTCAACATGACCAACAGCTATGTCGGATTGACGTTACCGGTGATGGCGTCCGCCACCGCCACCTTTCTGTTCCGTCAGTTCTTCATGACGTTGCCGAACGAATTGCTGGAAGCGGCGCGCATCGATGGCGCCAGCCCGATGCGTTTTTTCTTCGACATCGTGCTGCCGTTGTCCAAAACCAATCTGGCGGCGCTGTTCGTCATCACCTTTATCTACGGCTGGAATCAGTATCTGTGGCCGTTGCTGATCGTCAATGACCCCCATCTGGGCACGGCGGTGGCGGGTATTCAAAGTATGATCGCCACCGGCGATACCGCGACCCCCTGGCATCAGGTGATGGCGGCGATGTTGATAACTCTGTTGCCGCCGCTGTTGATTGTGTTGCTGATGCAGCGTTGGTTTGTGCGCGGTCTGGTTGATAGTGAGAAATAATTTTTATGGCATGTTTAAAACTTCAGGCCGTCACCAAGTCTTATGACGGCAAAAATCAGGTGATTAAGCCGATCGACCTGGATGTAGCGGACGGCGAGTTCGTGGTGATGGTCGGCCCGTCCGGCTGCGGCAAATCCACCTTGCTGCGTATGGTGGCGGGTCTGGAGCAGACCTCCAGCGGCGATATTTACATCGGCGACGAGCGTGTCACCGACAAAGAGCCGAAAGATCGCGGCATTGCGATGGTGTTCCAGAATTACGCGCTCTATCCGCATATGAGCGTCTTCGACAACATGGCCTATGGCCTGAAAATTCGTGGCTTCGGCAAAACGCAGATTCGCCAGCGGGTGGAGGAAGCCGCTCGGATTCTGGAATTGTTGCCGCTGTTGGATCGTAAACCGCGCGAACTCTCCGGCGGACAGCGCCAGCGCGTGGCGATGGGGCGCGCTATTGTGCGTGAACCGGCGGTGTTTCTGTTCGACGAGCCGTTGTCCAACCTTGACGCTAAACTGCGGGTGCAGATGCGCCTTGAACTGCAACAGCTACACAAACGGCTGCAAACCACCAGCTTGTACGTTACCCATGATCAGGTGGAGGCCATGACACTGGCCCACCGGGTGATTGTGATGAATAAAGGCGTCGCGGAGCAAATTGGCGCGCCCGCCGAGATTTACCGTAAACCGGCCTCGCTGTTTGTCGCCAGCTTCATCGGTTCGCCTGCGATGAATCTGTGGGCCGGGCAGGTAAGCGCTGACGGCTGCCGGGTCGAGCTGGCGGCGGATTTCTCGTTGCCGCTGCCGGTGGCGAAACCGGAATGGCAGGGGCGCAGTGTTACGCTGGGTATGCGCCCGGAGCACATTTTGCCGTCCACGACCGGCGCCGACGGCGTGCCGATGGTGGTGGAGACGCTGGAACTGTTGGGCGCGGATAATCTGGCGCATGGTAAATGGGCGGGGCAAAATATCGTGGTGCGTCTGTCGCATGAATGCTGCCCGCCCGTTGGTTCGACCCTGTGGTTGAAATTGCCGGAGAATGCGTGGCATCTCTTTGATTCTCAAAGCGGATTACGGATGGAAGTATGAACAGTTGGCCTTATCCCGCCATTGTCGCCCATCGCGGCGGCGGTGCGCTGGCGCCGGAAAACACGTTGGCGGCGATTGATGTCGGCGCACGGCATGGGCACCGGATGATTGAGTTTGACGCCAAGCTGTCTCAGGACGGCCAGATTTTCCTGTTGCACGACGATACGTTGGAACGCACCAGTAACGGTTGGGGCGTGGCGGGCGAGTTGCCGTGGGACAAACTGGTCGGGCTGGATGCCGGCGCCTGGTTCGGCGGTCAATTTTGTGGCGAGCGGCTGCCGTTGTTGTCGGAGGTGGCCAGGCGCTGCGCGCAGTATGACATGGCGGTGAATATCGAGATTAAACCCACCACCGGCTGTGAGGTGGAAACCGGCCGGGTGGTGGCGCTGGCCGCGCGCGAGCTGTGGCGCGCACAACCGGTTGCGCCGTTGCTGTCGTCGTTTTCCGTCGAGGCGCTGGAAGCCGCGCAGCAGGCGGCGCCGGAACTGCCGCGCGGGTTGCTGCTGGATGAATGGGATGACGATTGGCTCGCGCTGACCCAACGGCTGGGCTGCGTGTCGATTCATCTCAACCACAAGGTGTTGGATGACGCGCGCGTGAGGCAATTGAAAGACGCCGGGCTGCACATTCTGGTCTACACCGTTAACCAGCCGGAGCGGGCGCGCACGCTGCTGCAATGGGGCGTTGACTGCATCTGTACCGACCGGATAGATTTGATCGGACCACAATTCAACGCCGGCTAAATGCCGCCTGTCCTGACGGGATGCGCACCGGCGAATAACCAGCGTGTTCCGTCAGGCGTTTCCTGTATGACTCCGGGTCGTCGAACCCGTCCCCGGTGTGGAGCCGCGCGCTCCGCCGCGAGCCGCCATCAGCCTGCGCCCATTGGGACTCGTATTCTTTAAGGAAAGGGCGATGCCCATATTTATTGTTTCTCTTTGGCACCAGATTTTTCTTTCGTTGCCGTTGTTCGTGCTGATTGTTCTGGGGTATGTGCTGATTCGCTACGGCAAATGGCCGACCACCGTGACGGACGCCATCAGCAAGTTCGTGTTCTCGGTTGCTTTGCCCGCCATGTTGTTCCGCATGATGTGCGATTTCTCCAAACGCCCGGCGGTGGATGCGCGACTGCTGATCGCTTTTTTCGGCAGTTGCCTGATCGTTTTCGTCATCGGGCGCGTTGTCGCCAGCAGGATATTCAAGTTGGACGGTGTTTCCGGCTCGGTGTTCGCGCTCGGCGGTATCTTTTCCAATAACGTGATGCTGGGGCTGCCCATCGCTACGCTGATACTGGGGCAGGAGGCGGTGCCGGCCGTGGCGCTGGTGCTGGTGTTTAACGGCCTGATTTTATGGACGTTGGTGACGGTGTCGGTAGAATGGGCGCGCAACGGTTCGCTGTCGATGAAAGGGTTTACTCGTACCGCGATCGGGGTGCTGAAAAATCCGCTGATTATCGGCATTCTGTCCGGCACGCTGTATAGCCTCACCGGGTTGCCGTTGCCTTCCACCATCGACCAGCCGATCGCCATGCTGGGGCAAATTGCGGTGCCGCTGTCGCTGGTGGCGCTGGGCATGGGGCTGGCGGAGTATCGCATTCGCGACGGCTGGCAGCTAAGCGCGGTGCTGTGCGTGCTCAAACTGGTGGTGCAGCCGCTGGTGGTCTGGGGGCTGGCGATAGCACTTGGTTTGCCGCAGATGGAAACCCGCGTGGTGGTGCTGCTGGGGTCGATGGCGGTAGGCGTCAATATCTATTTGATGTCGCGCCAGTTCAATGTGCTGGGCGGCCCGGTTGCCGCCAGTCTGGTGATGTCGACGGCGCTGGCCGCTGTGACGACGCCGCTGATCCTGACCATGATGGGCGTCAGAATGTGATCCGAACCGGTCGGCGACGTTGATGGCGCCGACCGGCATCAATCAGTAAGTCCGGTTGGTGTTGCCGGGGCTGGCCTGCTGAATGCGCTGGCGATTCTGTTCCAGTTGCTGTTTCAACTGCTGTTGCTGATTCTGGCTCTGCTGCCGGATATCCTGGTTTAGCTGCTGCTGTTGCAGTTTTTGCGTCTGTTGCATTTCCTGCAATAACCGTTTCTGGCTGCTGATGCCGTTTTCGAACTGTTGCTGTTGCGGGGATATCTGGCTGGCCGCCTGCGCCGCCAATGGCAGCGCCAGCACGAGCATCGCCAGCCTGAACAATGTTTTCATACACGCCTCCGTATCATTGTCGCTATGACATTGCCGTCAGTGTAATCCGCGAGGGCCGCGCTGTCCGCCGTAAACTGTGCGTTGGGGCGTGTCGGCCGGATGCGGTATACTCCGGCCCACCTTTCCCCCGTTCCTGATGTTTATTATGTTTCATATTGCGCTTTATGAACCTCAGATTGCGCCCAATACCGGCAATATCATTCGTCTGGCGGCCAATAACGGTTGTACGTTGCACCTGATCGAACCCCTGGGATTTGATTTCGAAGAGAAGAAATTGCGTCGGGCCGGGTTGGATTATCATGATCTGGCGAAGGTTAAACGGCATCCGGATTATTCGTCGTTTCTTGGCGCAGTGGCGGGATGCCGGATTTTCGCCTGCACCACCAAGGGCAGCCGCCCCTATGACGAACCGGCCTATCAGCCGGGCGATGTGCTGCTGTTTGGCTCGGAAACCGCCGGCCTGCCGGAGGATATTCGCAACGGTTTTGATCCGGCATTCCGCATCCGTATTCCGATGGAGCCGGATTGCCGCAGTTTGAATCTGTCCAATTCGGTCGCCATCATCAGCTATGAGGCCTGGCGGCAGAATGGTTTTGGCGGCCGCCGCTGACGCGCTGAAGCACATGGGATCCTGACCGGAGCGTATGGCGGATCCCCTTGCCGGCCACGTTTGCACATATCCGGGATAGCGGCGTTTCCGGGCGGCAACGCCGGTCAATCAACGCCGGTCGAGCAACGGCGCGTGGGACGACGGCGTCGGATTAAGCAGAAACACCACTTCGCCCAGATAGAACGGCGAGGCGGACAGGCGGCGTTGCCACTGTTCGTCCCACTTGCCGTGCTGCACCAACCCGATGCGAAACGGCAGCTTCAGGGCCAATAATGAAGGCAGATAGTCGGCGTAGGTGGCGACGGTGCGCCGCCCTTGATAAGTCTGTACCACCAATTCGTCTACCACGCCGTTGAGCCGGTTCAATTGCCTGATATCGCCGTTTTTGGCCCAGTCCAACAGGCCGGTGATACTTAACTTGCAGCCTGGCGGCAGGCGTTTGCGTAATTCTTGCAGGAATGCGGCGTAGTGGGCCAGATGGCGGCTTTTGGCGTCGAAATCAATCTGAATACCTTCCACTGGGTTGCCGTAGGCGCTCCAGCGTTGCCGTAATCGCAGCAACTGGCTCCATTCGTGTTCGTTGATGACAAGCTCGGAAACGCGAAAAGAGAGCCAGAGGTGTTTGACCGCCAGCCGGCTGGGCGGCAACCCCTGACGTAGAAAGACGCTTTTGCCATTGCGCCTGGTCAGTTCGCCCTGATGCAGATACAGCGTGTTCGCCTGATGGAGAACCGGCTGAGGTTGCACCGCCGCCCACAACCAGAACGACTGATAGCGGTCGGCATTGACGGTAGTATCGTGAGCCGACGCGCTGTAAGCGGAACAGGGCAGACACCACAGGCTGGCCAGCAGGAGGCCGCTTACCAGTAATACTTGAGCTGCCTTGCCCATTGACTGCCTTTGTAGTCGGTTTTCAACTGGCGGAACCAAGCTTTGCGCGTTTCCTTGCTGATATCCTGCGAGCCGCAATCGTTATAACCGCTGGGCGCGTAGCAGTAGACGGCGCGATACAGCGCGTAACTTTTATCTTCCGGCGGCGCTTTCGGATCGGCGATGACCTGCATGTAGTCGTCAAGGCGGGTGTATTCCTGCCCCTGATAACGGGTTTTCGCGCCCGTCAAACCGTTGAGCATGTTGTTTTCGCCCCAGTCGAACCCCACGCTATTCCCGCTACGCAGTACAAATTCGCCCATACAGTTGATGGCATGCGCATCGTTGGGGTTTTGGCTCAATGTGACGACGGTTTCTTTTAATGACGGGCACTCGTACCCGTCTTCAGTGTCGCTGCCGTCCCAGTCGAACACCGTCAGATCTTCTTCGTTCCAGCTTTGGTTTTCCGTACTTTCCAGCGGTGCGATGGTTTTAAGCAATGCGCTGTCTTGCAGGAACCCGGCATAGTCGTGGTGGCTCAGTTGTTTAGTCAGCAATGTGTGCAGGGCGATGGCGCGCTCTTCATGGGACTGCTGAGCGCCGGTTTGGCGGCGCAGCAACTCGGCATCGGCGCTGACTTTCAGGATCGCAGAGCGGAACCGCAAATTTTTCACCGGGCTTTCCGGTGTGAATACCCGTTCCGGTTGCCCGCTGTCCACCAACGTCTGGGCCAGCACCAGTTGCAGATATTGCTGTTGGGTGTAGCTGGTTTTCAGCATCAATAGGTGGCGCCAGTGCGCTTCCGCTGCATCCCACTGTTGCTGCTGCTGCATGGCCAGCCCGCGCAGCACCTGATTGCTGAAGGCGATCACGTTGGTGATGTCTTTGTCGGTGGTCATCGGCAGCAGAGTGACCACGGCGGCATAATCCCGCTTCAAATAGAACTGGTAGGCGGCCTGCAAGTAGAGGAATGCATCCTGCATGTTTGCCTGTTCGAACAAGGGCTGCTGTTGGTTCAACTCTTCCTGCGTCAGCGCCGGCAGGCTCATCCAGCCTTCTGGGCTGCGCAGGCGTTTGATGTCCTGCACCAGCATCAGGATCGGCGTATCGGCGGAAGTGACGAAACGGCTGTCTTCCAACAGTTTGTTGTCGACTTCATTGCTGATCCCCAGTAGATCGTCGACGCTGCTGGCATTGCTCAACGCCTGGCTGAACTGCCGTGCGAGAGCGACGATATCGCCGCTGATCCAGTAAGCGCGGCGGTACAGCCCCCGCGCCGAGTCGACATAACGGCCTTGTGGATAATTTTTCAGATAGTCGTCAATACGCTGAACCGCTTTTTGCCCGGCGTTTCGATCCATTTTCCGGGCATCGAACATGCTGTATTCGTCGAGCGCGTCTTTCATGGCTTCGTTGATGGCGACCCGGATCAGCATATAACGGGCTGTTTCCGCCACCCAGGTCTGGCCCGCCGGCAACAATTGTTGAAACCCGCTTTCAGCCTGCTCCAGGTTCCCGTCGTAAAATGCCGCTACGGCGGCAAGGTAACGGCGGAGCTCGTCCGCATGGCCTTTCCCCGGCAGGGAGGCCAAATCGGCATTGACATTGCCGACGGTATAATCGGCAGCGAGCATGTTGATGCGCGCCAACGCCAGCGAGACCCGCTGATCATTCGTCAGTTCCCCGTCGCCGCGCAGCAGATCGAAAAACGCCTCCAACGTGGTGAGATCGTTGGAAATCCAGCGGCCCTCCAGATCGACCGGCGTTAAATTACGCAGTTTTTCCAGAACCGGTTCCGGCAGATGCAGCAACCCGGCTTTTTGCACCAGCGCAGTGTTGGGCTGGGCAGTCGCATCGTCTCTGTTCTGCGTCGCATCGCCGGCGGCATCCGTGGTGTTGTCGTCATCCTGTTCGGTGGCGGCCAGCCCCATCACCCGGTAAGCAGTGAATGGATCGTCGCGGGAATGCGGTTGATCCGGTGGCGGTTGCGGGATCGGTAATGAGATACGGTTTCTGCTGCTTTGCAGCAGTATCAGATTGGTTCGGGTGTCGTTATCCGGCAATAGATAAGGGAGTGCGGGCACACCGCAGTCGGCATCGGAGAAACCGCATACGCCATCGCTGGATGCAAAGACAGGAGCATTCATCAGCATGGCAGTCAATCCAGCCAGTAAGGCTAATCCTTTCATGTCCTTTTCCTGTGCAAGGTATCAGGCAACATCAAGAACGTATCCCGTCAGACCGTACTCAGAACGTATCTGATGGGATAATTTCTCTTCCGGCGGCTAACCGGCGATATCTGGCACAACACTCTACCCGACCAATGGAAAAACTCAATGCGTCGGCATCGTGGTTGTGATGATAGATAGACAGTATGACGGCTTCGTGCGACCGGTGATTGAAACGGAGTTTTTACGGGCGACGACAGGGGAATGCGTGGCCCGTTATTGCGTGGGGGATGAGGTCAATGCTGGTACAGCGGCAGCCATAGTGTGAGCTGCAATCCGCCCAGCGGGCTATCGTCCGCTTTGATCCAGCCGCGGTGTTGGGTGATGGCCGTTTCGACAATCGCCAACCCCAGGCCGGTACCGCCGGATTCGCGGTCGCGCGCTTCGTCGGTACGGAAAAACGGGCGGAAAATCTGCTCCCGATCTTCCGGGCTGACACCGGGGCCGTCGTCGCCGACGACAATAGTTACCCCCTGATTGTCGATGGAGAAAGAGACGGTGATGCGACTGTAGGAATAACGCAGTGCGTTGCGAACGATATTTTCCAGTGCGCTGTCGAGGGCCGTCGGGTTGCCGAATAACGGCCATGGGCCCGGCGGCGCAAGCACCTCCAGCGTTTTCCCCATCTGTTCCGCTTCAAAACCGGCATCGGCCAGCACATCGCTCCACAGTTCGTCCGCTTTTAGCACTTCGCGCGACAGTTCGTTTTTATGCTGATTACGCGACAGCACCAGCAAATCATTGATCATGCTGTCGAGCCGTTGGGTTTCCGTTTCAATGCGATTCAGCTCGTTATTTTCGCCCTGACGCCGCCGCAGCAGCGCCGTCGCCAATTGTAAACGGGTCAGCGGAGTACGCAGTTCGTGGGAAATATCGGACAACAGACGTTGTTGGGCCGTGACCATGCGTTCAAGCGCGCTAACCATCTGGTTGAAACTGGAGCCGGTGGCGCGAAATTCCTGCGGGCCGGATTCCAGTTCCGGGTGCTGGCGCAGGTTGCCTCGGGCGACGTCATCCGCGGCATTTTTCAGCTTCCGCGCCGGTTTTGCCAGGCTCCAGGCCAGCCACAGCAACAGCGGCGAGCTGGTGAGCATCGTGACCAATAACAGCAGCAACGGGCGGTCAAACAACAGATTGATGAAATCGGATTGCGGGCTGTTGGCTGGGCGAATCATGTACATCATGTAGTTGTCTTCGCCGTCGCGGATGGCGAATGGCCCCAGCAATTCCACTCGACCGTAATTCTTTTTCTGCGGGAAATCCGCGTTATCGGACTGGCCGATAAAGTTACGGACGATCTGCATTTCCTGACGCTGCGCGCCGATGACACGCCCTTCGCTGGTGACTAACAGCAAACGCTGGCCGGGCGGCGCCCATTTGTCGATCACGCGGAACAGGCGTCGCCACCAGAGCAGGTCGTTGGCCGGGTCGGTGGCCAGTTCCATTTCGATGTGCTGTTCCAGCATCAACCCCTGGCGTTGCTCGCTTTCCAGCAATGGCGTCAGCTGGCGGGAATCCAGTTTGGGCAACAACAGCACCAGCACCAGCACCAGCGCCAGCGTCAACCAAAAAATAGCGAAGATACGCGCGGTCAGGCTGTTGATCATGCCGTGGAAACCATCAGATAACCGCGGCCGCGCAACGTTTTGAACCAGGGTAAGCCGTCTTTACGCTCCGGCAGTTTCCGGCGCAGATTGGAGATATGCATATCGATGGCGCGATCAAACGGCGTCAGACGTTTGCCCAGCACTTCCTGGCTGAGGTGTTCGCGGGAAACCACCTGTCCGAGGCGTTGCGCCAGCAGGTACAGCAGGGTGAATTCCGTCCCGGTCAGTTCCAGCACGATGTGATCGAAACTGGCCTCCTGACGACCCGGATTGAGACGCAGGGCGTCAACTTCAATGGTAGGCGCACCGGCTTCGCCCGCTTGTTGTTGGTCGGTCCAATTGGAACGACGCAGAATGGCACGGATGCGGGCAACCAGTTCCCGGTCGTTGAACGGCTTCGGCAGGTAGTCGTCCGCCCCCAGCTCCAGACCCAGCACGCGATCCAGCTCGCTGCCGCGGGCCGTCAGCATAATCACCGGCGTCTGGTAGCGTTGACGCAGTTCTTTGAGTGTATCGATGCCGTTTTTTCTGGGCATCATGATGTCCAACAACAGTAGGTCGATAGAATCATCCAGTACGCTCAACGCCTGTTCGCCATCGTGGGCGACAACGACGCTAAAACCTTCCATTTCAAGCAGTTCCTTGAGCAGGGATGTCAGCTCTTTATCGTCATCAACCAACAGAATTTTATTCATAAGTCACCTACCTCCATGGGCAAAATACGTCATAGATCGCTGCTATTCCATGACTTTACGTAGTTTTACATCGTCTGACGCATGTTTGCAGCAGGGTAATTAGACTGAGCTTCATCGATTCACAGAGCAGCTCACCGAATTGAGGAGTCATTGATGCAGGGCACCACCATCACGTTGTCAGTCGCTTCACTGTTGATGCTGGTAACCGGAGCAGCGATGGCTGCCGGAAATGGCTCTCTTACGAAAGGGCTCTGTTATCGGGATGAATCTGCCATGAAACGTGAAGAGAGTCAGCAGGGCATGTTTGATGCTGTGAAGTTGACTGAACAACAGCGCCAGCAAATGCGCGATTTGACGCGCCAGGTACGCAATATGCCGCCGCCTCTTTACGATATTGACGATGTCGAGACGATGTACCAATTGGTCACGGCGGATAAATTCGATGCCTCCGCAGTGCGAGCGCAAATCAGCCGAATGGCCGAAGCGCAAATAGCACGCCAGGTCGAAATGGCCAGGGTTCGCAATCAGATGTACAAGCTGTTGACCCCGGACCAGAAGACAATGCTGAATCACCAGCATGAACAGAATATGCAGGATGTTCGTCAGCAGATAGCGGCTGACCAGAGCGCCAGAAGTATGGATATGTTCCGCCAGGGGCAATCCGTCAGTTCCGAGTAGTGAGTCGTGCTGAGATGTAGTGTGTAGTGCTGAGAGTAGTGTGTTGTTGAGAAGTAACCTTTCCTTGCCATAGACACCATCCCTGTCTTTTTCCCCGCCTTGATGGCGGGCTTTTTTTGCGGATTTTCTGGAAAACCCTTTAAAAACAACTGCATGTTAAGTGATTACAAGCAATTGTAAGCGGTTAAAAAGTGGTCAGAAATGGGCCGTTTTCCGCAAGTGTGGACAATATGTGGACGATCCTAAACCGCTATTTTTCCCCGTAATGGGTTGAGTGTTATAGCGTTTTGCAGATAGTCCGGTGCAAGATGCGCGTAAGTCATGGTTTGCTGAATGCTGGCATGACCTAAAATCTGCTGTAATGCCACCAGATTTCCCCCGTTCATCACAAAATGGCTGGCAAATGTGTGCCGTAGTATGTGTGATGCCTGGCCTTTCGGAATATCGGGTTTTACCGCTTTGATTTGCTCGCAAAATGCCGAGTAGTCCACTTTAAACAACTTTCCGGTTTCACGGGTTTTGATGATCCGCGTAACCTCTTCCGATATCGGAATGGTTCTGTTTTTACCGTTCTTGGTTTCGGTAAACGTCACCCGGTTATGCATCACCTGTTCAGCCCGTAATGTGCTGGCTTCTCCCCACCTTGCGCCGGTACTCAGGCACAGCACAGCCAGCCGGTATTGATCGCCTTCCATCGTATCCAGCAGGCGTGCAATCTCTGATTCAGTCAGGAAAGTGACTGTTGGCTGCTTTTCTGGCAACGGTGGCAATTCCTTTAAGGGATTCTCGCCGGTGTAGATCTCCAGTTTTATCAGTGCCGAAAACATCCCGGAAAGCCGGTAGATGTCCCGATTGACCGTTGAAGAGCTGATACCGTCATATAATCGCCGGGTACGGAATTCCAGAATTGAACGCTTGTTTATCCGGCATATCTCCGGGTCGTCCATCTGGGCCGCTGTCCGTTTCAGGTGACGCTTTTCTATCAAACCATTCTTCAGATTCTGGCCGTAGTAAAGCCACCATAATTCAACCAGTTCACTGAGCTGGCGATGTTCAACGCCATAACCGTGCTGCCACTCTTTTTTGTCCGCTCTGGACAACGTGTAGCGTTCGAATGCTACCGCTTCTGTCTTTTTCTCAAACCGCCGCCGGATGCGTTTTCCGTTACGTCCTATCGGGCGAATGTCCACTTCATATCGACCATCATCGAGTTTCTTAATTGCCATAAGAACACTCTCCGATGCAGTCATCATCCTGATATGCAATATCAAAGATGTAACTTATGTAAATATTTATCCAATATTCTGGTTTGATTGGTGAGATTTTGTTTCTTCTGGCCCAATGTGCGCGAGGGCCGGTGCGATCTGCCCAGCTTCCGGTGCTGTTTTATCCGTCATTAACCACAGGGTGTATTTTTGGAAAGTGGGATGCATTGTGATTTTGAGCAAAGCATTTCCCCCTGGCTCAAAGTTGCCAGTCTCATATTTTTTAAGAGTGCTTAGAGGTAAGTCTATGATTTCACAAAATCTTGACTGGCTAAGTCCCTCTGCTTCTCTTAGTGCCTTTACTTTTTCGCTAAGTTTCATTTGACATGGAACCCATATAGGATCTAAATTCCCCTCATTGGCACCTATATGGGTTCCAATGAGGGCATGAAAAACCAACCGCGAACACAAGCAACTGAAAGCCGATGTAAGTGATTGGTGATCGGAAGAGAGTATCACGGTGAGGGGGAGGGGTGAACGGATGGAAGGTGAGAATAAAGTAGGACCCAGCATTATGCGTGGTGATCTTACTGATGATGAATTGATTGAGTTCTTGCTAACTTTCATTAAGAAATTGGAAGCCCGCGAATCTCTCAAGGAAAGACCAGAAAAATTGCGGGCCAGTGCAGATAGTGCTGAAAGGGAGTTAGACGAGCTGAATGAATTTATTTCCTCAGTTCTTCATCAGCATAATTAGGATCCCATTCTTCATCTATATAGGAAGGGTAGTCTTTCTTGAACTTAGAGATGTCGTTATCGGTGTGATGATAATTATCACTATGGTTTCTAATGTGATTTATAATATTTTCAGGGATTTTATATGAATTTATTTCATTCCATAAAATGATTACTGCATCGTTTAGTGAAATATTTTTTGCTTCAGTAAATGTTATCCCTTTTTTATTAAAAAGATAATGAGTTAATGCATTTCTACCGATGAGAACCTCTCTTTTTTTATCAAGGTTTTCGCGGTACTCAAAAAGTATAAGGTTAATTTTAAAGATCACAAGAGTTCGAAGAGTTAAAGGGGCGCAAAGATAAGTGTTATCTGGGTTATTTATTTTGAGGGCAGTTGCGATATTGTTGAATGTTTTCTCGTAAACCCTAAAACATGCAGTTAGATTTAAGTCCATAAAATAGACTCCTTTGTCGGTAGTTGATTGATGTGAGCACAGCAATCCTACCATAACCACGCGCCGGGCGTGGCTAAAAATCCCGGCACATATTCAATAACGCAAAATGAAAAGCGAGGTTTGTGATGAGTGAACGCGTTTATGAGGTTCGCTATCCTGTTGATGCTGTTCCGTATCAGAAATTTGCGGAATTGATCGGTAAGTCGGAAGCGGCAGTAAAAGGCATGGTTGATAATGGCAAATTGCCGCTTATTCCGTGGGTGAATCCTGAAAACCCCAATCCTCGTCGCGGTGAAAACTGGGTTTATATCCCGGAATTTAACCGTGCTATGCGCGATGCCTTTATGAACAGGCCGAAAGAACAGCGTGACGCATGGTTATTATGGCTGGGGTTATAGGTGAATAATTATGGTTAAAAAGGAATTTGCTGTTATTCGCCTGAGTAAGCACACCAGTATATATCGTGGCTTTTCAGTTGTTGAATATCCAAGAACAATCACAAACTCAATTAAGCGATATCGCGTTAGCAGGGAAGGGCAGTCTTACGGTTTATTTGATGCGCTGGCATTAGCTACCGGTTATATCGACAGCTTACATAACAGCGTATCTCAATAGTGCAGTGATAAAGAATAAAAACAACACCAGAGAAACCACGGCCGGGCGTGGCTAAATATCCCGGCACCTATTTGCAACCGTCTATCTGTGGGCGGTTACCAATAGGAGGAACAATGCAAAAACCAATCTCAATTGCGCCTTTCCTCTGGCAGCAACAGACGGAAAGCCGTATCAAACCAGAAATACGCCACGGAGAAGGCAAGCAGGGCATCATTATTCGGCCGGATGGCCGCCGCTGGAACCCGCCGAAAGGGGCGTTTAATCGGTAATCAGGAGGGCGCATGTCTCAATCTGTCGATCATCAGAAATGGATACAGCGTTGCAGGGATATCGTGTTTAAAGGTGAATCCCGCGCTCAGTCATTTTGGGAGCGTGCTGCACTGGAAACGCGTGAGATTATCCTTTTTTCCGCAAAGCCAAAGCTGAAATCGCGCCATGTCAATTACTCATGGCATCAGTTTACGGCGGAAGAGCGCGCCGCTATCTGGGGCGCAATTAAGCGCATCCGGGCTATCTGCGATGAAACTGCGCTATTTGGCCCTGATGATTTTCTGAAAACCAGTAATCAAAACGGCACACCCAATAAGCCGAACCAGTCACCTATTCATTAATTAACCCATAGCAACGAATAAATGCCCTTTATCGGGCAGGGATTCGCATTACCTGAAAAAAGGAAACCGTAATGAAAAATGCCGAAGTAAAGACCATGACCGTCGCTGCTGATGGCGCACTGATCGAACTGCTGAATAAAGCCAGACTGGAGGAGCGCAAAGACCAGCATTTGTCCTTCTCACTGCGTCTTGCTGCGCTGGCTATCCGCGCCCAGCAAAGAGATCTCTCTGCCGCTGAACTGGTGGAACTGATGCGCCAGGAGTCAGAACGTTTTGAGTACTCCGCTCAGGGGTTGAGCTGATGGACTCCATGGATATGGCTCAGGAACGCGAAGCGTTCATCCGTGAAACACAAATCCAACAGGCCCGGCAACAGTCGGGTTGTGCCGTTTCTGCATTCGTCTGTGAAAACTGCGACGCCCCCATACCCGAAGCCCGCCGCGTGGCCGTTCCGGGTGTGTGTCTGTGCGTGTACTGCCAGGGTGATGCTGAACTGAAAAACAAACACTATCGGGGTGCCTTATGAGCATTATCGCCACACCGCTGAAATGGGTCGGCAGCAAAGCCCGCGTGATGGATATCCTGCGTGAGCATTTACCGGTTGGTGATCGTCTGGTTGAGCCGTTCGCCGGGTCTTGTGCGGTCATGATGAATACCGATTACCCGGAGTACCTGATCGCCGATATCAACCCCGACCTGATTAACCTGTATCAGGTCCTCAAAGAAGATGTGAAGGATTTTATTGATACCGCCGAAGGTCTGTTCCGCACCGCGAACACGGCAGAAAGTTATTACCGCTTCCGGCAGGTATTTAACCGCAGCAAAGAGAATCGCATCACATCTGCGGCACTGTTTCTTTACCTGAACCGGCACGGATACCGGGGCGTTTGCAGGTATAACCGCAACGGTGGGTTTAACGTCCCTTACGGGCATTATGCATCGCCTTATTTTCCACTGGCCGAGATTCAGGCATTTGCCGAAAAAGCCCGTCGTGCAAAATTCATCTGCGCCGCGTTTGGCGAAACACTTCAACTGATCCGCCCCGGCGATGTGGTGTACTGCGATCCGCCGTATATCCCGCAAACGCCAACGGCCAGCTTCACCAGTTATCACACCGATGGTTTCACCCACAACGATCAGTATGACCTGTGCAGTGAGTTATCACGTCTGGCCGAACGCGGGATCCCTGTCATCGCGTCCAACAGTGATACCCACCACGCACGCAGCCTTTATCACCGGTTTGATATCTGCCGTTTCACCGCGCCGCGTAGCGTCGGCGTTGCTGCTGGGGAAGGTAAACAGGCCGGGGAAATCATTGCTAAGCGTCTGCCGGTGTCTGCTGCCCGCAGTCTGTCGAAAGTTTGCGACGGGTGCGGCTATGAAGGTGGTAGGCACTGCCCTGACTGTGGGCTGGGGATAGGTAATGCCATTCATCATGTAATGGCGGCGTCCGGCGCGTTAAATGCGGAGCCATTCTGATGATTGATTCCCGTTGCTTTCAGAACGACACCATCAACGTTATCAGCGTGTCTGGCGGAAAAGACAGCTTGGCTCAGTGGCTTCTGGCCATTGAACACGGAGTGCAGCACACCGCTGTCTTTGCTGATACAGGGCATGAGCACCCGCAGACAATTGAGTATCTGGGCTATCTGGAAAGCAAATTAGGCCCAATCAAACGAGTAAAGGCTGATTTTTCAAGACAGATAGAGCAGAAAAGAAAATTTATTACGAATAACTGGTATCAGGGGCTGATCACTGACCTGATGGTGGATAGATTCGAGGGTCGCTGGGCGCTGGCATCCGGTTTCCGTGTCCAGAAAATAATGTTAGATGAGGACGATGATACTTATTTTGATGAGTATCTTTTATACCCTAATGGTAGGCGGGAGCGTTTTGTATGGCCTGAATCTGTGCCTGATGATCGTTATAACACTGCTGTCTTAAATGGGTTTCAGTGGATTCCATCTGTAAAGGGTCTGAACCAGCAAGATGCTGAGGTTGAGGCTGCTGCTAGGGTTAAGTCAGCTCTTGATAATCTCCGGCCAACTGGCAATCCATTCCTCGATCTTTGCATGTTGAAGGGTAGATTCCCCAGCACTAAAGCTCGATTTTGCACCTTCGAACTTAAGCACGAACCTGTGCGTACTCAGGTAGTTCTACCTGCGCTTGATGAATATGACGAGGTAATAAGCTGGCAGGGGGTTCGCGCTCAAGAGTCACCCGCCCGGGCCGGTTTGCCAGTATGGGAAGAAGATGCGGATAACACTCCCGGTTTGCATGTTTATCGCCCGATCCTTGAATGGAAACATGAAGATGTCTTCGCCATTGCTAAACGTCATGGGATTAAGCCTAACCCGCTATATCAACAAGGCTGTAGCCGGGTTGGGTGTATGCCGTGTATCCATGCCCGTAAGTCTGAATTGGCGGAAATATTCAGCCGCTGGCCTGAAGAAATAAAGCGTGTTGCTGAGTGGGAAAGACTGGTAGCCGCCTGCTCACGCAGAGGAAATTCAACGTTTTTTCCTTCCACCCATGATCCACGTAGAGCGGAACAGCGGATCGACATAATTACCGTTGATGAATACGGCATTGAGTCTTACCGCGATTGGGCTATGACGACACGCGGGGGGGCGCAATTCGACCTTTTGGCAGAGGCAAACGACAAGTCGGTTTGTAGCAGTGTCTATGCCGGGGTTTGTGAGTGACTGATTTACAGATTCTGGAGCATAACGGCGTGTATCACGCTGTCAGGGAATGGCAGCGTGAACAGTTTTCCCCCGGCGAGCCTGCAGGGCTGAGCTATGTTGAACGCAGCCTCTGGCACCTGAATAAGGTCGATCATGAATGGCGTCAGCAGTATCTGGCCGGAATGCCGGATTATCTGGCGAAGTATTTCGGCCAGCGTTATGAAAAGCTGTTTAAATCCGATGAGCACAAGGGGCGCCGCCGGGCCAATACGTTTTTACTCCGTACCCTGGGGAAAAGCGTATTGCCACGCCTGCGCACCGTTACCGAACGATACCAGACGCAACAACGTGCTGCGGGAGATCTGCCGTTCCCGTTCGGTGATGATCTGGAAAAGCTGCCGGTTTATGACCGTGACAACATCCGCGCCTTATCGCAACGAGTGGCCGATTTCATGGCAGCATCGTTGCGCGACTACACCGAAAACCGCATCAGAAACACTGGGAGCCTGACTGACAGGCATATCACCCTGCTGTCATTCCGTCACCTTGGCCTGCTGACCTTGCAGGCCGGAACGCAGCCGGCTTACTGGGCGCAATTCACCAAAGGCCGCCACCCGTTATCGACCGAAAAAGCCGAATCCGGCCTGTTACGCATGATGTCACCGGAGTGGTGGCGGGCACGGCTAAAACGCCGCCGCGATATTCAGCGGGAGCATATGGCGATTGCGGTCGGCCAGGTACAAAAAGCGGCGTCACCCTATGTCTCGCGCTCCACGCTGGATGAATGGAAAGAGCAGAAACGGCGTAACCGGGAGTTTTTCAAGGCGTTTGATCTGGAAGATGAAGAGGGTAACCGTGTCTCTATGGATGACAAGGTTAACGCCAGCAACGCCAACCCGGCGATCCGCCGTTGTGAGCTGATGGTGAGAATGCGCGGCTTTGAGGATCTGGCGCAGGAAATGGGCTGTGCCGGGGAGTTTTACACCATCACCGCGCCGTCACGGTATCACGCAGTACACAGCGGCGGCGGGTTCGTCGAACAGTGGAGCGGTGCCAGCCCACGCGACACACAGAAATGCCTGTGCGGTGTGTGGGCGCGTATCCGGGCGGAGCTGTCACGCGAAGAGATTAGCGTGTTTGGCTTTCGGGTCGTCGAGCCGCATCACGATGGCACGCCGCACTGGCATTTGTTGTTGTTCATGCGCCCGGAGCACATCGAACAGGTACGCGACATCATGGCGTATCACGCCCGCCGGGAAGATGCCGATGAGCTGAACAGTGAAAAGGCGCAAAAAGCCCGCTTTCATTATGAACCGATTGACCCGGAAAAAGGCAGCGCCACGGGTTATATCGCCAAGTACATCAGCAAGAATATTGATGGCTACGCACTGGATGGCGAGGCCGACGAGGAAACCGGGGAAAACCTGCGCGACATGGCAAAGGCGGTATCTGCCTGGGCGTCGCGCTGGCGTATCCGGCAGTTTCAGCAAATCGGCGGTGCGCCGGTAACGGTTTACCGCGAGCTGCGACGCCTGGGTGATAAGCAACTGGATAACGCGGCGATGGATGCGGTGCTGGCGGCAGCAGATGTGGGCGACTGGGCCGCATACACCCAAGCGCAGGGTGGCCCTCTTGTGTCGCGTGACGCACTTGTTGTGCGGTTGTCCTATGAGATTACGGAACGTGCGAACCAGTATGCCGAAGACGTACAAAAGGTTCAGGGGGTGTATTCGCCATTACTGGGGGAGCGCTCCGCGATCGTCACCCGAACGGTGCAATGGAGGATTGTCCCGAAACAGGCCGCCGCGTCAGCGGGGGCCGGGGTTTCTGGCGGCCCCGCCGCAGCTTGGAGTTCTGTCAATAACTGTACGCCGGGCCTACGGCGGCGATTATCGGAACTGTTGCGCTTACGCGGTTTTCCGCCTGATCCGGGGCTGGTCGATGTGCTGATTCGTGGCTGCAGTCTGGCAATAAGCGAGGGCAGGGCGCTGAAAATGGTTAACGGCAGGCTGGAGGAAGTAGGCCAGACAGGGGATTGCGAGCTGTGGCCGGGGTGGAACTGGGGATAAGGTGTGGTGGTGTTCGTTGGTGGATGAGAAAAACGGAACCACTAATAGATTGTTAGCTTAGTATTTATATTTTGAGATGTGCTGTAAAAATTAACAGGGGTTAGTTGACAAAATAAAAAAACTGCACCATCATTCCGGTTGACAAAGTTTAATTTTTGCACTGAAAGGAAAGTGACCCGATGCAAGATTACCCATTCCCTTGGACGTTTCACCCACAGTTAACCGAAGAACGCCTGTCGATCATTGCAGAGGCGCTCCTTAAAGTTCAGGAAGATACACATGAACTTTTGTCTTCTTCGCTTGATGATAATTACACACGCGCAACATGCACTTTTGGACGCCAAAAGAACCGAATCGTGAAGCTGTGTATGTCGAAAAAATACGACTGGTTGGGACTCTCTAATCCGAATAATGACTACACAATAACTATTGGTGGCATTCCTATTCGTTCTTTTAGCGATGATCCAACTAATCCTAAAAAACCTAATTTCTTCCGTAAGAATAGTGTTGATCAGTTGTTTGCGTCGGAGGATACAATCCCTACGATTTGGCGCTTTGTTGTTGAGAAGCCGGAGTTCGAAGGTGAAGGTGGGCGCGTGCATTTTGCAGGTTATAATGCACTGGAAGAAATGCTCTCTTTGTGGACTTATGGCGAAGAACGGGTAACAGTGCTGCACTCTACAGATGATACCCCGCCAGCACCTGTTAAGATTGAGCTGGATGATATCAGCGCTTCTGTTCCTGAAAAGGAAAAGAAAAGCGATAACGAATAACAGTAGGTGAAAAGTGTTTAACGGTTCTAATTTGCGATTGGCTCGTCTGTATCACGAGTTATCACTGGAGCAAGTAGCTGAGCGGGTCGATAAGACCCGCCAGTATATTCAGCGGCTGGAATCCGGCTCTGCTGTGCCTACTCCTGATCTTGCGAATAAATTAGCTGCCGTCTTGCTGGTCATGCCCGAATTTTTCGAAGTGCAGGAGCAGTCTCCAGTGAATGAAGAGATCGTTCACTTCCGCAAACGTAGTTCTACACGCATGGCTACTAAGTGGGCGACGCTTGCTAAAGCTGAATTGTATCGCCGTCTAATTGAAGTTTTCGATGAGTATTTAAACTTGCCAGCAGTCAGGTTTCCTGAAATGAGGGTGCATACTCAAGAGGACATAGAGAAGGCGGCTGAAAAATGCCGTACTGATTGGGGGTTAGGCTTTGGGCCGATCGATAATATGACCCGCCTTGCTGAAAAGTTGGGGGCGTTTGTTACATCTTTCGATTCTGTTTCTGATGATGTGGACGCGCTGTCTGTTCCTTTGAGTCGCCCATTTATCGTTAGGAACACGGCTAAAAAGTCACCGTGTCGTCAGCGTTTTGATATTGCCCACGAAGTTGCACATTTGATTTTGCATGAAGGTATTTCGACGGGGGACAGGGTAACGGAATCGCAAGCAAACCGATTTGCTTCCGCCTTGCTTCTGCCTCGCTCGGCGATGGCAAAGTATTTTCCTCGCCCAATAGGTGGACGTATCGACTGGCAAGGCCTTAGCCAGTTTAAATTGACGTGGAAAGTGAGTAAAGCAGCAATAATTTACAGGGCGCATCAGCTTTCTCTCTTAACTGATGCTCAGTATAAAACGGCATTTTTTGGTCTGAAACGTAAGGGGGAAGCTATTGATGAAAAAGAGGATTATTTAATCCCAAATGAAAAGCCAGAGCTTTTTCATAAGGCATTGAGGTTTCTTCTAACGGATCTGTCAGTTGATATTGAATCTTTAGCGCAGCGTTTATGCATCACTCCAGCCATGCTAGCGGGGTTAGCAAGCGATAATACTTTAGATTTTGTACCTGAAATCACGACAGAAAATGTTGTGTCTATGTCTGCTTATCGCATGAGAACTGCCTAGTTTTTTCACTAATGTATCCCGCTTCGGCGGGATTTTTTTGGTGAAGTTACCGCACAATAGTGCACAATTTTGCACAACTTTTTTGATGCTATTTTCCCCCTTTCGGCCCGGTACGCTCGCGCGCCGGGCCGGTTTCTGCACTTGCACAAAAAATGAAGCGAGAGCAGCGCGCTGGTGACGGGGGAACAGCCCCCGCGATGGGGGGTAGGTAGGGATCCCCCTTTGATGTGCCGAATCCGGCCCATTTCCCGCCCTGCTGCGTGTGTATTTCCCTCCAGGAGACGCGGCGCGTCATCCGGTGAGAGCGCTCGACAGCGCGGCGCTGAGACGGTTTTATACGGGCGGGGAATGGTGGCGTTAGCCGTTGAACTGAAAAGAGATAGTACGCAGGTGACGTGAAAGTTTTTGAATAAAAACCGCCGCGTGAGTGCGGCGGCAGCGGCGGGGTATCACTCGGCTTTCAACAGGGCGTAAGGGTTGAAGCGGATCACCTCCATCCCCAGCCAGTCATTCACATGCTTCAGCGCTTCCATCACCGGCATCAGTTCGTTGATGGCGAACACCCGCGCGGCTTTCTCCACATCGCCAAAAGAACCGTTGCCTTCCGGCATGGCGCCCATCAGTTGCGGCGGTACGCGGTGCGCTGCCAGAATGTCATCGCGCGTCACTGATTTGATATTCAGGAATTCATCTTTGGCGGATATCTGGCTGAAGGGAATAATCTGTACCCCTTTTTCACCGCCGCCCGGCGCGTGTAACAGCAGGTTTTTAAACGCGCCTTTGCCGCGTGCTTCCTTCAGCGTTTTTTTCACGTTATCCATGCTTTCGGTATCCACCTGGGATGCGCCGATGTAGATAATGCACCCGGCGTGCGAGCCGTTGTCATAGTAGAGCTTGCGGAACATATCGGCGGAGTGCGACAGGCTGGCCGACAGCAGCGCGCCCATGTACTCCGGCATACCGTAGATCTCTTGGTTAATATCCGGGTTGATGACGTGGCACACGCTGTCGGTATCAAACGCGTGTTCATCCTTCCACTGCCGGATAAACCAATAGGTATTCAGGTCGCTGCCGCGCCGGGTGTACTTTGCCGGAACGTGGCGCAGGGACAACACGCTGCCCAGCCGGTTGACCCGGCGTTCAAGATAACCGTTGCCGAAAACAAACCAGTCGAGCACGAAGGCGGAGAACGCCTGACGCGACAATAACGGGTGCGGGATAAAGCACCCGGTCAGCGCATTCCGTTTGAAGTACAGCGCGGACTGGTGCCATGACGCACTACCAAACGCGCGAGCCAGCCCGTACCAGTCCACCGGGGTGTCGTAATAACGGCCATTATCGGCGCAATACATGTTATCCAGCAGGTCGTGGCCGTCCCTGACCGGATAAGGGCCGTCAAAGGTAAACGCGCTCAGCCCCGGATCGCTTTTCAGAGTGGCGGCCATATCCGGCTGACCAGGCGTCATTGCCGGACGGGCGCCGGGTTTATATTTTCTTTTCATCAGAACTCCATCGCAAAGCCACCGCCGCCTTGCTCCTGGCCGAGTGGTTCATTGATGACGGCCAGCATGGTTGCCCAGGCCAGATCGCCATGATTAGAGCCGCGTGCGCGGTCGGTGTCGTAAGTCATGATGCCGCCCGGCGTCTTGACGCGCCGCACGGCGTTGAACGCATTGATCAGCGCCTGCTCGCTGCGGTCGTATTCCCAGCGACCGGCACGAATGACCTGAAGCATTTTCAGCACTAAGGCGCGTTTGGATGACACCGACATCAGGAAGCACACCGCCGCCGGGAAGAATTTCTTCACAATCTGGTAGACCGCTTCGCCGATGCCGGTGCCATCAATGGCGATATGCTGCACGTTGTATTTGAAGGTCAGCGCTTCGATCACTTTCGCCTGTTCTTCAAACTCCAGGCCGCGTATCTGCTGGGTTTCGATGGTGCGGAATTTGCCGCCCGCCACCAGTGGCGGTACCACCACCGAGATCGCCCCGCTGTCGCCGTTGCCGCTGCTGCCGTTGGCGTCATAGCCAATCCAGATGCCGCGATCGGCCATTGGGCGCGATGCAAAGGGCTTCCAGTCCGGCCACTCGTCGTAACCGTCGGCGCCGCAGCTAAATAACAGGTTGAGGTTAAAGGCGGACTCACCATCGCGGACGAACTCACAGCCGTACAGGTTGTTGTATTCATCCGGGCTGTTTTCGTCGCGGATTTCTTCCAGGTCGGTGTATTGCCAGCCGTGATCGATGACGTCCTGTAGCGTCACAATCTGACGCCAGGTTTTATCCGGACATAGCAAACCGCTATTGAGCGCTTTCCATGACACATCAAACGCGACCTTTTGTGCCTTGCTGCGCTTCTCATTCCAGCGTGCGCCTGTCCAGAACGGGTACGCTTCATGGGTTTCGCTCGACGGGGTGGAAAAGTAGGTGCGCGTCAGCCCTTTCAGGGTCGCCATCGCCCCGGCCACCTTGCGCAGGTTGGCAAAGTTACTGACCCAGAAAAACTCATCGAAATACAGGTTGCCGGTGTAAGACTGTGCCGTCGCGGCAGACGTCCCCAGAAAATGCAGCTCGGCCCCGTTGCTCAGGACTATCTTGTCACCGCCTTTTAGTTCGACGTCCACCTCTTCCGCCACCTTCTGGATAAAGCCCCGGAACTGGTGCGCCTGCCGACGTGAGGCGGACAGAAAAATCTGGTGGCGCTGATAAGGGTAAGCTACGTCATCACGCAGCGCCCGCAATAACGCTTCACGGGCAAAGTACCAGGTGGCGCCGATCTGGCGGGACTTTAGGATCATACGGTTGCGTTGATCCTGCTGGGCATACCAGCCGTTTTGATGCCAGGCCAGTGAGTCGAGAATGTTGGTTCGCAACGCGGCAATCTGTTCGTCAGTGAAGTGATTTTTCACCTTGCGCTTGCGGGGTTTCTTGCCGCCTGCGGCATTGCCTGGCTGGCCGTCGTTCAGCGTTTTTAACTGCCGGGTCAGCGCGTCCATTTCCTTCAGGTCGCCGCCGGTTTTGGTCGGCTTTTGGGCCAACTGACACAGCCGCGCATCAATAGAATGCGTTACGCGCTGGATAGGCGGCGTCTCGTCCCATTCGTCGCGCTTTTTCCAGGCATACACCGTGTTTTGATTAATCCCCATCAGGCGCGAAATTTCCGCTGGCGGGTAACCCTGCCAGTAAAGCTGTTTTGCTCGCTGCCGTACAAATGCGTCCTGAATCATGCGCGGTTTCCCCCTTTGCCGGGAAGATTACCCCGCGCGCGATCCGCCTTTCGCTCACTTTCGGCTCTGGCCCTACGCCGACAACAAAACCGCGTTGAGACAGGGAGTTAGGCTCTGCAATCATGATGTCACAGATACCACAGGACAGGACTACAGGCATGAGCGGTACAGCTAAACCGACCCGCAAAAAATTCCGGGTTGCCGTCTCCGGTTCCACCGTTGACGGGCGTGAAATCGGACGCGACCACCTCTATGCAATGGCGGAAAGCTACAACCCGCAGGTATACGGTGCCCGCGTTAACGTTGAGCACATTCTTTCCCCCTATCCGGGCAGTGATTTCAGTGCGATGGGTGATGTTATTGCGCTGAGCGCGGAAGACATTACCGACGGCCCGCTAAAAGGCCGTGCCGCGTTGTATGCGGAAATCGAACCCACCGAGCGAATGAAGCAGCTCACCGGCGAAGGGAAGAAGATTTATTCCAGTATCGAAATCGATCCGCAGTTTGCCGCGACCGGCAAACCGTATCTGCGCGGCCTGGCGATGACGGATACCCCGGCCAGCCTGGGCACAGATCGCCTGAAATTCGCAGCACAGCAACGGGCACAGGTGCAGGCATTCAACAATCTGCCCGGTGAGCCGGTCATGTTCACCGAAGCGATGGAAGCGGAGCTGGTCGAGCTGTCCGAACAGCGCAGCGACGAGGGGAAGCAATGGTTTTCCCGCGTGATGGGGATTATCGGCAAAGGCCGTAAATCGGAAGGTGAACAGTTCGCCCAGGTGCGTGAGGCGGTGGAGAACGTCGCCCAGTCCCATGCTGACCTGCTGGACAGTTTCAACACGCTGAAAACCCAACAGCAGCAGGACAACCGCACTATCCAGACGTTGACCCGCGAACTGGCCGCACTCACGCAGAAGCTGGCGACGCAGGATAACAGTTACAGCCAGCGTCCGGCGGCCAGCGGCGGCAACAGCGGCGCACAGCTGGCTGACTTTTAAGTACCGTTAAGCGAGACAAGCGAACATGGAAAACACGACCCGTAATCTTTTTGAACAGTACATTTCACGTCAGGCGCAGCTTAACGGGGTGCAGCCGAATGCCGTGGCGATGACCTTTAGCGTCGAACCGGCCATCCAGCAGCGTATGGAGCAGGCAGCACAGGAAAGCGATGACTTCCTGGAACAGATTAACGTGTTTGGCGTGAAGGATCAGGAAGGTCAGAAAATCCTGATCGGTAGCAAAGGGCCGATTGCCAGCACCAATAACAGCAGCGACGGCACGTCCCGCCGCAATCCGACGGACAACCATTCCAAAGAGCCGAACAGCTACCATTGCCGAAAAGTGAATTACGACTCGGCGCTCAGCTACCCGCAGTTGGACGCCTGGGCATCGCGGCCGAACTTTCAGGCGCTGATCAGCCAAGCGAATGCGCGGCAAATCGGCCTTGACCGCATCATGATCGGTTTCAACGGCGCCACCTATGCCGAGAAATCCGACCGCAGAGCCAATCCGCTGTTGCAGGATTGCGGCGTAGGCTGGCTGCAAAAAATCCGCAATGATACGGCGCACCGCATTATTAAAAACGTCACGCTGACCGCCCGCGACGAAGACAACAAGATTGTCGCCAAAGGCACCTACGGCAACCTCGACACCGCTGTGTTTGACGCCAAAAACAGCCTGCTGGATCCGTGGCACCGGAAAGCGCCGGATCTGGTGGTGATCATGGCATCCGACCTGCTGACGTCCAGCAACTTTCCGCGCCTCAATGCGCTGAGCCAGAGCAACCCCAATAGTGAACTGATCGCCGGTCAGTTGATTATCAGCCAGGAGCGTGTGGGCGGCCTGCCGACCTTCCTGGCACCGTACTTCCCGTCCAACGCGGTGCTGATCACCTCGTTCAAAAATCTGTCGGTTTACTACCAGTTGGGGGCGTTGCGCCGCAGCATCGTCGAGGAGCCGCAGTACAACCGGATTGCCACCTACCAATCGTCCAACGACGACTTTGTGGTGGAGGACTACGGCAAGGTGGCACTGATCGACGGTATTCAGTTCGCACAGGCAGCAGGCGACAGCGAGTAACAGCCCGGCGGGGTAACACTCCGCCCAACCGGAGAACACACCATGCTGACACCAGCACAACGACATTTTCAGCGGGTCATGGCCGAGCGCCGGGGCCAGGAGGACATCGAAACGGAGGTGTCACGCACCGCCCATGAGCAAATTCTTCACCGCCTGCGCCTGCATCAGGCGGCGCTGAAACAGGTGCAATCTGATGCGACCAAAGCGGAGATGAAAAAAGCCATGCTGCCGGAATACGACGGCTGGATTGATGGCACGCTGGAAGGCGACAGCGGCCGACAGGATGAAGTGATTGTCACCCTGATGGTGTGGGCGATCGACTGCCAAGATAGCGCACTGGCGCTAAAACTGGGGCGTTACGTCGTTGAGCATGGCCTGTCTTTGCCTGCCGACAAGTTCCGCCGTGATGCGGTAACGGTACTGGCTGAGGAAGTGAGCAACCCGGTACTGACACTGGCCGCCACCGACGACCGCGCTGACCTGAGCGGTTACACCGCCGTGCTGGATGAAGTGGCCGCGATTGTGGACGGCAAAGACATGCCGGATGAAGTGCGCGCCAAGCTGTGCAAAGCCCGCGCCTTCTCACGCCGCGCAGCGGTGGATGCACAAACCAAAGCCGATGCGCTGACACTGTTCCGGGAAGCGATGGCCCGCAATCCCAACGCAGGGGTAAAACGGGAAATCGCCACCCTGACGCGGGAGCTGAAAAAGCTCATGCCGGGCAGCAGTGACGCGCCGGAAGACGGTGCGCCCGGCGACGATGAGACGACCATGGAAACAGCCGCCGGGGAGACACCGCCTGCGGCTTCAGCCGACGCCGCGCAGCCAGCGGTAAAAAAAGCCGCCGTGCGTAACACCACGGCGCGGAAAACCACACGGCCGACGGGCAAAAGTAAAGCCGCCCGTCAGTCTGCCAAACGTTAACGACTTCGGCCCCGTCCGACAGGCGGCGCACCGGGTGATCTGCCCGTATACGGTCTTTTTGCCCGGTGCCCACCGCCTGACTTTTGGGAGAGTTGAGCATGAGCCTGGTAGCGCCAAAACGTGTCAGCGACAGCGGCGACGTGCCGGAGATTGACGACGGCGCGGCGGCGGTCAGCGCCGGGGAGTTCTGGCCGGTAATCGTCCTGCGCGATCTGCGTCTGGCCGCCCGTATCACCGGCGGTATCACCACCACTCGCCTGATGCACGTCACCACGGAAGCGGTGGTGCATGTGACTGACCAGTTGGCGAGCTGGCAGCAGACGCAACAGGCCGCCGGATATACCGCACTGGCGGACGTTCCGGCCGGACAGGTCAACGGCGAAAACATCAAGGTGTACCGCTTCAAGCGTGCGGTTTATGCCATTGCCCGCGCGCTGCTGCTGGAGGGATACCGCGATGTGGATACCACGGCCAAAGGCGACAAGGCAACGGACACCTTTGACAACCAGCGTGACGATTTATGGCGTGATGCGCGCTGGAGTATCGCCGATATACGCGGCGCCAAACGCCTTTTTGCGGAGTTGTGCTGATGGTGGTCTGGGCGCTTCAGGGCGATACGGTGGATTTGCTCTGTTATCGCCATTACGGCACATCCGCCGGTGTCACCGAGCAGGTGATCGCCGCCAATCCGGGATTGAGCCGCCAGATGTTTCTGACGGCCGGGCAGGCTGTCACGCTGCCCGAAATTTCCCGCTCGACAGAACAGGAAACGGGCAGTTATGGGATTAAACGATCTTCAGCGCCTGAATGATGGCGTGACCTATGGCCTGTCCGTGATGGTGACTGGCATCGGGGTAATGACCGTCAGTGAAAAAGTGGCGCTGGCGGGGCTGGTCATCGGTGTTGTCACCGCGTGGCGCGCCTGGCTGTTCCGGCGTCGTATCGAGCGCGCACAACGACGTCGCAATGAACTGATTGAACAGATTTTGCAGCAGTCCGAGCGCCGCACGCTGAATGTATCGGAACGCCGCGCGGTGGCTATTTTGCATCAAGGTGACGTTGACGATGAAAACCGCGATTAAACGCTGTTCGATTGCGCTGATTGTCGCGCTTGGCGTCACGCTGTCCCCCGGCGCATTGCGCACCTCGCAGGAAGCACAGCAGAAAACAGCCAGTTGGGAAGACTGCCGGGCGTCGCCGTATTACTGCCCCGCCGGCGTGCTAACGGTGGGCATTGGCTCTACCGGTAGCGTACAAAATCGGCCGTACGGCAATGACGAGATTGCCCGCCGCTGGGTTAACGACATGCAGCGGGCAGAGAACTGCGTCAACGGCAATTTTAACGGCGCCGCCATGCCGCAATCGGCGTTTGAAGCCATGACCGACACGGCGTTTAACCTCGGTTGCAGCGGCCTGATGTGGTTTACCAACCGGCAGGGCAGCAAGCAGCGCACCACTATCTGGAAACATGCCCAGGCGCAGGAATGGCCCGCGATGTGTGAACGGCTGACCGATTTTGTCAACAGCGGCGGCCAGCGCTCCGCCGGGCTGGTCAATCGTCGCAGCGACTTTAAAGCCTGGTGCTTGCGCGATCTGGCGGGTGTGCCATGAAACTTGCAGCCACCCTTGCCGTGCTGCTGGTGCTGGCCGTCGGTGGCGTGCTCTGGCAAACCTACCAGCGCGGCATCGACCGAGCGCATACCGAGGCACTGACCGACAGCGCCCAACAACAGCGCGAACTGTTAAACGAAGTCCGGGCACTGGCTGACGATGCCAGAACCGTGCTGGCGCAGGTGCGCGAGCGTGAGCAACAGCGTTATGTCGAAGGGGAAGAACGTCGTGAAAAGATGCGTGAGGTTATGCAGCCCGATACGTGCGCTAACACTGTGGTGCCTGTTGCTGTCAGCGACAGCTTGCAAAAACGCGCCGCCGCCGTCCAGCGTGCAAATACTGCACGACCCGGTACCGCTCAGCCTGACGGCACCCACACCGACGCCCGCACTGAAAACACCGGTGACGTGGGGCACGGTCGCGCTCTGGAGTGATCAACTGCTGGATGCGCTGGACACCTGCAACGCGGACAAAGCCGCCATCAACGATGTATACCTGCGTCGTCTTCAACGCCTGAAGGACGCCGCCACACCATAGGGGAATGCTCATGCTGAAAACCGACTCGCTGCGCGTTGCACTGACGGCATCCAATACCTGGTGCCGGGCCAACCCGGAAGCCTTCACGGTGTTTGTGGAAGAGGGCGGCATTGAAACCACCGGGGAAACGCCGTCGTTTCTGTACCGCTACTCGCTGGTGCTGTTCGTGATGAACTTCACCGGTGATATCGACGATTTCACCTTACCGTTAATGGCCTGGCTATGGCAGAACCAGCCCGACCTGTTGCTGAACCCGCAAAAGAACCGCGAGGTGACATTCACCACGCTGATCAACAACGACGACAGCGCCGACATCCTTTTTGAAATCCCGGTGCGCGAGCGGGTCAGGGTCACGCGGGATGATAATGGCACCCTGCGAGCTGAACATCTGCCTGAACCTCGTCCGCGCCTCACCGGCGGGGTATGGGACGCTGTGCTTGAGGATGCGACCGGGGAGACAGCGGTATGACGGATAAACGGTTTCACGCACTGGATCAGGTGTTTGACGACATTCTTTCCGGCCTGTCACCCGCCGGGCGGCTGAAAACGGCCCGTCAGGTCGGGCAGGCGCTGCGACGCAGTCAGCAACAGCGCATCCGTGCGCAGAAGAACCCGGACGGCTCGGCCTATGCAACCCGCCGCCGCAAGGTGTTGCGTTCGCAAAAAGGAATGGTCTTTGTCTGGGAAGGCCAGGTGCGCCACCTGAAAAACTGGCACGGCGGCCGGGGAAAATACGGCCGCACAATCACCGGTTTTGATGAAGACCGCAACGCTATCCGCACGTTTTACCGCAGCGATATTGAGCGTTATATCGAGATCAACACGCAGGCGATACGCCGCACAACCAGCAAGAAAACCCCGATGTTTCAGCGCTTGTGCAGCTATCGCTTTCTCAACATGCGGGCCGATACCAACGGCGCGAGCGTCGGCTTTGGCGGCATGGCTGCCCGTATCGCCCGCGTGCATCAGTACGGTGAACGTGACCAGATCGGGCCGGGCGCCTTCGCCCGCTACCCGGTGCGTAAACTGTTGGGGATTTCCCCGGCTGATGAGCAGCTGATCCAGGACTCGGTGATCAATAGCCTGGGGAGTGCTGCCACATGAGCGCTGAACTGATGCGATTACTGGAAAACGTCTTGCGCGTCGGCGTCGTCACAGCAGTTGACCCGGAAACCTGGCAGGTACGTGTTAAGAGCGGTGAATTGCTCACCGACTGGCTACGCTGGAACACCATACGCGCCGGGGCGTTTAACGTCTGGTTCCCGCCCGCCGTCGGGGAACAGGTGTGGCTGGGCTGCCTTGGCGGTAATCCGGAAACCGCCGTGATCATCGGCAGTCTGTTCAGCGAGGCCCACCCGGCACCGGGCAACAGCCTGAAGGAGATTGTGATCACCGCGCCGGACGGTGCCCGGTTTCGGTATGACGCTGTGGCTGGTGCGCTGGAAGCCACCGGCATGAAAACCGTCAACGTGGTGGCCGCGGTCAGCGTCACACTGAATACGCCGGTGGTGGAATGCACTCAGCACCTGAAGGCCCGCACCGTGGAGATCACCCACGGCGGCACCCTGGCCGGTAATGTGGCGCATTCTGACGGCGCGATGACCTCTAACGGCGTCCAGGTGGATAACCACCGCCACGGCGGCATTCAGCCCGGCGGTAGCTGGACGAGTGGCACACAATGACCGCGACCTATACCGGCATGAATCCGCATGGCACCGGCACCCTGACCGATGCCGATCAGCTCTGGCAGTCGGTGCGCGACATTCTGACTACGCCGCTGGCATCCAGGGTGATGCGCCGGGATTACGGCAGCCTGATCCCTGACCTGCTGGATGCGCCGCAGAACGCTGTGACGCGGCTTCAGTTGATGAGTGCGGCTGTTATCGCCCTGACGCGCTGGGAGTCGCGTATCTCGCTGAATGCCATCGATATTCGTTACTCAGCATCCGGGGCGGTAGCAGCAGAGTTATCGGGCGTTATTACTGCAACGATGCAGGCGGCCAGCACCACCCTTACGCTCAGGAGTAACAGCGATGGCAACGGTTGATTTATCACAGCTCCCCCAGCCGCAAATCATTGAAGAGCTGGACTTCGAAGTCATCTTTCAGGATGTGAAAGCGGTGATGATTGCTGCCTTTCCTGCCGATCAACAGGCATCCGTAACCGCCGCGTTGGAACTGGAGTCCGAACCGTTAACCGTGATAGCGCAGGTGATCGCCTATCGGGAAATGATGTTACGCCAGCGGATTAACGAGGGCGCCGAAGCCTGCCTACTCAGCTACGCCGTATCATCCGATCTGGATAATCTGGCGGCTAACCTGAACACGGCCCGGCTGACCATTACAGAGGAAACCGACACCGCCGACGCGATAATGGAAAGCGACAGCGCGCTACGGTTGCGGGCGCAGGCGGCCTTTGAGGGGTTGAGCGTGGCCGGGCCGACCGGCGCGTATGAGTATTTCGCCAAAAGTGCCAGCGGCAAGGTGGCGGATGCCAAAGCGATCAGCCCGTCCCCAGCGGTGGTAGTGGTGTCGGTGTTATCCACAGAGGGAGACGGCAGTGCCTCGGCTGATCTGCTGGCAACCGTTGATGCCGCCCTGTCCGCCGACGATAAACGCCCGGTCGGCGACCGCCTGACGGTGCAAAGCGCCGAGATTGTGCGCTATGCCATTACGGCGGTGTTGTACCGCTATCCTGGGCCGGAATCGGAACCGATCCAACAGGCCGCGCAGCAGGCATTAACGTCATGGCTTGGCGTACAGGGGCGCATCGGGCGTGATGTGGCTCGCTCGGCCATCATGGCGGCGCTGCATGTGCAGGGAGTGCAACGTGTCGAGCTGCTGGAACCGGCGCAAGACATGGTGATCAGCGACACGCAGGCGGCGTACTGCACCGGATTGACTCTCACTGAGGGCGGCAGCGATGAGTAACAGCCTATTGCCACCGTCGGCCAGTGACTTTATGCGCAATGTCGCCAGTTCTACCCAGCATCTGAGTGAGATAGCGGTCGATCTGGATACGTTATGGAACCCTGACACCTGTCCGGTATCATTCCTGCCTTATCTCGCTTGGGCGTTGTCAGTTGACCGCTGGGATAAGCGCTGGTCAGAACAGACCAAACGTCAGGTGATCAAGGCGGCATGGCGGGTACACCGCCAGAAGGGCACCATCGCCGCCCTGCGCCGGGTGGTCGAGCCGTTCGGCTATCTGATTCGTATTACCGAGTGGTGGCAAACCGGCGGCGTACCCGGCACTTTCCGGCTGGATATCGGCGTGCAGGATGCCGGCATCACCGAAGAAACCTATCTGGAGCTGGAACGCTTAATTGCTGATGCCAAGCCTGCGAGCCGCCATCTCTTGGGGCTGGCTATCCATCTTGATAGCCGGGGCGCGGCGCCGGTCATTGTCGGGCAGTACAGCGGCGACGCGCTGACCATCTATCCCTACTTTCCTGAAACCATTACCACAACCGGCGCCGACGTGCGTGGCGGTGCGGTACATCTTTCTGATAACGTGAGCGTGAACGCATGACCACAAAATATTTTGCCCTGCTGACAACCACTGGCGCCGCGCTGCTGGCAAACGCTACCGCGCTGGGGAAGCAGTTGTCTATCACCCAAATGGCGCTCGGCGACGGTGGCGGCACCCTGCCGACTCCCGACGCAGCACAAACCAAACTGGTCAACGAACGCCGCCGGGCGCCGTTGAACTCCCTGAGCGTTGACACGACTAACACCAATCAGATTATCGCTGAACAGGTTATCCCCGAGGACGAGGGCGGGTGGTGGATCCGGGAAATCGGCTTGTACGACGCAGCGGGCAATCTGATCGCCGTCGCCAACTGCCCGGAAACCTATAAACCGCTGCTACAGGAAGGCTCCGGCCGGGTGCAAACGGTGCGTATGATTTTGATTGTCAGCAGCACCGACGCGGTCACGCTGAAAATCGATCCATCTGTAGTATTGGCGACCCGCAAGTACGTGGATGACAGCGCGATTGTGGTGAAAGCCTACGCCGATGATGCGATGGCGAAACATCTCGCCGACGCCAATCCCCATAAACAATATGCCCCACTCGCCAGCCCGGCGTTGACGGGCACACCCACCGCCCCAACAGCGGCAGCCGGTGCCAGTACCACGCAGTTGGCTACCACTGCGTTTGTTTCTACCGCAACGGCGAATCATGTCGCAGCGGCAAATCCGCATCCTCAGTATGCGCCGCTTGCCAGCCCTGAGTTTACCGGGCGTGTAAAAGTAACCGCTGATGGCGCCGGCGCCGTGTTACTCAAAGCTGCAACTGCCAATGCTGCTGTAGGGATATCGTTTCAGACCAATCTCGGTGTTCAGATAGCGCAACTGACGTATGCCGGCACGAACACGCAGTTTTACAGCTACTTGGGTGGCAATAGCGTCGCGCTCATAGACAGCGGCGATATTACTATTGCCCCTAAAGCAGGTCAGTCACTGAAAATTACCACACCAGTCACCGTCAACGGCGACGGTAATCAAATCCTTTTGCAGCAGAGCACAAAGGCACCATCGTCTGGCTCGTATATTAAAGGGCTTAACAGTGACGGCGTATTCTTGTGGACTGTCGGACGTAGCGAAAGCAACGGCTGGCTTGAGCTGGGTGGCAAAGGGAGCAACCGCATCGCGTTGGCAGACAGCGGCGATGTCACTATCGCCCCAGGAACTGGGAAAACCACAAAAATTACCAGCACGGCCACGCTCACCGCCCCGGCGGCGGGAGATAACAGCACCAGCGCCATTACATCGGGCTGGTTTGCAGCAGAGATTGCCGGCATCCCGCTGCCCTGGCCGCAAGCAACCGCCCCCACCGGCTGGCTGAAATGTAACGGTCAGTCGTTCGATAAAACCCTCTATCCCAAACTGACAGCAGCGTATCCGTCGGGCACATTGCCGGATTTACGCGGCGAGTTTATTCGCGGCTGGGATGATGGGAGGGGGGTTGATAGCGGGCGTGCGGTGTTGTCTGTGCAGGATGCAACGTGGATTCAGCCGAACATCGAAAGCAACACTGCCGCGACAACAATCAGAATCGATAATGTCGATAGCACGTTCAATACTGACGAGTATTCAGCGGTCAGTAATCTGCCGTCATATGAACATAACGGATCACGGGCGCGTTCGTATGTTCGCCCCCGCAACGTCGCCTTTAACTACATCGTGAGGGCTGCATGATGACTAAAAAATATGCCATTACAGCGCAGGCTGCTGAATTAGGGGCAAACGGGCTAACTACCGTACCCGGCTGGCTGGTGGTCTATTTCGCTGATCCCGATACGCATGAATATCTGCACGCCGGTTATGAATACCTGATGCAAGGTACTGGCTTGCCTGCGGGGGGATATCTTGATGCGCCTTCGCTTCCTCCTGATGGGCTGGGTTTGCGCCGCAGTGACGACGGGCTTTGTTGGGTGCATGTACCGGACTATAGGGGGCAATTGGCCTACAACACACAAACCCGGCAGCCGTTACGGGTGACTCAGATGGGCGAATTACCCAGCGAGTTGACGGTGTTGGCGCCGACGAGTGCGTTTGATGTATGGCGCGATGGCAGGTGGGTAACGGATGACGCAGCCAAAATTAATGCGGCGATACAGGCAGCCAAAGCGGAACAGGAAAAACGCCGACGCAGCGCAAATGATCGGTTGAATGAACTAACTTATGCCATCAATTTGGGGATCGCCACGCCGGAAGAAGCGTCTGCACTGAGTTCTTGGCAGGCTTATCTGGTGTTATTAAGCCGGGTGGATTTCGGTCATGCGCCAGACATTGTGTGGCCGACGGAGCCGGGAATGTGATAACGCAAACGGCCCGAGGGCCGTTTTTCTTTTCAGTGCTTATCTCGGATTAATATCTTTTTTTCAATTTGTTGTGATTGATGTTGTGCCGCGATGTTGTTGTATGCCGGTAACAACGTCCATGACGCGCCATTCCTGATGACGGTCAGCATAATGACGTCTCGCTCCTCACCGAAATATCACGATTTGACAGAAAGCTGCGGTGATCTTGGCTGCATATATCGTGATGTTACTATTTTTCACTTATTCAGATACGAGACGATATGACGACAAAATACATAGCGTTGCTCACTCAAGTGGGCGAAAACAAGCTGGCCAATGCCACGGCATTGGGGAAGCAACTGGAAATCGCGCGAATGGGCGTAGGGGATGGCGGTGGTTCGCTGCCAACGCCGAGCACCACACAAACCACGTTGATTAATGAAAAGCGTCGCGCCGCACTGAATTCGCTGAGTGTCGATTCCGCCAACCCCAATCAGATTATCGCTGAACAGGTGATCCCCGAGGACGAGGGCGGGTGGTGGATCCGGGAAATCGGCCTGTATGATAACGATGGCAATCTGATTGCCGTCGCCAACTGCCCGGAAACCTACAAACCGCTGCTACAGGAAGGCTCCGGCCGGGTGCAAACGGTGCGCATGATCTTGATTGTCAGCAGTACCGACGCGGTCACGCTAAAAATTGACCCGTCGGTGGTACTGGCAACTCGCAAGTACGTGGATGACAGCGCTGTCGTGGTAAAAGCCTACGCCGATGATGCGATGGCGAAACATCTCGCCGACGCCAATCCCCATAAACAATATGCCCTACTCGCCAGCCCGGCGCTTACCGGCACACCGACGGCACCGACGGCGGCAGCCGGTGCCAATACCACGCAATTGGCGACAACGGCGTTTGTTTCTACCGCAACGGCGAATCATGTCGCAGCGGCAAATCCGCATTCGCAGTATGCGCTACTCGCTAGCCCGGCGCTTACCGGCACACCGACGGCACCGACGGCGGCAGCCGGTGCCAATACCACGCAGTTGGCGACAACGGCGTTTGTTTCTACTGCAACGGCGAATCATGTCGCAGCGGCAAATCCGCATCCGCAGTATGCCCCACTCGCCAGCCCAGCGCTTACCGGCACGCCGACGGCACCGACGGCGGCAGCCGGTGCCAATACCACGCAGTTGGCGACAACAGCGTTTGTTTCTACTGCAACGGCGAATTTGTCAGCCAGCACCGCGTCGGGTCTGGCTCAAAAAATGAATATCGCCGATGTTGTGGGTATCCCACTACCCTGGCCGCAGGCGACCGCGCCCACCGGCTGGCTGAAATGTAATGGACAGTCGTTCGACAAGGCCCTGTATCCGAAGCTGGCGACGGTCTATCCCTCCGGAGTTTTGCCCGATCTCCGCGGCGAATTTATCCGCGGCTGGGATGATGGTAGGGGTGTTGATGCTGGCAGGGCGATTTTGACAGCGCAAAATCCCACGTATTTACGAACCGGCATGATGGATTACAACGGCAGTGATGTTGACAACATTGGCGTTTATATCGGGATGGGCTATGCCGAAGCTGACACGGCTGCAAAATCAATTTCTGCTCCGGCAGGGGCCTTCCGCGCACCAAATAATATTGACCTGACAGAGCAGGCATCCCGAGACAACGGTGTTAACGGTACAGCGAGCAATACCGTTTATGCGAGCGAGGGTTCTGTCTGGGTTTCAACTCGCCCCCGCAACATCGCTTTTAACTATATTGTCAGAGCGGCGTGACTACCGCGCATAATGTGTTTGCAATAAACACGATATCTGAACGGCCCATTGGGCCGTTTTTTATGGTCTTTACCGCGTTATCGACAAATAAGGCTCCAGTAACGCGGGCAGATTGTCGGGATACACCGTTTCCTGCGTCTGGCGTAGTTCATCCATTCCCCACCAGTGGTAGCGCCGCATAATTTTTTTTCGTGCTCGGTCCACTGGCTGCAATCCAGATCGTGATACTGAATGCGAATAATGAAGTAGCGCTCGTCCGCCAAGACTTCTTTGCCATTCGGCATCATCATGACGAATTCCCGTTGGGCGATTTCCTCTCCAGGGTCGGTGATGTTCAGACCCGTTTCTTCCCACAGTTCACGGATAGCCGCCTGAGTGAAGGATTCACCCGCTTCGAGCGCTCCGCCGGGCGTTGCCCAGTAGGCTCGGCCAGCCATGGCGTCATCCTTATGTTCAAAGCGAAACAGCAACACATGCAGTTGCGCATTGATGACCAGAAAGCGGGAAGCGGGGCGTTTTCTCATGATATCCTCAAGCTATCTAATGGCGCCGAACGGGCGCAATCCTGTGTGTGACGTGAAATTTTACGCCCGCCCTCCGGTTTGTCGAGGCGTCGTGGAAGGCGCCTCGGCCCTGATTCCAGCAGGTGTCGGGTTACTGTCGTGTGCCTGTCGGGTTGCTGTCGTGTCGCGGGTGGGAAGGCTGGCATAAGCTGGCATCGTTTTTCACAGCTGTTTTTCACCACTGTTTTTCACAACAACAGGAAAACGAACATGAATTCGATTAAGACATTACGCCTTGCCCGAGCCTGGTCTCAGGAACAATTGGCGGAGCTCTCCTCCCTGAGCGTCAGAACCATCCAGCGTATCGAGAATGGCGAGCGCGCCAGCCTGGAGACATTGAGCGCGATCGCCGCCGCGTTTGGCGTCAATGTGGCCGAACTGATGACGGAAGAAAGCGAACAGACGGTTAGCGGCGAGTCGCTGGAACAGCGCATTCAAGATGCGCGGCGGCAGGTACGTCAGGAAAGCCGTTTCTGGCGCAGCCTGATCCTCATGGTGTTGGTCAGCGTGGTGTTGTTTATCGTGAACCAGATGACCGGGTCGGGGCACCGCTGGTTTTTCTGGGTACCGCTGATCTGGGGAGGGCTGGTGGTGTTAAAAGGCGTCAAGATTTTCTGGCTTCGCGGGAGGATGTCCCGCTGGGAGCAGGAGCGCCTGCAAAAACTGCTGCGGCAGCGCCATGAGTAGCCGGATCTTGGTGATAGGGCACGTCGGCTGGCGTGCTCTGTAAAGTGTCACGGTTCTTCGGTGCCGGAATTCGTTATACTTGTTTCCTCGTTTTGGCAGGAGATGGGTATGAATTATCATTACGCTCGCCTGGTGACAATGGCCGCTTTTCTGGCCACCGCCACGGCGCTGTTTTTATTCGGTATGAAGGTGTATGCCTGGTGGTACACCGGTTCGGTGAGTTTGCTGGCGTCATTGGTGGATTCGCTGGTGGACATCGCCGCGTCGCTGGTGAATCTGCTGGTCGTGCGTTACTCATTGCAGCCTGCCGATACGGAACATACCTTCGGCCATGGTAAGGCTGAATCGTTGGCGGCGCTGGCACAAAGTATGTTTATTTCCGGATCGGCGCTGTTCCTGTTGCTTAACGGGGTACAGCGGCTGAGTACGCCTCAACCATTGAACGGCCCTGAATTGGGGATGTGGATTACGGTTTTTGCATTGGTGATCACTATTCTGCTGGTCAGTTTCCAGCGTTGGGTGATCCGCAAGACCCAAAGCCAGGCGGTGCGGGCGGACATGTTGCATTACCAGTCCGATGTGCTGATGAACGGCGCCATTCTGGTGGCATTGTTCTTGAGCTGGCGCGGCATTGGCTGGGCGGATGCGGTATTTGCATTGGGGATTGGCGTCTATATCCTGTCCAGTGCATTGCGTATGGCCTATGACGCTATCCAATCTTTGCTCGATCGCGCCCTGCCGGATGAAGAACGGCAGGAAATCACCCGAATGATCGCTTCATGGCCCGGCGTCAACGGTGCGCACCAACTGCGTACTCGCCGTTCGGGGCCGACCCGTTTTATCCAGCTCCACCTGGAAATGGATGACCAACTGCCGTTGATTGAGTCTCACAGTATTGCGGATGCGCTGGAGCAGGCATTGCTCAAACGTTTTCCCGGTTCCGACGTTATTATCCACCAAGACCCTATTTCGATTGTTCCGCTTGAGCAGCGGGGACGCTGGTAACGCTAAGCTCGGTCATCTCGCTGTCATTGAAAGGTGTTGTAAAAGTGTGACATGCAATGGATATTTATAGGAACTTATGCCTGACCTGAATCAATTCAGCTAAGGCCTTTTGTTATAATATGCTTATAAAAGGTTAGAGGCTCGCCAGTATTGACCCGGCCTCGCGATAGAAAATCTGCGAATTTACATCTACAAATCCAGAGGTTGTCATGATTAATAGAATCGGAGTGTTAACGAGTGGTGGTGATGCGCCGGGGATGAACGCTGCCATCCGGGGCGTGGTGCGCGCTGCGCTGACGGAAGGTCTGGAAGTGTTCGGGATCTATGACGGCTATCTGGGTTTGTACGAAGACCGTATGAAACAACTGGACCGCTATAGCGTGTCCGATGTCATCAACCGCGGCGGGACGTTTCTGGGTTCCGCGCGTTTTCCGGCTTTCCGTGAGGAGTCTGTGCGTCAGGTTTGTGTGGAAAACATGAAGCGACGTGGTCTGGATGCGTTGGTGGTTATCGGCGGAGACGGTTCCTACATGGGGGCCAAACGCCTGACGGAAATGGGTTTTCCCTGTATCGGCCTGCCGGGCACTATTGATAATGACGTGGCGGGGACAGACTACACCATCGGCTATTTCACGGCGCTGGAAACGGTGGTGGAAGCCATTGACCGCCTGCGCGATACCTCGTCTTCCCACCAGCGTATCTCCATTGTCGAAGTGATGGGCCGCCACTGCGGCGACCTGACGCTGGCCGCCGCGATCGCCGGTGGTTGCGAATTCATCGTCGTACCGGAAGTGGACTTCAAAAAAGAAGATTTGGTGGAAGAGATCAAAGCGGGTATCGCCAAAGGGAAGAAGCACGCCATCGTGGCGATTACCGAGCTGATGTGTGATGTCGCTGATCTGGCGCATTACATTGAGACGGAAACCGGGCGTGAAACCCGCGCCACCGTACTGGGCCATATCCAGCGCGGCGGTTCTCCGGTCGCCTATGATCGTATTCTGGCCTCGCGCATGGGCGCCTACTCTATCGAACTGCTGCAGCAGGGGTACGGCGGCCGTTGCGTCGGTATCCAGAATGAAAAACTGGTTCACCATGATATTATCGACGCCATCGAGAACATGAAGCGCCCATTCCGGGGCGATTGGCTTGATACCGCCAAGAAATTGTTCTGATGTAACCGCCGGATGCGTGCGCGTCCGGCGATGAAATCCCGCTCGCAGGGGGATGTGGCGAATGTTAAACACGCCATACCTCCCTGGGCGGGATTTGTTATTAATGCGTCTACAAACACTGATCAGCCATAAAAACGACGGGACATTAAAGCGGGGGAAATGTCCTCGCCGTCATGATTCACGGGCATAATGCTGTCGCCGGATTTTTGTTGCGCGATACGGCATGACGCCGTTGGCGATGGTTGTTTCGGCGCATCGGGGTCATTGTTGGCCTACACTTTTTACCGGGGTTTCGTCGTCAGCATGCGTTGCCGTCTGACGGTGGGAAGAAACAAAATTATTGAGGTTCTCGCATGACAAAAGTTACCGTCGCCGCCACTCAGATGGCCTGCACCTGGGATTTGCCAAAGAATATCGAAAATGCCGAAAAACTGGTGCGGCAGGCTCATGCTCAGGGGGCGCAAATCATCCTGATTCAGGAACTGTTTGCCGCGCCTTACTTCTGCATCGATCAGAGCCCGGAACATTATGCGCTGGCCCAGGATTTGGAAACCAGCGCGCTTATCAAACACTTCGCCGCGCTGGCGAAGGCGCTGGAGGTGGTGTTGCCGTTGAGTTTCTTCGAGCGCGCCAATAACGCCTACTACAATTCGCTGGTGATGATCGACGCCGACGGCAGCGTGCTGGACGTGTATCGCAAAACCCATATTCCGAACGGCCCGGCCTATCAGGAAAAGCAGTTCTTTATTCCGGGTGATACCGGTTTCAAAGTATGGCAGACCCGCTACGCCAAAGTCGGCGTAGGCATCTGTTGGGATCAGTGGTTCCCGGAAACGGCCCGCTGTCTGGCACTCAAGGGGGCGGAGCTGATTTTCTATCCGACCGCCATCGGTTCCGAACCGGCGTATCCGGATATCGACAGTCAGCCGCACTGGACTCGTGTGCAGCAGGGGCACGCCGCTGCCAACCTGGTTCCGGTGATCGCCTCCAACCGTATCGGTACCGAGGCCAGCAAATATATCGATGGCCTGGAAATGACGTTCTACGGTTCGTCATTCATCGCTGATCAAACCGGGGCGCTGGTGGCGCAAGCCGACAAGACGGCGGAAACGGTGCTGGTGCACGAGTTCGACCTGGACGCCATCGCCGCACAGCGCGCGTCCTGGGGGCTGTTCCGCGATCGCCGTCCGGACATGTATGGCGTGATCGGTACGTCCGACGGCAAGACCTGGAGATAAATGATGTCCGAACTGACTACGCCGTTGCAGGACGGGTTCGCCATGCCGGCGGAATGGGCGCCGCATGAGGCCGTATGGATGTTGTGGCCGTATCGCCGTGACAACTGGCGATCACAAGGTGACGTCATCCCAGCGCAGCGTATTTTTGCCGCCGTTGCCGCCGCTATTGCACAGACCACGCCGGTCATCATGGGCGTGCCGCGTGACCAAATGACACTCGCCAAAAGCGTCATGCCGGCCGGTGTCACGCTGGTGGAGATGGAAAGCGATGACGCCTGGATGCGCGACACCGGGCCGACTGTGGTGCTGAATGAGGCCGGCGAACGCCGCGGCGTCGACTGGCGGTTCAACGCCTGGGGCGGCGCATTGGGCGGGTTGTACCAAGACTGGCGTCGTGACGAACAGGTCGCCGCGCAGGTGCTGGCGTATCACGGCGATGCGCGTTACGCCGCACCGCTGATTCTGGAAGGCGGTTCCATCCATACCGATGGCGAAGGTACGTTGCTGACCACCGCCGAGTGTCTGCTGAACCCGAACCGCAATCCGCACTTGAACCAGGCGCAGATTGAACAACTGTTGCGGGATTATCTCGGCGTGTCTTCTTTCATCTGGCTGGAAGAGGGCGTGTATAACGACGAAACCGACGGCCATATCGACAATATGTGCTGTTTCGTGCGCCCCGGTGAAGTGGCCTTGCACTGGACTGACGATGAAACCGACCCGCAGTACCACCGTTCGCAGGCGGCGTATCGGGTGCTCTCACAGGCACGAGATGCTAAAGGCCGGGCGTTGAACATCTGGAAATTGCCGGCGCCGGGGCCACTGTACGCCACGCCGGAGGAAACAGCGGGCGTCGATGAAGGCAATGCCATCGAGCGTAACGCCGGGTCGCGGCTGGCGGGTTCTTATGTCAACTTCCTGATCAGCAACCGGCAAATTATCTATCCGTTGCTGGATACACGTACTGACGCCGATGCGCATGCGCTGCTGCAACAGATGTTTCCCGACTATTTGATAACCGGCGTACCTGCCCGTGAAATTCTGCTGGGCGGCGGTAATATTCATTGTATTACGCAACAGATTCCCAGCGCGTTGCGTTAGGTTTGCGTGCGTCAACCCTCGATAAAAAAACAACGGGCCGTTATCCGGCCCGTTGTTTTAGGACAATGGTGTAGGGATGGCTGCCCGAGGGTTATTTCAGGCCCATGGCGCTTTTCATGGTGTAGAACAGGTCAGTCTGGTCAGTCAGCCCTACCACGTTGGCGGCGTGCGGGCCGTAAGCCGCGATACGTAGCTGAGTGCCGGTATGACCCTGTGATTCCTCTTCCGAATTGCCGTAGCTGATGGTCATGACGGCGTTGTCTTTGGTGTTCAGCGCCTGCGTCAGACCCGGCGCTTTGGCGCCATTCTCGATAATCTGGCTGGAGTGCGCGTGGTCGGCGGTGACGATCACCAGCGTATTGCCGTCACGACGGGCAAATTCCAGCGCTTTCTGAACCGCTTCATCCAGATCTACCGTTTCGCCGATCTGGCCGCATGGGTTGGCGGCGTGGTCTTGTTTGTCGATAGACGCGCCTTCAACCTGCAGGAAAAACCCATTTTTGTTCTTACTCAACAATTGGATGGCTTTGTCTGTCATTTGTGCCAGTGTCGGCGTTGCAGCTGTACGCTGTGCATTTGGCTCGCAGGTGATAACCGGCTTGTCGAGATTGCCGTGATAGGAGGCTTTCGGCCCCTGCCAGCGTACCGGCATATTGCCGTCGGCAAACAGGCCCAGCACCGGTTTGTTCTGACTGGCCACGTTCACTGCGCTAAGGCTGTCCAGATCAGTCACCAGGTTATAGCCCAGCGCCTGCGCCTGTTCCAGCAGCGTTTTACCCTGATATTTGCCTGCCTTGGCCACTTCTTTGAATGTCGCCGCACCGCCGCCCAGCGTGACGTCGGCGCGGGCAACCAGCAGTTGTTCGGCAATAGAACCGCGGCCGCCGTTTTCCTGCGCATTGGTGGCGCATTGTTGGCTGGTTTTTTCCGGGCCGTAACATTTACGGGAAGTGACGTGCGAGATCATGGCTGCTGGGGTAGCGTCTTCCAATTCGGCGGTGGAGACGTTGCCGGTGGCTTTGCCCGCTGCTTTGGCGATTTCCAGCAGGGTTTTGTGGTCTTTGCCGTCAACATCCACGCCCAGCGCGCCGTTGTAGGTTTTTCACACCGCTTGACCAGGCCGTGGCGGACGCAGCGGAGTCGGTCACGTAATCCGGTTTGCGGGTTTTTTTTATCCAGTGAGTAATGGGTGTATTGGCCGGTTAATGGCAAAGCGTCAATGCCTTTGAAAAAACCGCCGGCGCCCATTGCATAGTTGCGGGCTACCGTAATTTCAGAGTCTCCCATGCCATCGCCAATCAGCAGAATGACGTTTTTTGCCGTTTTGGCATTGAGCGCCGCCTTCAGCATTTCAGTTTGATCGGCACTGAGACGGCGTGCGCCGCCTGGCTGAGTGATATCGCCTGCGGCCTGACGAACGTAGGCGGCATCGGCAGCGATGGCATTAGCGGCAACCAGTGTCATTACCAGAGAGGAAATCAGGGTCTTCTTGATCATTATTTTTTACTCGCCTTAAAGAATTGTTACGAAGGTTGTGGGCGGTAAACCTAAAGGCAAGAGATGACAGAATGATGAATCTAAGGGTAACGGCTAAAAATAGTCGCGGCGGTGGAGAAGGAACGCCACTCGTCGTGGTGGAGAGGGATGGACTAAATCATTGATGGCTCCGGAGTGGAGCCATCAATGCGGCTGGTAAAGGGAGACGGAAAGAAGATGGCCTCCTCGGTTCCGTTACACCTTAACCCGCCAAGCCGGTGCCGCGTGGTATCAGGCTTTTTTGGCTTCCGCCGCAGCTTTCACGATGACGGCGAAGGCATCGGCTTTCAGCGATGCGCCGCCCACCAGCGCGCCGTCGATATCTGGCTGGGTGAACAGCTCGGCGGCGTTGGCCGCGTTGACGGAACCGCCGTACTGGATGATGACCTGGGCTGCAATGGCGGCATCTTGTTTAGCGATGTGATCGCGAATGAATTTGTGCACGGCCTGAGCCTGCGCCGGGGTGGCGGATTTGCCGGTACCGATAGCCCATACCGGTTCGTAGGCAATGACGGTATTTTCAAATGCCTGAGCGCCGAGTGTGTTCAGGACGGCGTCCAGCTGACGGGCGCAGACGGCTTCGGTCTGGCCGGCTTCGTTTTCGGCTTCGGTTTCACCGATGCACAGTACCGGAATCAGGCCGGTTTCTTTCAGAACGGCAAATTTTTTGGCAATGAATTCATCGCTTTCATGGTGGTATGTCCGGCGCTCGGAGTGGCCGATGATGATGTATTTGGCACCGAGATCTTTCAACATTGCCGCAGAGGTTTCACCGGTAAACGCGCCTGAAAGATTGACGTCCACATTCTGTGCGCCCAGCGCGATACGGCTGCCCGACAGTTGATGCTTGGCCTGGTCCAGATACAAGGCCGGCGGCGCAATGGCGACACCACAGCCATCAACCGTGCTCAGCTCTTTACGCAGCCCGGCGATCAGCTCGAGAACCATGTTGGTGCTTCCGTTCAGCTTCCAGTTGCCCATAACTAAGGGATGTCGCATCTTTTTTCCTCCAGCGGAATAGCGAGTTAGTCAATGCGGGCTGCGTCAGGCAGCCCATCTGGATGACAGTATAAAAGATGAACCCTACTGTGGCTCTGTTTTTCGTGTCTAATTACTGCTTCGATCACGAATCAGATAGCGTGAGCTTAATCGGTTCAACAGCGAAAGTTAGCCCTTTTTCACCATTGTCTGCCACCACATAACGTAGTGCGCCTTCCGTTTGCTGATAGAAACGGTGGCCTTTGCCTTTTCCCAGCAACATATCGACCTTTTTCAGGCTCTGTTCGTTAGTCAGGGAGGGCATGAAGGTGCGCAGCAACGCCGCCATATAGTCGATGGCCTGCTTGCGGCGGCCGCTTTCGTCGGTATCTTTGGGGCGCGGCAACCAGGTGATCTGCATCGTTCTGATTTTTCCGGTGCCTTTTTCCAACGCAGTGGATGAGTAGAGGTAATCGTTGATGCGGCTGGCGGCTCGGGTCAGGGTCGGGGAGTTTTCGCCGGTATCCACTACCCGGTATTCGCTAATCGGTAATGACGGGTTGCTAAGGTTGTAGCGAGTTCGGAATTGCACGATGTTCATATCGAACGTGGGGGCGCTGGCCAGCAGATAAGGCGCTGCGGTCGGCGGTTTTTGCTGAAACAACGGATCGCCCCACGCCGGGAAGGCTCCGAACAGCGCGGTGGCGAGACAGTAAAAGATCGGCAAGGCGTTTTTCATGGCGTCTTCATCACTTAACGCAGTCGTGTGACAGATATGCTGTGTGATTAAGCGGCATTCGTGAGCGGTTGTCAAAAAACGGATAAAAAAAGCGGGTAAATCCTTTGCTTAAGGTAAAATCGTGACCAAAAAGCGGTGGCAGGAATAAAAACTGATGACGATACAGCAATGGTGTTTTTCCTTTCGAGGCCGTACCGGTCGGCGAGATTTCTGGTTGTGGATGGCTATCTGGCTGGCGTTGACGGTCGGGTTGTTTATGCTGGCGGGCGCAGGATTGCTGAATACGCAGACCGCAGCATTCATGCTGGTGGCGCTGATATGGCCGACGGCAGCGGTACTGGTGAAAAGGCTGCACGATCGCGGCAAAAGCGGCTGGTGGGCACTGTTGCTGGTACTGGCCTGGATGCTGGGCAACGGCAATTGGTACATGTTGCCGGACATGGGCCAGTGGGTGCTGGGGCGTTTTTTGCCGATGCTGATTATGGTCATGACCCTGCTGGATTGCGGTATGTTTGCCGGTACGGTGGGGGCTAATCGTTTTGGTAAGGAGACGGAGCTGTTGCAGCTCCGTTCCTGGTAAGCGCCTTACCAGTAATGCTCACTGGTGATATGACCGGGGCGGCGGCGCAGGTGCTTGCTCATCTGGCGCGTTTCTTTCAGTAATTGCTGGGTGTCGCGCACCATTTGCGGGTTGCCGCACAGCATGACGTGGCTGGTTTGGTCGAGCGGCAATCCGACGGCGGATTCCAGTTCGCCGCTGGCGATCAACGCCGGAACACGTCCAGTCAGGGAACCGGGCGCCGTTTCGCGGCTGACGATGGTCTGAAGCCGCAGCTTATCGCCGTAACGTTGTTGCAACTGTTGCATCAGCGGCAGATAGCTCAGATCGCGAGCGTAACGAGCGGCATGCACCAGGACAATATGCTGGAAACGCGCCAGGTCGCGCCCTTCCTGCAAAATCGACAGATAAGGGCCGATGGCGGTACCGGTGGCCAGCATCCAAAGCGTGTCGCAATCCGGCACTTCTTCCAGTACGAAAAACCCGGCAGCTTCCTGCGTTACCAGCACTTCGTCGCCCGGTTGACAGCGATGCAGGTACGGGCTGAGCTGCCCATCCGGGACGGCAACCAGATAGAACTCCAGTCTGTTGTTGCTCGGCGCATTGACGTAGGAATAGGCGCGTTGCACGCGCTCACCATCCCGCTCCAGCGCCAGTTTGGCAAACTGCCCGGCGGTAAAAGGCGCTATTGGCGCCTCCAGCCGGAGACTGAATAAATTTTCCGTCCAGTGTTCAACCTCAATCACTTTGCCGGTCACCCATTCTGCCATGGTGTCATGCTCCTGTTTCCGGTGTCTGCGTAGCGCAGAGGTTACGATACGCCATTCATTAACCACATTGAAACCATCGGGTTATAACAAAAACTCGTGCAGCGTCTGATCCTTACGATCCAGATAGTGTGTCGAACTGATACGGCGGATCGTGCGGGATTTGCCGCGGATCAGTAGCGTTTCCGTCGTAGCGATGTTGCCGCGTCGGGAGATCCCCTCCAGCAGGTCGCCTTTGGTGATGCCTGTGGCGGAGAAAATGATGTTGTCGTTGCGCGCCATGTCGTCGAGCGTCAATACCTTGCCGGCTTCAATGCCCATTTCCTGGCAACGCGCCAGCTCCTCCAGGCCCAGCCGACGGTTTTCTTCGCTGTCGCCTTTAACCTGGTGACGGGCCAGCAAACGGCCATGCATATCGCCGTCCAGCGCACGGATGACCGCTGCGGAAATCACGCCTTCCGGCGCGCCGCCGATGCCATAGAGCACATCCACCTCGCTTTCCGGCATGCAGGTCAGGATTGACGCCGCCACATCGCCATCGGGAATGGCGAAGACTTTCACTCCGAGCTTTTGCATATCGGCGATGACTGTGTCGTGGCGCGGTTTCGCCAGCGTGATGACGGTAAGCTGATCCAGCGGTTTACCCAACGTGTTGGCGATATGACGCAGGTTTTCCTCCAGCGGACGCGACAGGTCGATAGCGCCTTTGGCCTGCGGGCCGACAATCAGTTTTTCCATGTACATGTCCGGCGCGTGCAGGAATGCGCCTTTTTCGCCCACAGCCAGTACGGCCAGTGCATTGGCTTGCCCCATGGCGGTCATGCGGGTGCCTTCAATCGGGTCGACGGCGATGTCGACTGCGTCGCCTTCGCCGGTGCCTACTTGCTCGCCAATGTAGAGCATGGGCGCTTCGTCGATTTCGCCTTCACCAATCACTATCTGGCCATTGATGTTGACCTGATTGAGCATGATGCGCATAGCCTGTACGGCTGCGTTATCAGCGGCGTTCTTGTCGCCGCGCCCCAGCCATTTGTAACCAGCCAGCGCTGCAGCTTCGGTGACACGGGAGAATTCGATGGCCAATTCACGTTTCATGGATACCTGTCCGTTCGTCATTAATCGGGGATAACGGGCGGTAATGGTAGCACAGCGATTTGAATGAAAGAGGAATGGATAGGGATAAAAAAGGGCGCGTGAACCGCGCCCGATCAAAGATTATGGCGATATCAGGCGTCGTGATCTTCCCAGTTGCGCGCACGTTCAACGGCTTTCTGCCAGCCGCGGTAACGGAAGTTACGCTCAACGGTTTCGATGCTGGGGCGGAATTCCCGCTCGATAGCGGTTTTGCTCTTCACTTCGTCCAAATCGTTCCAGAACCCGGTTGCAAGGCCTGCCAGGAATGCGGCGCCCAATGCGGTGGACTCACGAACCTGCGGACGTTCAACGCGCGTCCCCAGGATATCGGACTGGAACTGCATCAGGAAGTTGTTGGCGACCGCGCCACCATCCACCCGCAGCGATTGCAGACGGGTATCGGCATCCGCCTGCATGGCGTCCAGCACATCGCGGGTTTGGAAGGCGATAGACTCCAGCGTTGCGCGAATAATGTGGTTGGCGTTGGCGCCTCGGGTCAGGCCGAAAATAGCGCCGCGTGCGTAAGGATCCCAATAGGGTGCACCCAGGCCAGTGAACGCCGGCACGACGTATACGCCATTGGTGTCTTTCACTTTGGTGGCGAAATATTCGGAATCCGCGGCGTCGTTGATCAGTTTCAGTTCGTCACGCAGCCATTGGATAGAGGCGCCGCCGATGAACACGGCCCCTTCCAGCGCGTAGTTCACTTCGCCGCGCGGCCCGCAAGCGATGGTCGTCAGCAAGCCATGACGGGAAGCGACGGCCTCGGTGCCGGTGTTCATCAGCAGGAAGCAGCCCGTACCGTAGGTGTTTTTCGCCATGCCCGGCTGGACGCACAGCTGGCCGTATAATGCCGCTTGCTGATCGCCGGCAATCCCGCAGATAGGAATGCGCGTGCCGCCTTTGCCGCCGATATTGGTCTGCCCATACATTTCGGAAGAGGGGCGAACCTGAGGCAGCATGGAACGGGGGATATCCAGCGCTTCCAGCATGCGTTCATCCCAATCCAGTTTGTGGATATTGAACAGCATGGTGCGGGAGGCGTTGGTGTAGTCGGTGACGTGCACACGCCCCTGGGTCATTTTCCAGATAAGCCAAGTATCAATGGTGCCTAATAGCAGTTCGCCCCGGTTGGCGCGATCTCTGGCGCCGTCGACGTGATCCAGAATCCACTTCACTTTGGTGCCGGAGAAATAAGGGTCGACCACCAGGCCGGTATTGGCGCGAATATACTCTTCCAAACCGTCTTTTTTCAGCTTTTCACAGATGTCGGCGGTACGGCGGCATTGCCAGACGATAGCGTTGTAGATGGGTTTGCCGGTTTCTTTTTCCCATACCACCACCGTTTCTCGCTGGTTGGTGATGCCGATGCCAGCGACTTCATCACTGCTGATACCTGCTTTGGCTAATGCCTCTACCAGCGTTGAGCTCTGTGAGGCCCAGATTTCCATCGGATCGTGCTCTACCCATCCTGGTTTAGGGTAAATCTGAGGAAACTCGCGCTGGGATACGCTGACGATGTTGGCATCGTGATCCAGTACGACCGCGCGGGAGCTGGTGGTTCCCTGATCAAGGGCGACAATGTATTTCTTTTCCTGACTCATAAATATAATCCTGTAGGGTTGACGCATTACATTTTGCGGGGTTCTGCAGAGGCGGTCGTATCGTCGTCGGCGGCGCAAACATCGCACGGCAGGTTACGACCAATCAGGGCACGATAGCCAAATGCGCCAAGGCAGGCGCCAACAATGGGGCCGAAAATGGGCACCAGAATGTAAGGAATATCCCGGCCGCCGGTGAGTGCAACTTTGCCCCAGCCCGCCAGGAATGCAAACAGTTTTGGACCTGCATCGCGCGCCGGATTCATGGCGAAGCCGGTCAACGGCCCCATGGACGCACCGATGACTGCGATCAGGATGCCAATCAGCAACGGCGCCAGCGGGCCGCGCGGAATGCCGTTGCCGTCATCCGTCAGCGCCAAAATCAGACACATCAGAATGGCGGTGATCACCATTTCCACCAGAAACGCCTGAGCGACGGAAATATGCGGATTGGGATAGGTGGAGAAGATGCCGGCGAGATCCAGACTTTCCAGGCTGCCTCGCACCATGTTGTGGGTCTGTTCGATGTCAAGGAACAGGTTGTAGTAAAGGCCGTATACCAGCGCTGCGCAACAGAACGCGCCGGCGACCTGAGAAACGATGTAGGGCAAGACTTTGCGGCCATCAAAACAGGCGAACAGCCACAAGGCGATGGTCACTGCGGGATTAAGGTGGGCACCGGATATGGCGGCGGTGAGGTAGATCGCCATCGCCACACCAAGCCCCCAGATGATGCTGATTTCCCATAGGCCCAGGCTGGCACCTGCCAGTTTGAGAGCCGCGACACAGCCAACGCCAAAGAAAATCAGCAGGCCGGTGCCGAGGAATTCAGCAATGCACTGGCCTTTAAGGGTAGAGAGTTCAGATTGAGTCATACTCATGTTCCTGCTTTTTATACAGCATTATGATTATAAGCAGACGAATTAAATGCGCCTGCTATGTTCTGGGCCTGCATATTTGTCTGTAGGAAGATACGGCGCGGTTTCCCACATTGGTATGCAGGCCCATGATGTGTATTTGGTGTGAATTTATCGTTAATGCTCGAAAACGAGAAATATCGAAATTAAAATGTGTGTTGTGCGTCAATAAAATGAGTGAATTCGCTTAATTCAACGGCAATGGCTGTTGGCTGTCGCGTGGGTGGTGTTAATTATTATGTAAAATAGTTTAACATTGGCTGGGAAGGATAATCATCCTACAGTTTTTTCCGGATATCACCGATAGGGCATGGCCCATAAAGGTGGCAGAGTCGCCAGTTGCCGGCTGTGCGCTGGACAGGTTCAGACTGGCTACATACAATCAGCCGAGGCCGTTACGTCCGGTGACGTAATGTGACGAGCGCCAGAGTCAAGGTATGACATTTCGTGATGCATCTGTGTTGACCGGTTTATGCCTTGCGATGAATAGGGGTTAGAAGTATGTCATTTGAAGTATTTGAGAAACTGGAAGCGAAGGTTCAGCAGGCGATCGACACCATTGCGCTGTTGCAGATGGAAATCGAAGAGCTGAAAGAGAAAAACGCGGCGCTGGAGCAGGAAGTACAGAATGTTGCGGGCAATCGTGATGCGTTGGTACGCGAAAACGAACAATTGCAGCAGGAACACGGCATCTGGCAGGAACGTCTGCGTGCGTTGCTGGGGAAAATGGAAGACGTGCAGTAAGATTTATGAGAAGGGCGTCCGATGGACGCCCTTTTCGCTGTATGGTGCGTTATTCCAGATCCAGCGGATCTTCAGAAAGGATGATGCCGGTGCTGTCGGCATACAGATGGTCGCCGGAGAAAAAAGTGACTCCACCGAAGTTGACTCGAACATCGGTATCACCCGTCCCTTCACTGGCTGCACCAGCAGGCGTTGCTGCCATGGCCTGAATGCCGATATCCAGTTCGGCCAGGTCGTCAACCTGACGCACAGCACCGTATATCACAATGCCTTCCCACTCGTTCTGTGTCGCCAGTCGTGCCAGTTCGGCATCAATCAACGCTCTGCGAACCGAACCGCCGCCGTCTACCAGCAGCACCTTCCCCCAGCCATTCTCTTCCAGCACATTGAACAACAGGCCGTTATCCTCAAAGCATTTTACCGTGGTGATTTTTCCACCGAATGAGCTACGTCCGCCAAAATTGGAGAAAAGAGGTTCAACTACATTCACCTCTTCATGATAGATATCACACAGTTCGGAAGTATCGTATTTCATAGGACTCACGTCGTTGCCGCTGACAAGGTGAATGGAGTATATCCCTTTCTGGCTGGTGTTGGCAAAATCATCAACGGACACCTTGACCAGCGTCAGTAAACGACGATGAGTCTATCCCGCGCCGGTTTCAGCTCAGCAAGACGCCGACGGCGAACAGCAGGTTGGTCAATAGCGCACCTTTGACGGTTTTTTCCAGCATTGGCCGCATGCTGAATGCCGTGGTTTCCCGCAGGACATAGCACCCCTGCTTGACCAGCAACGGTAACGCCAGAATAAATAGCCAACCCGTCAGCGTATGCAGATAAAACGTGGCGAACAGCGCCAGACAGACCGGCGCGGTCATCAGCAATCCCATGTGATAACAGCGTGCTTTGTGCGAGCCGAGCCGCACGGCCAGGGTGTTCTTGCCGTTTTCCCGATCGCTATCGATATCGCGCAGGTTGTTGATATTGAGCACGGCGACGGCCAGCAGACCGCAGGCGGTCGCCGGAAGGATCACGATGCTGTCGAAATAGCCGGTTTGCAGATAGTAGGAACCCGCTACGCTGAGCCAGCCAAAGAAGATCAGTACGGAGATATCACCCAAACCGATATAGCCATAGGGCTTATTGCCCACGGTATAAGTGATGGCGGCAACAATGGCCAGCAACCCCAGCCCCAGAAACGCCACGATATCCCCTGGTTTTTCACAGGCCAGCGTGACCAGTACGCTGCCCGAAACGACGGTCAGCAGGATAGTGATCAGCAGTGCTCTGCGTAGTTCCGCCAGTGTGATGGCGCCAGTCTGGATACCGCGCAACGGACCAATACGGTCTTCTTTGTCGCTCCCCTTTACCGCATCGCCATAGTCGTTGGCCAAATTGGACAGGATTTGCAGCAAACCGGCGGTAAACAGGGTCAACAGCGCGACGCCCGGTTTGAAGCTGCCATGCCAGCAGGCGATAGCCGTTCCGGTAACGATGGAGGCAAACGCCAGCGGTAGTGTCTTGGGACGCAGACTGTCCAGCCAGGCTTTGGTTTTATTGCTATGTGCTAATGAAGTCATGGTGCGTTTCAGTTCAGGGATAAGAGTGACAGGCGCCGCTGATAAAAAACATGTGGGAGGCGAGGCCTCCCACATGTCTGCTACCAGTGCGATCCGTGAGCGCGGATTATAAGATAAATCGGCTCAGATCTTCATCTGCTACCAGCTCGTCAAGGTGACTACGTACGTAATCTGCATCAATCGTCACGGTTTGACCACCCATTTCGCTGGCGTTGTAGGAGATGTCTTCGATCAGACGCTCCAGCACCGTGTGCAGACGGCGCGCGCCGATATTTTCCGTGCGTTCGTTGACTTGCCACGCCGCCTCGGCAATTCGACGGATGCCATCCTGCGCGAACTCGATGTTTACGCCTTCGGTCGCCATCAGCGCCTTGTATTGCTCGGTCAGCGCTGCACTTGGTTCCGTCAGAATACGTTCGAAGTCTTCTGTGGTTAGCGCCTGCAGTTCCACACGAATCGGCAAACGGCCCTGCAATTCGGGGATCAGATCCGACGGGCTGGCGACCTGGAATGCGCCGGATGCGATAAACAGGATGTGGTCGGTTTTCACCATGCCGTGCTTGGTAGAAACGGTGCAGCCTTCAACCAACGGCAGCAGATCGCGTTGAACCCCTTCGCGGGAGACATCCGGGCCGGAGGTTTCACCGCGTTTGCAGATTTTATCGATCTCGTCGATAAACACGATGCCGTGCTGTTCTACCGCATCAATCGCCTGCTGCTTCAGCTCTTCCGGATTGACCAACTTGCCGGCTTCTTCTTCCACCAGTTGTTTGAACGCATCCTTGATTTTGATTTTGCGGGATTTTTGCTTCTGTCCGGCCAGGTTTTGAAACATGGACTGCAACTGGTTGGTCATCTCTTCCATTCCCGGCGGCGCCATGATTTCTACGCCGACCGGCGCGGCCGCCAGTTCGATTTCAATTTCTTTGTCATCCAGCTGACCTTCGCGCAGTTTTTTGCGGAAAGCCTGGCGAGCCGGGGAGGGCTCGTTACTTTCTTCCGTTTGCCCCCAGTTGTTTTTGGCCGGCGGCACCAGGACATCCAGAATGCGTTCTTCCGCCAGTTCTTCGGCGCGGTAGCGGTTTTTCTCTACCGCCAACTGACGCACCATTTTAATGGCGGCATCGGCCAGATCGCGGATGATGGAGTCGACTTCTTTGCCGACATAGCCGACTTCGGTGAACTTGGTGGCTTCAACCTTGATGAAGGGCGCATTGGCCAGTTTGGCCAAACGACGGGCGATTTCTGTTTTACCCACGCCGGTCGGCCCAATCATCAGGATGTTTTTCGGTGTGACTTCGTGACGCAGATCTTCTTCCAACTGCATACGGCGCCAGCGGTTGCGCAGCGCGATGGCCACGGCGCGTTTCGCCTTGTCCTGTCCGATGATGTGGCTATCCAGCTCGCTGACTATTTCGCGCGGGGTCATTTCAGACATAGTGAATCCTTACGCCTTGGAGGCTAACTCTTCGATGGTGTGGAACTGGTTGGTGTAAATGCAGATGTCACCAGCAATACCCAGGGCTTTTTCGACGATTTCCCGCGCGCTCAGTTCGGTATTTTCCAGCAAGGCGCGTGCGGCGGCCTGGGCATAGGGGCCGCCTGAGCCGATGGCGATCAGATCGTTTTCCGGCTGAATAACGTCGCCGTTGCCGGTAATGATCAGTGATGCGTTTTCATCGGCGACGGCCAGCAACGCTTCTAACCGACGCAGCATGCGATCGGTACGCCAGTCCTTTGCCAACTCGACGGCGGCTTTCACCAGATGGCCCTGATGCAGCTCCAGCTTACGCTCGAACAACTCGAACAGCGTGAAGGCATCGGCGGTGCCGCCGGCGAAACCGGCGATGACCCGGTCGTTGTACAGACGGCGCACTTTGCGCACGTTTCCTTTCATTACCGTGTTGCCCAGGGTGGCTTGGCCGTCACCGCCAATCACGACCTGGCCATTACGGCGAACGCTTACAATAGTTGTCACGAGCTTGTCCCCGTTACTGAGAAAAGAACCCCCACGGAGGCGTAGTGCCCTCATCCGAACCAGGTTTGCGGGAGCGTATACGGCGGGGCGCTGATGACGCCCACGGCCGCGAAACGTGCCGGTCTGTCGATTGGTTGATTGGCATTACCCACATGATGCGGGGAATATTGACGATTAAGTGGGGGGAACCGGGGTTTTTTTCAACCCCCGGCTGCCAACGGGATGCAATTGGATTGGCCCATACCTTTGAGTTTTTGCGCCGCTTTATCAGCCGCAGTACGGCTGGTGTAGGGCCCGAGTATGATTCGGTGCCAGCCGCCACTGCTGGCGATACGGCTTTCCATCCCGGCGAAGGCCAGCTCGGCACGTATGGATTCCGCCGGTTCGACGGTTTTGAACGAACCGCACTGCACCATCCAGCGCTGTTCTTTTTCCGGTTTGCTTTCCTGCTGTTTAGGCTCGTTTTTAGCGGTCTCTTTCTGAGCGGTGTCCTGTTTATCCGTCTTCGCCGTCTCTTTTTTCGTTTCAGCAAGTGCCGGTTTTTGCGTGGAAGGCGTCGGTTTTACCGCCGTCGAGTTCGTCGTTGTGGGCTGATGCGATGAGGTTGCCGGCGCCAGGGGGCGCGGCGCGATGGCGGATGTCGCGCTGTTGCTGCCCGGAATGACGGGCACAACGGTCTGCGGTTTGAGACTGTTTTGGGTGCGTATAGCCTGACTCTGGTCGTTATACGGCACTTCATTGAGCGGCGTCGGCTGGCGGCGCATGTCCGACTGCATCTGCTCCAGCAACTGACGTTGTTCGTCCGTCAACTGTGACGTCGACCGGATTTCGCCACCGGCGGAAGGCTCCGTCGGCGAGGCTACGCCAATCTGGCGGTTTTCCAACTCTTTGATATAACGCCAGCGCTCCTCCGGTTTTGGCGGCAGCCCGTTACCTTGCGGCCCCGTGCGAGGAATCACTGTGTTGTCGCCCGGTTTATTGTGAGAGATGAAGTACAATCCGCCCGCGAAAGTAACCAATACGGCGACGGCAAGCGCCACCATGGTTTTGGACGTGCGCGAAGAGCCCCCTCTTCTTCGGTTGGATGTCTTCTTCCGTTGCGCACCTGAGCGCCCTCGGCTGACATAGTCTCTTTGTGCCACAGTAAGTTCGCTGATTTAAGTAAAAAAGTAACAGGCCGTCATGTTACTGAACCCTAAAATATTTGACCAGCACCTGCACTCTTAAAGCCCGCCGGTCGTGGGCCGGGAGCGGCGGTGCTTTCACGAATCACCAACTCGCTGGAGAGCAACCGCGAACCGTTGGGCACCGTATGGTGGAGCAACTGCGCCAGCAGCAGCAGCGTGGCCTCGCGCCCTATTTCATAACGCGGCTGCGCCACTGTAGTCAGTGGGGGGAAACAATAACTGGCTTGATCGATGTCATCAAACCCTATCAGTGACAAATCCCGGGGGATATCCAGCCCCATTTTGCGCGCCTGCGACAAGGCGCCCATGGCGATAACATCGCTGTGGCAGAACACCGCAGTCGGCGGCGTCGGGTGTGACATCAAGCGCGTCAGCCCGCGCGAACCGGTTTCGTAATCGAAATCGCCGCGAATGATGTATTGATTATCGACAGGCAGCCCGCAGCGCCGCAGCGCCTGAATGTAGCCCTGCAGGCGGTACTCGCTGAGCAGCAGTTGTTCCGGCCCGGCGATGCAGGCGATACGTTGATGCCCCAGATGGTGCAGGTAGCTGACGGCTTCAAACGCAGCGGTGAGGTTATCGATGTGTACGGTCGGCAGGCCGAGCTCTGGCGAAAATTCGTTGGCCATCACCATCGGCGGCAGGCTACGTTGTTCTTCCTTGCCGGCGTCGAAAGGCAGCTGTGAGCCCAGCAACAGGATGCCGTCGATTTGCCGGGTGATGATCAAATCGAGAAAGGTTTTTTCATTTTGGCGCTGGTGGGCGCAATCGCCGATCAACACCAGATAGCCGCGTTCCGCCGCGGTTTCTTCAATGCCGCGCAAGATATCGCAGAAAAAAGGATCGCAGATATCGGGCACGACGACCAGAATGGTTCTGGATTCATGGCGTTTGACATGGCGACTGAGGGTATTCGGCGCGTATCCTACAGCTAGCGCCGCTTCTTCCACTTTCTGCCGTGTAGCGGCGGAAACCTTTTCCGGATGAGTCAGCGCCCGGGACACGGTGGCGGTCGATACACCGGCCTTGTCCGCAACGTCCTTCATGGTAGCGGGCGAGATATGTCTGTTTTGCTCCAACGCTTTTTCCTCCTTGCGTCAGCGTCAACTGGCGCTGTTGCCTGACTGTCAGATATGACGGTCGTTGATAGCGTTTCTTGTCGGGGCGGTACGCTTCCATTTCGACGACAGGAAAAGCCGGGAATTATGACAGCATAAAAACCGGCCGACGCCTGTTCGTCATGCGGTTCTCCCGCCACACCTGACAGAGGGTACACAAGTTTTATGAATTACGTCGTGCCGATCTCGATTGTGTTGTCTGTTTTTCGGGCGTGCCCGCAAAATAGGCATCCGAGCGGGATGTAGAAATAGTAACTGCATCCTAGCGCTTCAACTGTCGGTTGGGTCAACATCCAGCACCCATTTTACCCGCCGGGCCTGGGGCAGCGTGTCGATTAACGGCATTGATGAACGTATTACCTGCTGGAGACGGGAACGGGAGGGATGTTGTAGCAGCAACTGCCAGCGAAACCGCCCGGCGCGTTTGGGTTGCAGCGCCGGAACCGGCCCCATCAACCAGAGCGACTCATCCCGCAGCGGGCTGGCCTCCAGCAGATTACGCAGCTGTTGCAGAAAGACATGAGCCTGCTGGTTATCGTGGTCGTCGGCGCGAAACAGAACGTGGCTGGTGAACGGCGGCAGCAGCACGCTCTGGCGCTCTTTTAGCGTCTGGCCGGCAAAGGCGTCATACCCTTGCTGCAGCAGCGTCTGCAGCAGCGGATGCTCGGGGTGATGCGTTTGCAGAATGACCTCGCCTGCTTTGCCCGCCCGCCCCGCGCGGCCGGAAACCTGGGTATAGAGCTGGGCGAAGCGCTCGGTGGCGCGGAAATCAGCGGAGAACAGCGAACTGTCCACATCCAGTAGCGCGACCAACGTCACGTCCGGGAAATGGTGCCCTTTGGCCAGCATCTGTGTGCCGATCAGAATGCGTGAGCCGCCCTGACGTACCTGGGCGAGCTGTTGTTCCAGCGCGCCTTTACGGCTGGTGGTGTCGCGATCGATCCGGGTGATCGGCGTATCGGGAAACAGTTCAGGCAGCGCCTGTTCCAGTTGTTCGGTACCCAACCCCACCGGAACCAGGTGTGTGGAGCCGCATTCTGGGCATTGTTGCGGTATGCCGCGCTGGCTGTCGCAGTGATGGCAGCGCAGCATGTGCTGGTGTTGGTGCAGCGTGTAGTAGCTGTCGCAACGGGGGCATTCGGCAATCCAGCCGCATTCGTGACACATCACCACCGGCGCGAACCCCCGACGGTTCAGGAACAGAATGACCTGATTGCCCGCGGTAAGGTGGTGACGGATGCGGCCGATAAGCGGTTGGGACAGCCCGGCCGTCAGCGGTAGTCCTTTTAAATCCAGTATGTGCTGACGCGCCAGGCTGGCATTGCCGGCGCGTTTGCTGAGCCTCAACAGCTGGTACTTGCCGTTCTGCGCGTTGTAGAGCGTTTCCAGTGCGGGCGTGGCGGATCCCATAATCACCGGGATGTTTTCCTGGCGGGCCCGGAACACCGCCAGATCCCGCGCGTGGTAGCGCCAGCCCTCTTGCTGCTTGTAGGAGCCGTCGTGTTCTTCGTCGATGACGATAACGCCCAGCCGGGCGAAAGGCGTGAACAACGCGGATCGGGTGCCGATGACGATGGCGGCTTCCCCGCTGCGGGCGCGCAGCCAGACCGCCAGCCGTTCGCTGTCGTTCAACCCGGAGTGCAGGGCGTCTACCGGCGCATTGAAGCGATCGCGGAAGCGGGCGATGGTTTGAGGCGTCAGTCCGATTTCAGGCACCAGCACCAGCGCCTGTCTGCCCTGCGCAAGCACATTTTCCAGAACGCTGAGATAGACCTCGGTTTTGCCCGAGCCGGTGATGCCGGCCAGCAGCCAGGCGTGGAACCCATCGTCGCCGGCGCGGATGGCGCCGACTGCGGTCGCCTGTTCGGTGTTGAGGCGCAACCGTTCTTCCGCCAGCCGGAAATCCTGCCGCCAGTCCCGAACCTGCCGGGATAACGCACGCAGCTCGCACAGCCCTTTACTGCGTAATGCCTGTAGCGCGGCGTCGGTCAAACCCAGTTCATCTACCTGATGACGATACAGCGGAGCCTGCAGCAACGCCGCCAGCGCCTGCTGCTGTTTGGGCGCGCGTTTCAGCGATAAGGGCGGTGTGGCCCGCCCCTGTTCGGTGGCGAACCATTGCCAGAGCGGCGCGGTATGCGCGGGTTTCCCCTGACGCAGTAGGATCGGCAGCGCATGGAACAGCACTTCGCCAGGCGGGTAGTGATAGTAATCGGCGGCCCATAGCAGAATGCGCCACAGGTTGGCGGGGAACAGAGAGGTGTCGTCAATAACCTGATGGACGGTTTTAAGCTGATCCATAGGCAATTCGCTGTTGTCGCTCAATGCGGTGACTATGCCGATCATCCGACGGTTGCCGAAGGGGACGCTGACGCGCATACCCGGTACAGGCGCCATGTCCGCTGTCAGGCGGTAGTCGAACGTGCGCGTTAGCGGTACCGGCAAGGCAACCTGGGCAATGGTCATCGCATCTCCGTGAAGTTCAGGTGAATGAGGCGATGCGGGCATCGCCGGACTACGGCGTCAGATTGTACACGGCGCAGGCGGCGCCTGCCGATATGATTGCATCATCTGGTTAATTTCTGTATGATCCGCCGCCTTTGTACCGTGTGGTATAAAGCTCGTTTAACTCAACTTCGTGTGGTGTCTGGCGGAAAAGGGCTGGATAGCGACACGGCCTTAACAGAGGTTTCCCATGAAAGAAGGTATTCACCCGAATTACGTTGAAATTACCGCTACCTGTTCTTGCGGTAATGTCATCAAAACCCGTTCTACCGTCGCGCGCGATCTGAACCTGGACGTGTGCTCCGCCTGCCACCCGTTCTTCACCGGCAAACAGCGCGTTGTTGACACTGGTGGTCGTGTTGAGCGTTTCAACAAACGCTTCAGCGTTCCGGGCGTGAAGAAGTAATCACTGCCATTTCAGGCGTGATGCGCCGGTCGCGAATAGCGGCCAAAACAAAGGCACCCGCGGGTGCCTTTGTTGTTTCTGTCGAATGCCGATTGCCCTGGATGGCGTCGTGCCGCCGTTAGTATTCCCACGTATCCGGATCGATGCCCATTTCGCGCATGATGACCTTGGCGGTTTCGGGAATTTCGTCATGGCGTTCCTTGCGCAGATCGTCGTCGTCTGGCAGAGGCTGGCCGGTGAATGCGTGCAGAAACGCCTCGCACAATAATTCACTGTTGGTTGCGTGACGCAGGTTGTTCACCTGACGACGGGTACGTTCGTCCGTCAAGATCTTCAATACCTTCAACGGGATAGATACCGTTATTTTCTTTACCTGCTCGCTTTTTTTGCCGTGTTCCGCATATGGGCTTACGTACTCGCCATTCCACTCAGCCATGGGATACCTTAAAAATTGATCGTGATGAAAACTGCCACTGTCATGAAGCACCATAATTCTAACGGTTATTCCAGGGATGCTCAATCTATACGCAAAGAAGTTTAGAAGTCTAGATGTGTTGACGTCCATTACTTCTGCGTTTACTCTTGAAATCCTCTACTTCAGTTCAGTCAGGAAAGGCACCGATGACGCGTAAACAGGCTACTATCGCAGTCCGCAGTGGGTTGAACAATGACGAGCAGTTTGGTTGTGTTGTCCCACCGATTCATCTCTCCAGCACCTATAACTTCACGGGTTTCAATCAGCCCCGCACACATGATTATTCCCGGCGTGGCAATCCGACTCGTGACGTGGTTCAACGTGCGCTGGCTGAGCTGGAGGGCGGCGCGGGCGCGGTTTTGACCAATACCGGTATGTCGGCGATTCTGCTGGTTTGCACGGTGTTTTTGCGTCCTGGCGACTTGCTGGTGGCTCCCCATGACTGCTACGGCGGCAGTTATCGCCTGTTTGACAGTCTGAGCCGCCGCGGCGCATTTCGGGTGAGGTTCGTCGATCAGGGTAATCAGACAGAACTGCAAGCCGCTTTGGCCGAAAAACCGAAGCTGGTGCTGGTGGAAAGCCCGAGTAACCCGCTGTTGCGCGTGGTGGATATTGCGGCGATTTGTCAGGCGGCACGCGAAGTCGGCGCGGTCAGCGTCGTGGATAACACCTTCCTGAGCCCGGCATTGCAGAACCCACTGAGGTTGGGCGCCGATTTGGTGGTGCACTCTTGTACCAAATATCTCAACGGCCACTCCGATGTCGTGGCCGGTACCGTGATCGCCAAAGATCCGGACGTGGTCACTGAACTGGCCTGGTGGGCCAACAACATCGGCGTGACGGGCGCCGCTTTCGACAGCTATCTGCTGTTGCGCGGCCTGCGGACGCTGTCGCCGCGTATGGCGGCGGCGCAGAAAAACGCCCTACAGATTGTGGAATATTTGCAGCGGCAGCCGTTGGTGAAAAAACTGTATCATCCTTCCTTGCCGGAAAATCCCGGTCATGAGATCGCCTGTCGTCAACAGTCCGGTTTCGGCGCTATGTTGAGTTTCGAACTGGACGGGGATGAAGAAACCTTGCGCAGTTTCCTGGCGTCGTTGGAACTGTTTACGCTGGCGGAATCGTTGGGCGGCGTGGAAAGCCTGATCTCTCATGCCGCTACCATGACTCACGCAGGTATGGCGCCGGAAGCGCGTGCCGCAGCGGGGATTTCGGAAACACTGTTGCGTATTTCGGTAGGGATTGAAGACGGCGACGATCTGGTTGCCGATTTGGACAGAGCGTTTCAGGACGCAGCCAAGAGGTAAGAATGAGTGCTTTGGGGATAGCTGGCGCCGTTACGGGTCGTCAGTTGCATAAATTTGGTGGTAGCAGTCTGGCGGATGTGAAGTGTTATCAGCGCGTCGCCGGTGTGATGTCCGACTACAGCCGACCCGGTGATTTGATGGTGGTTTCCGCAGCGGGCAGTACCACCAACCAACTGATTAGCTGGCTGACGTTCAGCCAGTCCGACAGAATTTCCGCACATCAGGTGCAGCAGGCGCTGCGCCGCTATCAGAGTGACCTGATCGCCGGTTTGTTGCCGCCGGAAGTCGCTGCGCCGTTGACGAATGCTTTCATTCGCGATTTGGAGTATCTGGCGGGGTTACTGGACGGAAAAATCACCGATGCAGTGTATGCCGAAGTAGTCGGGCACGGTGAAATCTGGTCTGCGCGCCTGATGGCGGCGGTGTTGGATCAGAAAAATCTGCCGGCAACCTGGCTGGATGCCCGTTCGTTCCTGCGTGCGGAACGTGCGGCGCAACCGCAGGTGGATGAAGGGCGTTCCTGGCCGTTGTTGCAGCAGTTGCTGACGCAGTACGCGGGGCAACGTTTGGTCATCACCGGTTTTATCAGCCGTAACGAGGCAGGTGAAACGGTCTTGCTGGGGCGTAACGGTAGTGATTACTCCGCGACGCAGATCGGCGCGCTGGCCGGAGTTGAACGTGTAACGATCTGGAGTGATGTAGCCGGCGTGTACAGTGCGGATCCGCGCAAGGTTAAGGATGCCTGCCTGCTGCCGTTGCTGCGTTTGGATGAAGCCAGCGAACTGGCGCGTCTGGCGGCGCCGGTGTTGCATACCCGCACATTACAGCCGGTTTCCGGCAGCGATATCGACTTGCAACTACGTTGCAGCTATCAACCGGAACAGGGCTCGACCCGCATTGAACGAGTGCTGGCGTCCGGTACCGGCGCGAAGATCGTCACCAGTCATGATGATGTCTGCCTGATCGAAGTGAATGTGCCTTCCGCGCACGATTTCCAACTGATACTGCATGATGTGGAGCAATTGCTGAAAAAAGCGCAGGTCAGGCCGCTGGCGACCGGCGCGCATCAGGATCGCAACCAACTGCAACTCTGTTATACCTCCGAAGTCGTCAACAGCGCCTGGCAGGTGCTTGAACAAGCGGCTTTGCCTGTCGACCTTACTTTGCGCGAAGGTCTGGCGCTGGTGGCATTAGTTGGCGCCGGAGTATGCCGCAATCCGTTGCATAGCCACCGTTTCTATCAGCAGCTAAAAGATCAGCCGATTGAATTTATCTGTCAGGCCGAGGACGACATCAGCCTGGCCGCTGTATTGCGCGTCGGCCCTACCGAGCATCTGGTGCGCGGTTTGCACCATTCTCTGTTCCGGGCGGAGAAACGTATCGGTCTGGTGTTATTCGGCAAGGGAAATATCGGTTCCCGCTGGCTGGAGCTGTTTGCTCGCGAGCAAAGCCTGATCTCTGCCCGAACCGGTTTTGAGTTTTTGCTGGCCGGCGTGGTGGACAGTTCGCGCAGTCTGCTGAATTACGACGGGCTGGATGCCGGCCGTGTACTGGCTTTCTTTAACGATGAAGCCCTGGAACGCGACGATGAGGAACTGTTCCAGTGGATGCGTGCGCATCCTTATGACGATCTGGTGGTGCTGGATGTGACGGCCAGCCAGTCGGTGGCGGATCTTTATCTGGACTTTGCCAGTTATGGTTTTCACGTTATCAGCGCCAATAAGTTGGCCGGCGCATCCGGCGGGGATAACTATCGCCAGATTCGCGATGCATTCGCCAAGACGGGGCGTCACTGGTTGTACAACGCTACGGTCGGTGCCGGGTTGCCGGTGAACTATGCGGTGCGCGACCTGCGGGAAAGCGGGGACAGTATTCTGGCGCTCAGCGGTATTTTTTCCGGGACGCTTTCATGGCTATTTTTGCAGTTTGACGGCACGGCGCCTTTTATCGATTTGGTGGATCAGGCCTGGCAGCAAGGGCTGACGGAACCTGATCCCCGGGTGGATCTTTCCGGCCAGGACGTAATGCGCAAACTGGTGATTCTGGCGCGCGAAGCGGGATACGAGATTGAGCCGAATCAGGTTCGGGTGGAATCGCTGGTGCCTGCGGGATGTGAAGACGGGTCGGTGGATCAGTTCTTTGAGGACAGCGAGTCGCTTAATGAACAGATGCTGCAACGGCTGGAGGCGGCCAACGAGCTGGGACTGGTGCTGCGTTACGTTGCACGGTTCGACGTCAATGGCAAGGCGCGCGTCGGTGTAGAGGCGGTACGTCCGGATCATCCGCTGGCGTCGTTGTTGCCGTGCGATAACGTGTTTGCCATTGAGAGCCGCTGGTATCGTGATAACCCGCTGGTGATTCGCGGGCCAGGCGCTGGACGCGATGTGACAGCAGGGGCGATTCAGTCCGACCTTAATCGTCTGGCGCAACTTTTGTAGTGCTGATGCCGGGAGTGCGATCGCGGCAACATCACGCGGCGTAATAGCCCGCTATAAAAAACCTGAAACCGTTGGTTTCAGGTGAAGTTGCCGACAACGTGCGGTAAGCGGCGATCATGGATGGATCGTAAAGGCGCGGCCGGTTCCTCCTTTGACGTTCAAGACGGTAGCTGTCAGCGCGCACCGCGCCATCCCAGGCGCGGACGCTTTACGCATCCATGCCGTTATCACCGTTTGATGAAGACAGCCAAGTTTGTCATCAGGCACGGCATGATGAATTTTCTTCAACTTTCATGAGCAAACATCAGCATGCTGTACGTTGAAAAGCGTTGACTCTTCGTGGTGATTCGGTCATTTTCTATATGGACGTCTAAACGTATAGACGTTTATCGAAAAAGAACCGAAACAGAGGCGAATCGAGGTAAGGATATGAGCTTTTTCCACGCGAACCATCAGGAAGCGCTGAACCAGAATCTGGCTGAGCTGCAAGGCCGCATTAATGTTTCCTTTGAATTCTTTCCGCCGCGTACCCGCGAGATGGAAGAAACGCTGTGGCACTCTATCGATCGCCTGAGCAGCCTGAAGCCCAAGTTCGTTTCCGTGACCTACGGCGCCAACTCCGGCGAGCGCGATCGTACTCACAGTATCATCAAGGCCATCAAGGAGCGTACCGGTCTGGAAGCGGCTCCCCATTTGACCTGCATTGACGCGAGCCGTGAAGAATTGCGCGCTATCGCTCAGGATTATTGGCAGAGCGGTATTCGACATATTGTGGCGTTGCGCGGCGATTTACCGCCCGGCGGGGGTAAGCCTGACATGTATGCGGCGGATTTGGTCGCCTTGCTGAGAGATGTCGGCGATTTCGATATTTCTGTGGCCGCTTATCCGGAAGTGCATCCGGAAGCCAAAAGCGCTCAGGCGGATCTGATCAACCTGAAGCGTAAGATTGACGCCGGCGCGAGCCGCGCCATCACCCAGTTTTTCTTTGATGTCGAATCTTATCTGCGATTCCGTGACCGCTGCGTCGCAGCCGGGATCGACGTCGAGATTGTTCCCGGCATTCTGCCCGTGTCCAATTTCAAGCAGTTGCAGCGCTTTGCCACCATGACTAACGTGCGGGTACCGAACTGGATGACCACGATGTTTGAAGGGTTGGATAACGATGCGGAAACCCGCAAGATGGTGGGCGCTTCTATCGCGATGGATATGGTGAAGATCCTCAGTCGCGAGGGTGTGAAGGATTTCCATTTCTATACGTTAAACCGTGCGGAACTGAGCTACGCCATTTGCCATACGCTGGGGGTTCGTCCAGCGTCGCCGCAGGCTTGATGTCGATAAAAAAACGGCGGGCCGTAGCCCGCCAAAGTTTCGTTGGCTTTCTTAAAAGGGTCTGGTTCGCTAACTTGCGCTAGCTGTCAAAATCGTTTCGTCAGCAGCAGCGGTTCCACAATATTTCAGCGTATTGCTCCAATCTGCCGCTAGTTTTCAGTCGACTCTCTTTTCTATTCATGAATGTGTATGATGATTCCAGCCTTTTATCGGGTTTCACCGATGTTCATCACAAAAGAGCCATTCGTGGACATATCCCAAATATTGCCGCTTGAACACGCCAGCCTTGTCGTTATAGCGTGACAAATGGCTGGAAGAGCCGGCGTACATAAAAAGTCCCCTGGTGAAGAATAAAATACGGCCCTTTTAGGGTGATCGTATGTGCATTGGTTGTTGCGTTCGAGCTGTCGATCCTCTGGCGGAGTTTTCACCGTCTGTAAGCTAAGGACATTTGCTGTCGCTGAATTTGAAACTCCCTGTTTCTTCCAGATCTATCGCACCTGAATTTGGTTGATTTAAGGGTATTATTTCCTCTAAATGTTGATAGAGATAATCGTTCGTTGCTATCCTATCTATCGCTAGAGGCTATCATGATTATGGAGAGATTTAGGGCATGAACATTCGGGACTTAGAATATCTGGTGGCATTGGCAGAACATCGACACTTTAGGCGGGCGGCGGATTCTTGCCATGTCAGTCAGCCGACTCTGAGCGGGCAGATCCGCAAGCTGGAGGATGAGCTGGGGGTGATGCTGCTGGAAAGAACCAGTCGCAAGGTGCTGTTTACTCAGGCGGGGCTATTGCTGGTCGAGCAGGCAAGAACGGTGCTGCGGGAGGTCAAAGTGTTGAAGGAGATGGCCAGCCAGCAAGGCGAAACCATGTCCGGGCCGTTGCATATCGGCCTGATTCCTACCGTCGGCCCTTATCTGCTGCCGCATATCATCCCCATGTTGCATCACACCTTTCCGAAACTGGAGATGTATCTGCATGAAGCCCAAACCCATCAACTGTTGGCCCAGCTCGACAGCGGCAAACTGGACTGTGCGATTCTGGCGATGGTGAAAGAATCTGAAGCGTTTATCGAGGTACCGCTGTTCGACGAGCCGATGAAATTGGCTATCTATCAGGATCATCCCTGGGCTAATCGTGAGCGCGTCGCTATGTCCGATCTGGCGGGCGAGAAATTACTGATGCTGGAGGATGGTCATTGTCTGCGCGATCAGGCCATGGGGTTCTGTTTCCAGGCCGGCGCCGATGAAGATACCCATTTCCGCGCGACCAGCCTTGAAACGCTACGCAACATGGTTGCGGCCGGCAGCGGTATTACCCTGCTGCCGTCGTTATCAGTACCGCGGGAGCGTATCCGGGACGGTGTGTGCTATCTGAACTGTTATAAGCCTGAGCCGAAACGCACCATTGCATTGGTGTATCGCCCCGGCTCGCCGCTGCGAGGCCGCTATGAACAATTGGCGGACGCTGTTCGCGAACACATGCAGCATCAGATGGAGATGCTGTCAAAATAATCGGTTCAGACCGTTCAATGCGGCTACCCGATAGGCTTCCGCCATTGTCGGGTAGTTGAACGTGGTATTGACGAAGTAATCGATCGTGTTCCCTTCGCCTTTCTGTTCCATGATGGCTTGCCCGATATGGATGATTTCGGCCGCTCGCTCGCCAAAACAGTGAATTCCCAGAATTTTCCGGGTTTCCCGGTGGAACAGAATCTTCAGACTTCCCACATTCATGCCGACAATCTGCGCGCGCGCCAGGTGCTTGAATTGGGCGCGGCCCACTTCATACGGCACCTTCATTGCGGTCAGCTCCTGTTCCGTTTTCCCGACGGAACTGATTTCCGGAATGGTGTAAATACCGGTAGGGATATCTTCGATCAGATGGGCGGTGGCGTCGCCTTTGGTAATCGCTTGGGCGGCGATGCGCCCCTGGTCGTAAGCAGCGGATGCCAGACTTGGATAACCTGTCACATCCCCGACAGCGTAGATATGCGACAACGCGGTCTGATACATGCTGTTGACTTTGAGTTGGCCACGCCCATCGGCTTCCAGCTCGATATTTTCCAGCCCCAGATTCTCGGTATTGCCGGTACGGCCGTTGGCATAAAGCAGACAATCCGCTTTGACTTTTTTGCCGGATTTCAGGTGAACGATGACGCCGTCGTCGACCCCTTCTATTCGCTCAAACTCTTCGTTGTGACGAATGACCACGCCGCTGTTCCAGAAGTGATAGGACAGCGCGTCCGACATCTCCTGATCAAGAAATGCCAGCAGACGATCACGGGTATTGATCAGATCCACTTTTACGTTCAGACCGCGAAAAATGGACGCATATTCGCAACCTATTACCCCGGCGCCGTAAATGATGACGTGGCGGGGTTCATAATCCAGCTCGAGGATGGAATCGCTGTCGTAAATATGTGGGTGAGTGAAGTCCACTTCTGCCGGGTGGTAAGGGCGAGAACCGGTTGCAATGATGATGTTTTCTGCCGTCAAGGTGTCGTGCGTATCATCCGGATAGCGGACTGCAAGGGTATGCGCGTCGATAAAATTCGCTTCGCCGGAAAACAGATCGCAGTGGTTACGTTCGTAGAACCCTTGGCGCATGCGGGTTTGCTGGTTTATTACACTGCCGGCGTGGCGCAGGATGTCAGAAAACGAAGAACTGATAACGCGGGAATTATCGCTGTAGAGAGGGTTCTGGTTAAATTCGATGATACGACTGACTGCGTGACGGAGAGCTTTGGATGGGATGGTTCCCCAGTGTGTACAGCCGCCGCCTACGTTGTAGTGCCGTTCTATGACGGCGACTTTGGCGCCTTGCTTGGACAATCCCATTGCCGCACCTTCACCGCCGGGCCCGGAGCCAATCACTATGGCATCGTAATCGTATTGTTGTTGTATGGTCATGGTAGGACACACCTGTTTTTATACAATTAGGTAACGCGATATTAACATCGGCAAGGGAATAACCCAATAATCCCCTTCATTTATGTGGGAAATAGGCAGCATACTTTTACTATGGCAGGCTTTGACGCAGTATGTAGTGAATAACCGGTAGATGGCAGATAAAGTTTGTTATAGTCCTCGTCCTGAAAGGAGAACAGATAACGTTGGTCAGGATAATGGGTGTCAGAGCACAACAAAAAGAACGGACTCGTCGTTCTCTCATCGAGGCGGCATTCAGCCAGCTTAGCGCTGAACGCAGTTTTGCTAGCCTGAGTCTTCGCGAAGTCGCCCGCGAGGCTGGCATTGCACCCACTTCTTTTTATCGCCATTTCCGTGATGTCGATGAATTGGGTCTGACTATGGTGGATGAGAGTGGTTTGATGCTGCGTCAATTGATGCGGCAAGCTCGTCAGCGCATTGCGAAAAGCGGTGGCAGCGTGATCAAAACGTCGGTGGCGACGTTTATGGAGTTCATCGGTAATAACCCTAATGCTTTCAGATTGTTACTGCGTGAACGCTCTGGCACGTCGGCAGCATTTCGTGCCGCAGTCGCTAGAGAAATTCAGCATTTCATTGCTGAACTGGCGGATTATCTTGAAGTTGAAAACCATATTCCCCGTAGCTTTGCCGAAGCGCAGGCGGAAGCGATGGTCATCATTGTGTTCAGCGCCGGCGCTGAAGCGTTGGATGTCGGCCTGGAGCAACGGCGCCAGTTGGAAGAACGGCTAGTGCTGCAATTGCGGATGATTGCGAAAGGGGCTTATTACTGGTACCGGAGAGAGCAGAGTCAGGGCGTTCCCAGCCCTGAACGTTGATTGAGCGAGGAGACATCATGGCAGAGCAGGCAGGTTCCGAGAAAAGTACGTTGTTTCTGGCGTTGGTGGCTGGTTTGTCCGTAAATGGTTCTTTTACCGCGCTGTTCAGTTCGATTGTGCCTTTTTCCATTTTTCCGTTAATCGCCATGGTGCTGGCGGTGTATTGCCTGCACCAGCGCTATCAGCATTATGCGATGCCGGAAGGCGTTCCGCTGTTGGCCGCCGCCAGTTTTCTGTTCGGGCTGCTGCTGTATAGCGCGATTGTGCGTGCCGAGTATCCGCAAATCGGTTCCAACTTTGTGCCGTCGACCCTCTGCGCCGTACTGGCGCTTTGGCTGGTGATCCGGTTAAGAGCCCGCAAAGCTGCGGCGGATTCCGAAAACCGCTGACCGGCATGGCGGATTAGGTGCGTTTTTCCAGCAGTACCCCGCATTCCATATGGTGGGTATAAGGGAACTGGTCGAATAGCGCCAACTGGCTGACACGATGGGTTTGGGTGAGTGTCGCCAGGTTGGCGCACAGTGTTTCCGGGTTGCAGGAAATATACAGAATGCGCGGATATTCCTGCACCAGTCGTACAGTTTCTTCATCCAGGCCGCTGCGCGGCGGATCAACAAAAATGGTATCGCAACGATAACTGGCCAGGTCGATGCCTTCCAGCCGGTTAAACTGCCTGACGCCGCGCATCGCCTGGGTAAACTCTTCCGCCGCCATGCGAATAATCTGGACATTGCCGATCTGGTTAGCGGTGATGTTGTACTGCGCTGCCTGCACCGAAGGTTTGGCGATTTCCGTCGCCAGCACCCGCTCAAAATTTCGCGCCAGCGCCAGTGAAAAGTTACCGTTTCCGCAATACAACTCCAGCAGGTCGCCTTTGGAGCCTTCCGTTACGGACAACGCCCATTCCAGCATCTGGATATTCATGGCCGCGTTGGGTTGGGTAAAACTGTTCTCCACCTGCCGGTAAACCATCTGTTTGCCCGCAACCGGCAGGCATTCATCTACATAATCGTGATCGAGACAGATTTTGGTTTTGGTCGCCCGACCAATCAGTTGCAGATTAAAGCCCTGCTGGCGTAGCTGGTCGCGTAATGCGATTGCCTGCTGCCGCCACTCATCGTCCAAAGTCTTATGGTAGAGCAGCGATACCACGATTTCGTTGCTCATCGTAGAGAGATAGTCGATTTGGAACAGTTTGCGGCGCAGTGTTAGGTGGGGACGTAGCGCATTCAGCAATGCCGGCATCAGACGATTGATAAGCTCGCTGGCGACTGGAAACTGATCGACCCGAATACGGTGTTTAGTCTGCTGATCGAACATGATGTGGTAGAGATCGTCGCCGTCATGCCAGATACGGAATTCGGCACGCATTCGATAGTGGCTGACTGGTGAGCGGAATACCTGCGGTTCCGGGGCATGGTATGACGCCATCATTGCTTTAAGCCGCCCGGTTTTCTCTGCAAGCTGGGCGTCATATTGATCGATAGGCAAAGTGGATGGCGTCATGATTTTCCCGTCTGAAAAAGCAGCTAAAGTAATTGTACGGCGGCGATTGTAGGGCATATGAGGGGGATGTCCAGTTTTGTAGCCGTGATTTATTGTATTCAATAAATGGAAGTCTAGACTTCCACACCGCCCGATCGTAGCATGAGCGTCCGGCCTTGCCTGGCGAGTTAAAAGGGAATCCAGTGAAATCCTGGAGCTGACGCGCAGCGGTGAGGGGAATGGGGAACGACAGCATGATGCAGACACTGCCTTCTTGGGTGGGAAGTCGTCGTTTCCGTGCGGCTTGCGCCGCTGTACCCGAGCCCGAAAACCTGCCGGTATACGTCGCAATGTTCATGGTCATCGCGTGCTATCGATCATGAGGTGCGGCATCCTGCCAATTCAGTTTGGATGCTTCTTACATGCTTAATAAAAAAATAACACTGCTGACGGCGATGATGGCCACGGCATTTTCGGGGTGGGCGCAAGGTAGCGATAACACACAACAGGACAGTGGTGACGCTATGGTCGTGACCGCCAATCGTTTTCCTCAGCCGGTGTCTTCCGTGCTGGCGCCAACAACGGTGGTGACGCGAGATGATATCGATCGCTGGCAGTCTAAAAGCTTGACGGACGTGATGCGTCGTCTGCCGGGGGTGGATATTGCTCAAAATGGCGGACTGGGGCAGACCAACTCGCTGTTTATTCGTGGTACTGCGTCCAGCCATGTTTTGGTGTTGATTGATGGTATCCGCCTGAATCAGGCGGGGGTTAGTGGCTCTTCCGACATCAGCCAGATCCCGATTTCTCTGGTTCAGAAGGTGGAATATATCCGTGGGCCGCGTTCTGCCGTGTATGGTTCTGACGCGATTGGCGGGGTCATCAATATCATCACGACGCGCGAGAAGAACGGTACGACGCTTTCTGCCGGGATGGGTTCCAATGGCTATCAAACCTATGATGCTTCCACCCAGCAGAATCTGGGGAGCCGTACTGTAGGGACGTTTGCTGGTAATTATACCTATACCAAAGGGTTTGATGTGGTGGCCAACCTGCCTGATGCCTATGGTACCTCGGCCCAGCCGGATCGTGACGGTTTCATGAGCAAAGCGGTGTACGGCAATGTAGAACACCAGTTTAGCGATGCAGTAAGCGGCTTTGTGCGCGGCTATGGTTTCGATAATCGTACTGCTTATGACGGTTCCCCCTGGGATTTACGCCAGCTTTATAGCCAGACCTGGAATACCGGGTTGCGTTACCAGAGAGGGATTTGGGCTTCGCAATTGATTACCAGTTATAGCCACAGTAAGGACTACAACTACGATCAATTGGGCGGCCGTTCCAGCAGCTGGGCCACGCTGGACGACATACAGCAGTACAACGTGCAGTGGGGCAACAGCGTTCAGGTTGGTAAAGGCAATATCAGTACCGGCGTTGACTGGCAGAAGCAAACGACTACGCCGAACACCAATTTCGTCGAGCGAGGGTCTGAACTCCGCAATACCGGGGTGTATGCGACCACTCAGCAATTGCTGGGGCCGGTAACGCTCGAAGGATCGTTGCGTAGTGATGACAATTCGCAATTCGGACAACATTCTACCTGGCAAACCGGGACTGCGTGGGAGTTCACTCAAGGATATAGGCTGTTGGCGTCTTACGGCACCGCATATAAGTCACCTAATCTTGGGCAATTATATGGCTCCATCGGTAATGCCAACCTGAAGCCGGAGGAAAGCAAACAGCTGGAAGGTGGAATTGAAGGCCTGACCGGAGCGGTCAACTGGCATGTGTCCGCTTATCGTAATGACGTGGACAACCTGATTCAGTACGACAGCGTCAACAGTCGGTATTTCAACATTGGTAAAGCGCTCATTAAAGGGATTGAAACCACTGCGTCGTTTGATACAGGGCCTGTTGCACATAAATTGTCCTACGACTATATCGATGCCAGAAATGCGGAAACGAATGAACGCCTGACAAGAAGAGCCCGCCAGCAGTTTAAATATGATTTGGATTGGCGCTGGGAGCCCTTGGATTGGACGGTGACTTATCACTATCTGGGTGATCGTACCGATCAGGATTTTAATACCTTTGAAACGATGAAGCTGGGTGGTGTTAGCGTTTGGGATCTGGCGGTGTCATATCCAGTCACCTCTCACCTGACAGTTCGTGGTAGAATCGCCAACCTGTTCGATAAGAATTATGAGACAGTGTATGGCTACCGAACCGCAGGTCGAGAATATTATCTCACCGGAAGCTATAGTTTCTGATTTACCTGCCCGCCCCTCCGTACTGATTTTTGATTCCGGTGTGGGCGGTCTATCCGTTTATGAAGAAATCCGCAAATTGTTGCCGGATTTGCATTATATCTACACGTTCGATAATGAGGCGTTTCCTTATGGGGAAAAGCCGGAGCAATTTATCATTGAGCGTGTGGTCTCGATCGTTGACGCAGTTGAAAAACAGCATCCTTTGTCAGCAGTCGTTATCGCTTGCAATACTGCTAGTACGATTTCCCTGCCAGCATTGAGGGCGCGCTTCAACTTCCCGGTCGTGGGCGTCGTTCCCGCGATCAAACCCGCGGCAAAACTGACCCGTAACGGCGTTGTTGGTTTATTGGCGACGCGCGCGACGGTGCAACGTCCGTATACCCACGAATTGATTTCACGATTCGCCCATGATTGTACGATTCTATCTTTGGGATCGTCGGAGTTGGTGGAGTGGGGCGAGGCCAAGTTACAAGGTGACGAGGTGCCTATCGATGCACTGAGGAAAATCCTCAAGCCTTGGCTGAAATTGCCGGAACCGCCCGATACGGTTGTGTTGGGATGTACGCATTTTCCATTATTAGCGAATGAACTGCAGCAGGCTTTGCCGGAGGGGACACGGTTGGTTGATTCAGGTGCCGCCATTGCCCGACGCACGGCGTGGCTGGTGAAACATTTGGAAAATCCTTTTCTATCGAAGGAAAAAAATCTGGTGTATTGCCTGGCGATCACGCCAAAAGTCGCAACGCTGTGGCCAGTATTACAGCGTTATGGGTTTCATTTGCTGGAAAAATTGCCGCTTTTACAGGTTGACGAGCAAATATTAGGCAAATGAGTTTGTTTTTAAATTTAGTGCTTGTCAGGCTCAAATAAGTCCTTATAATGCGCCACCACTGAGACGGAAACGGTGAATTTCGTTGGAAGTTTTAGTAAAGTATCAAGCATGTATCGCTTGACATTTTTAAGGGTTGAAATAACATGTTCGACCCGCGACTGAGAAACGTCGCACTGCTCTTTAACAATTAATCAGACAATCTGTGTGGGCACTCGCAGGACACTTCGGAACGAAAGAACTGAAAGTCTTGAAGAGTGAACAACAGTTAATTCATTACGAACTAACAACAGTAAATTCTTTGAGCACCGCTTCTCGAGCAGAAGCAAATCAAACTTTAAATTGAAGAGTTTGATCATGGCTCAGATTGAACGCTGGCGGCAGGCCTAACACATGCAAGTCGAGCGGCAGCGGGGGGAAGCTTGCTTCCCCGCCGGCGAGCGGCGGACGGGTGAGTAATGTC
>NZ_CM001857.1:4348138-4349767 GCF_000400505.1 Musicola paradisiaca NCPPB 2511 | reverse complement strand
CCGAGATGAGTTCTCCCTTGGACTTTGAGTCCACAGAAAGGGCGTTCGAGACGAGGACGTTGATAGGCTGGGTGTGTAAGCGCAGCGATGCGTTGAGCTAACCAGTACTAATGACCTGAGAGGCTTAACCTTACAACACCGAAGGTGTTTTGGAGAGAGAGTAGCTTGTTCCGGATAGCGTTGACTGGCTGGTAGGCGAGTTGACGGACAGAATATGCCTGGCGGCGATAGCGCGGTGGTCCCACCTGACCCCATGCCGAACTCAGAAGTGAAACGCCGTAGCGCCGATGGTAGTGTGGGGTCTCCCCATGTGAGAGTAGGGAACTGCCAGGCTTTGATTTAAAGGTGTAATACACCGGGTTATCAGATTGACTCCTCTGATAACAGACAGAATCGGTGGTGCGGTAGTTCAGTCGGTTAGAATACCGGCCTGTCACGCCGGGGGTCGCGGGTTCGAGTCCCGTCCGCACCGCCACCCTATTTTAGGGGCGTAGTTCAATTGGTAGAGCACCGGTCTCCAAAACCGGGTGTTGGGAGTTCGAGCCTCTCCGCCCCTGCCAAATTCAAACCCTTCACGTTAGTGAAGGGTTTTTTTTCGTCTGAAATATCATCTGGATATTATTTCCAAAAGTTAAACCCTTGTTTCTATAAAATATAAGATCTGCTATAAAAAAATTAAAAGATAATAGTGTGATATTAATTAGTTAGATATTCTCAAGTTATTGGAAATATAAATATTTTTCTCAATAAAATGGAGAAAAATGCTTACCTAATCTGTATTCATAACCTTGTGTCATTTCTCATAAACTGAATTACTGCTGGTCGGTGGATGCTATGAGTAATGCTTTGATGGACGAACAGCGATTCAGGTTATTTAACATAGTCGATGATTTTAATCGGGAAGCACTGGCACTTGAGGTTGAACTGAATATACCCGTTCATTGTGTTGTTTGTATTAAGTGCAAAAAGAAGTTATTCAGCTATTATACGAAGTGATAATGGGCCGGAACGTACTACTGCAGTATTAGCTGAATGGGCAGAACGTCACGGCTTTTATTCAGCCGGCAACCCGGTGCAGAACGGGTTTATTGAGCGATTTAAAAAATACTGCGAGCAGAAATACTCGATATATATTTGTTCCGAATACTGTCAGCAGTCCGTGCGCTAACCAGAAAACTAGCGTGCGTTATATCACGAGGAACGCCCGCATAGCTCACTTGGCGATGTGCCGCTAGTTATCTAAATAGCTTCTCATATTACCGCTCCACTTTAGCCAGGCCAGGTTGGTTGCCGGGAAATGGTGAAGCTGCATTCATAAATTGCGTTACCTGTTTCAGTAACTGCCACAGGTACCGGCACTGATGGTTTCGCGTTATTGTTTCGTGTAACGATAGCCACAGTCGCTCTATCGGATTCAGCCACGGCGAATAGGTCGGCAGAAACAGCAGCCGGAACTTCCTGTTCTCCTCCAGCCAGCGCTCCACTTTGCGGCTTTTATGGATGATGTAGTTATCAACCACCAACGTAATGGTTTTGGCTCGCCGGTATGTGCGTCGTAATGCTTCTAACAGATTGATAAATAAATCAGAATTCTTGCTGTTGCCACTGGCGTAAGAGACTCGCCCCGTA
>NZ_CM001857.1:4304511-4348038 GCF_000400505.1 Musicola paradisiaca NCPPB 2511 | reverse complement strand
CGGATGAACGCGCAGCACAAAGCAGTCTGGCGACGTCGGTGACGGTCATTCCCCGATGCAACATCAGTATGGCAATGAGTCGTCTGGCATAATTTTTTATCGCGTGTTTGTTTGGGCTTCTTTGCACATCAGTTGTCGTTCTTCATCAGGGATTGCTGCTATGATCGGCATCGCTCAGTCCGGTTGGTGATTTGTGATGTTTGGCGATTGATCAGATCGCACAATCCGGGCTGAGTTCCCTCCAAGTGATCTACTATTTGGCGAAGCTATTTAGGTGAAGTAAAAACTAGCTGGAGACTGCTTTATAGCGGTCGTACTGAAAACCGGTGGGACTACGCTGGTAATTATTCGTGCCTTAATCCGTTACGTGTATTGGTGTTTTTAAGAGTTGGCAGATGAGCTCTTGCTGATCCCCATTTTCAAGCCATACGGCATAAAATGGCCTTTCCAGTAATTCAAAATCCTCTAAAGGCTTGAGGTCAGAATATTTTTGCTCCCAATGGCTAGGCAAAAATGCACATCCTCCTATTGTGGCTAATAATTGTCGGGCTAATTGCGCTGATGTTGTGGTCAGGATTGAGGTTTGTCCGCCGGATAACCACCGGCTTTCCTGTTGATGGAAATCCGCGCCCCATTCGAGTTTTATGTAAGGTGCATTTTCTATTTTCTCATTATGTCTGGTAGTAAATAATGATAATGAAAAAGACCCCAATAGTTGGCTGCCTAATTCATCCATTTTGGGTGGTTCTGTCGTGATCAGAAGGTCGAGCTGTCTCTCGTGTAATTGTTTTACGAGAGTCTGCCGTAATGCGATTCTGGCCTCCAATTGGAGGAGAGGACGCTGCTGATAGAGAGCGTTCAGCCAGCTGGTAAGAAATGCTTCCCATAATGATGCAGTAGCACCGATTGAAAGCTGACTATGTTGTTGGGAACGAGCAACTTCCCTCTTGGCTATTTGCCAAGTATCAATGAGGCTCTCAGCGTAAGGTAACAGGCGCTCTCCTGCTGGCGTCAATTGAATATTATTACGGTGCCGTGTAAACAGATTAGCCCCTAATTGATTCTCCAGTTGCCGGATACGGAAACTGACAGCCGACTGTGTCAGATAGAGTGATTCAGCCGCTCGCCCGAAGTGCCGGGTCTTGCTGACTTCCAGAAAGGTTTTCAGTAAGTCGGTATCCATATTCTCCTCCGAAAAAATTTGTCGTCATGATTTAAATGTTTTGTTTTACAGAAAGTCAAGCCTATCTAATACTCCGCGCCATAAACGGCACGACCATATGAGAATTAGGAGCGTGTAAGATGGCGGAAAGCTTCTCTACAACCAGTCGTTTTTTTGATAACAAGTTCTATCCACGAGGATTTTCCCGACACGGTGATTTTACGATTAAGGAAGCCCAATTGCTGGAACGCCATGGTCATGCGTTTAACGAACTCGATTCGGGCAAACGTCAACCAGTGACAGCAGAAGAGCTTCAGTTTGTGGCCGTGTGCCGTGGTGAGCGTAAGGCGGAGACGGAGCTGGAAAGGATCTGGGCGAAGTATGTCGAACGTATTCGTCGCCCTAAGCGTTTCCATACGTTGTCTGGCGGTAAACCGCAAATGGATACGGTTGAAGAGTTCACCGAAAGTGACGATTAACAAAAATGGGGCAATAGCCCCATTTTTGTTTTCGGCCCATAATAATTGATGTGGGCAAGTCATCATGCCAGATTCTTATGTAGCCGTATCAGTAAGCGATCCATACAGCGATAACTCAGCGCCTCGGCCAGATGCTGGCGGTTGATGCTGTCTTCGTCAGCCAAATCTGCAATGGTGCGCGATACTTTCAATATTCGATGCCAGGCTCTCACTGATAATCCGAGTTTGGTCATTGCTTCTTCCAGATAGACAGCGTCGGCATTCTCCAGCCGACAGTGGTGTTCAATATCGTCTGGTTTCATCAACGCATTAATTTTCCCGCACCGTACCACTTGCCGCTGGCGTGCAGCCAGCACTCTCTGCCTTATTGTTGCACTGCTTTCCCCTTTGTTGGATTGCTGACGTAGCAGACCCGGTGGTAACAAAGGCACTTCGATTGAGATATCGAATCGATCCAGAAAAGGACCGGATAACCGGTTGAGATAACGAAGAACCTGCTGAGCAGGAACCCGGTTGTGGAGCCCCTGATAGTGTCCTGAGGGGCTTGGATTCATTGCGGCGACCAGTTGAAAACGTGCTGGATAGCAAATTTTTGCCCGAGCTCGTGAAATAATGATTTCACCTGACTCCAGTGGTTCTCTTAATGAATCCAGTACTCGCCGTTCAAACTCCGGCAGCTCATCCAGAAACAGCACTCCGTTATGTGCCAGAGAGATTTCCCCCGGTTTGGGAATTGTGCCGCCTCCAACCAGCGCAGTCATGGAGGCGGTGTGGTGAGGCGAGCGAAAAGGCCGGCAGCGCCATTTTAATAGGGACGTGTTGATATTAAGCAAACTATTGATTGCTGCGCTTTCCAGGGCTTCATCATCATCGAGCTGCGGCATCAATCCCGGCAATCGGCTGGCAAGCATGGTTTTTCCGGTACCAGGCGGGCCGAGCAGCAAAAGATTGTGGCTGCCGGCAGCTGCAATCTCCAGTGCTCGTTTCGCTTGCTCCTGGCCGATGATGTCTTTCAAATCGGGGACAGCTTCGCTGTCAGGTGTCATCGGCGTGATATCGGCGCTACTTAATAAAGCCGCTTTTCCCTGCAAAAAAGCGCAAACCTGCAGCAAGTGATTAGCCATCTGGGTCTCGCCGTATGGCACCAGAGCCATTTCCAGCGTGTTATCGTCAGGAAGAATCAGCCTACGGCCGGCTTTATGGGCTTCCAGTGCGGCAGGAATTGCGCCGTTGACGCCCCGTAGGCTGCCGGAGAGCCCCAATTCGCCAAGAAATTCGAATTGATTGAGCTTTTCCCCCGGGATCTGCTCGGACGCAGCCAGAATGGCGATGGCGATGGGCAGATCGTAACGTCCGCCCTCCTTGGGCAAATCTGCCGGCGCGAGATTCACGGTGATGCGCTTGGCAGGAAAAGTAAAACCACAGTTGATCAACGCGCTGCGTACCCGGTCGCGAGCTTCCTTGACGGTGGTTTCAGGTAATCCGACCAGCGTCAATGCGGGCAACCCGTTGCTGATATGCACTTCGATAGAAACCTCGGGAGCCTGCATCCCCAAGGTGGCCCGGGTATAAGTCACCGCCAATGTCATAATTCGCTCCTTTGATTTACCTCGGCATCATGCCCAAAGGTTTTTCTGTCGGCATTGAGGCATGCGAGAAAGTGCGAGGCGATATGGAGGAATGGTTTCGTGTTTATGCAATAGGGAAAATAACTGTGTTGCTGCTTCCAGACACGGGCGTGATGAATGCCTGACACAACAGACGGCGAGAATTCGGTCTTGCCGGTGACATTGATGCATCATCACCTGATGAGCCTTATTGCATGAATAATAAGTCGTTTATGATGAGTCATCGCTCGAATACGCGAATATTGAGAGAAAAAAAAGTTGTTTTTGTCGGCGTGACTGTGGTACCTCTGTAAGCATTCGTTCAGCAAGCAAACAACACACAACTTAAATGAAAGCCCTCAACCTAGTGATTAGCCTAATTGTGATTAGCGTGGTGGTGATTATTATCCCACCGTGCGGGGCTGCACTTGGACGACGAATGGCTTAGAAATCAAGGCCGAATTCAAGAAAACCCCCGCACCGCAAGGTCGGGGGTTTTTTTATGGGCCAGGAATCCAACAAGGGAGCAGAGAATGTCCGGCAGTAGAAAATTCTGTTTTTCCCGACAGGCGTCGGAGAAATAACAATGAATGGTGCTCAATGGGTAGTTCAGGCGCTGCGGGCGCAAGGAGTGGATACCGTTTTCGGCTATCCTGGCGGCGCGATTATGCCGGTCTATGATGCGTTGTATGACGGCGGTGTCGAGCACTTGTTGTGCCGCCATGAACAGGGCGCGGCGATGGCGGCCATTGGTTATGCGCGCGCGACGGGCAAGGTCGGCGTATGCATCGCCACCTCCGGCCCGGGTGCAACCAACCTGATCACCGGTTTGGCGGACGCGCTGTTGGATTCTGTGCCGATTGTCGCTATTACCGGGCAGGTTGGGTCTGCACTGATCGGTACCGATGCATTTCAGGAAATCGACGTGCTTGGGCTTTCTCTGGCCTGCACCAAACACAGCTTTCTGGTGGAATCCGTTGACGAGTTGCCGGAAATCATGGCGGAGGCCTTTGCCGTCGCACGTAGCGGTCGCCCAGGGCCGGTGTTGATTGATATTCCTAAAGATATCCAACTGACGGAAAGTGATTTTACCCCCTGCTTTATGTCGGTGGATGATACGACGGCCTTTCCAGCGGCGCAGGTTGCGGAAGCGCGGGCCATGCTGGCACAGGCAAAGAAGCCAGTGCTGTATGTCGGTGGCGGCGTCGGTATAGCGCAGGCGGTGCCCGCACTGCGCTCTTTCATTGAGATCACCGGCATTCCCGCTGTTTCGACGCTGAAGGGGCTCGGGGCTGTTGAAAGCGCGTACCCCTATAATCTGGGCATGATCGGTATGCATGGCACGCAAGCGGCCAACCTGATGGTGCAGGAGTGCGATCTGCTCCTCGCCGTGGGAGCGCGTTTCGACGATCGGGTAACGGGTAAGCTCAGCGCCTTTGCCCCTCATGCCAGAGTCATCCATATGGATATCGATCCGGCCGAGCTGAATAAACTGCGGCAGGCGCACATTGCTCTGCGCGGCGATCTCAATCAGTTATTGCCCGCGCTGGCGCAGTCATTATCGATTGCCGACTGGCGTCAGCAGGCGGCGATGATGAAGGCGGAATATGTCTGGCGTTACGATCACCCAGGCGAGGCTATCTACGCGCCGGCGCTGCTGAAAACGCTGGCGGAAAAAATGCCGGCGGAAACGGTCATCACGACCGATGTCGGCCAGCATCAGATGTGGGCGGCCCAACATATGCGATTCACCCGGCCGGAAAATTTCATTACATCCAGCGGTCTCGGAACGATGGGCTTCGGGGTACCGGCCGCAGTGGGGGCGCAGGTGGCCCGCCCGGATGATATGGTGATCTGCATCTCCGGCGATGGCTCTTTCATGATGAATGTGCAGGAGCTCGGCACCATCAAGCGAAAACGTCTGCCGCTCAAAATCGTTCTGTTGGACAACCAGCGTCTGGGCATGGTTCGACAATGGCAGCAGCTATTTTTCGATGAGCGCTATAGTGAAACCAACCTTTCCGATAACCCTGATTTTCTGACTCTGGCCAGCGCCTTCGGCATCCCCGGCCAGAACATCACCCGCAAAGACCAGATTGATTCCGCCCTGGATACGTTGCTTCACAGCGAAGGGCCATACCTGCTGCATGTTTCCATCGACGAGTATGAGAATGTCTGGCCGCTGGTGCCGCCCGGCGCCGGTAATGAAACCATGTTGGATAAAACAGAATAATGGCTGGAGAACACATCATGACCCATCATCAATTGTCGATTCAGGCGCGTTTCCGCCCGGAAGTGCTGGAGCGCGTGCTGCGTATTACACGTCATCGCGGGTTTCAGATCTGCGCGATGAACATGACGCAGGAAACCAGCAGCGACCAGATTCAGATTGAAATGACCGTTGCCAGCCACAGACCGGTGGATTTATTGTCAACGCAATTAAGCAAATTATTGGATATCGCCTGTGTCGAGATTCAACCGCTTACATCACAACAGATACGTGCCTGAAGGCATCGGTAAGGAAAATAAGAAATGACGAAGAAAGCTGACTATATCTGGTTCAATGGTGAAATGGTTCCCTGGGCTGAGGCCAAGGTTCATGTGATGTCCCACGCGCTACATTACGGGACTTCCGTGTTCGAGGGGGTTCGTTGTTACAGTTCCCACCGTGGGCCGGTGGTATTCCGTCACAGCGAGCACATGCAGCGTCTGCATGATTCGGCCAAGATTTATCGCATGCCGATCTCCTACAGTGTTGATGAACTGATGGAGGCCTGTCGCGAAACGCTGCGCAAAAATAATCTGTCCAGTGCCTATATCCGTCCGCTGGTCTTTGTCGGCGATGTGGGTATGGGCGTGAATCCGCCGGCTGGCTACAAGACCGACGTCATCATCGCGGCGTTTCCGTGGGGCGCCTATCTGGGAGAAGAAGCGCTGGATCAGGGGATAGATGCGATGGTGTCATCCTGGAATCGTGCCGCGGCCAATACCATTCCTACGGCAGCTAAAGCAGGCGGCAATTACCTGTCCTCCCTGCTGGTCGGCAGTGAAGCGCGTCGTCATGGCTATCAGGAAGGTATCGCGCTGGATGTGAACGGTTACGTTTCAGAAGGCGCGGGCGAAAACCTGTTCGAGGTAAAAGACGGCATCCTCTTCACGCCGCCGTTCACGTCCTCCGCCCTGCCGGGGATCACCCGCGACGCCATTATCAAGCTGGCGAAGGACAAAGGCTTCGAAATCCGTGAACAGGTGTTGTCGCGCGAATCGCTCTATCTGGCGGACGAAGTGTTTATGTCCGGCACGGCGGCGGAGATCACGCCGGTACGCAGTGTGGACGGCATTCAAGTCGGTATCGGCAGATGCGGCCCGGTCACTAAACAATTGCAGCAGGCGTTCTTCGGCCTGTTCAACGGCGAGACCGAAGACAAATGGGGTTGGCTGGATCCGGTAAACCCGTAATCACTGTTATACGTTGACACTTTTTTGCCGGTGGCCCGTTCCGTCACCGGTTATCTGTTCACACTGGAGTAATCAGAGTATGCCTAAGTACCGTTCAGCCACCACCACGCATGGTCGTAATATGGCTGGAGCGCGAGCCCTGTGGCGCGCCACAGGGATGACCGACGCCGATTTTGGCAAGCCCATCATCGCTGTTGTGAATTCGTTCACTCAATTCGTACCCGGACACGTTCATTTGCGCGATCTGGGCAAACTGGTCGCCGAGCAGATTGAAGCTGCCGGCGGTGTCGCCAAAGAGTTCAATACCATCGCGGTGGATGACGGTATCGCCATGGGCCACGGCGGTATGCTCTATTCTCTGCCTTCCCGCGAACTGATTGCCGATTCCGTCGAATACATGGTCAATGCCCACTGTGCCGACGCCATGGTGTGTATCTCCAACTGCGACAAGATCACGCCGGGGATGCTGATGGCGGCGCTGCGTCTGAATATCCCTGCCATCTTCGTTTCCGGCGGGCCGATGGAAGCGGGAAAAACCAAACTCTCCGATAAGATCATCAAGCTGGATCTGATCGATGCCATGATTCAGGGCGCCAACCCGAAAGTGAGTGATGACGACAGCGCGCAGATTGAACGCTCCGCCTGCCCGACTTGCGGCTCCTGCTCCGGGATGTTTACCGCCAACTCCATGAACTGCCTGACGGAAGCGCTGGGTTTGTCTCAGCCGGGCAACGGCTCGCTGCTGGCGACCCATGCTGACCGCAAACAGCTGTTCCTTAATGCGGGCGAACGTATCGTGGGCCTGGCCAAACGGTACTACGAACAGGATGACGCCGGCGTGCTGCCGCGCAACATCGCCTGCAAGGCCGCGTTTGAAAACGCCATGACGCTGGATATCGCGATGGGCGGCTCCACCAATACCGTACTGCATCTGCTGGCGGCGGCGCAGGAAGGCGAGGTGGATTTCAGCATGTCCGATATCGACCGTCTGTCGCGCAAGGTGCCGCATCTGTGCAAGGTGGCGCCCAGCACCCAGAAATATCACATGGAAGACGTACACCGCGCCGGCGGCGTGGTCGGGATTCTGGGCGAACTGGATCGCGCCGGGTTGCTCAACCGGGAGGTGAAGAACGTACTGGGGCTGACGCTGCCGGAAACCCTCTCGGCCTACGACATCATGCAGACGCAAGATGAGGCGGTGAAGAACATGTACGCCGCCGGCCCTGCCGGTATCCGTACCACGCAGGCGTTCTCGCAGGATTGCCGCTGGGATTCGCTGGATACTGATCGTCAGGAAGGTTGTATTCGCTCCCGTGAGCACGCCTACAGCCAGGACGGCGGTCTGGCGGTGCTGTACGGCAATCTGGCTCAGGATGGCTGTATTGTGAAAACCGCAGGCGTCGACGAAGGCAGCCTGGTATTCCGCGGCCCGGCCAAAGTGTACGAATCGCAGGATGACGCGGTAGAAGCGATCCTAGGCGGTAAAGTGGTGGCGGGCGATGTGGTGGTGATTCGCTACGAAGGCCCGAAAGGCGGGCCGGGCATGCAGGAAATGCTCTATCCCACCAGTTTCCTCAAGTCCATGGGATTGGGTAAAGCCTGTGCGCTGATCACCGATGGCCGTTTCTCCGGCGGCACGTCCGGTCTGTCGATTGGTCATGCATCGCCGGAAGCGGCCAATGGCGGCACTATCGGTCTGGTGCAGAACGGTGACATGATTGCTATCGATATTCCCAAACGCGGTATTGCGCTGGAAGTGAGCGACGACGAATTGGCTCAACGCCGCGAGCAAGAACTGGCGCGCGGTGATGCTGCCTGGACGCCGAAAAACCGTAACCGTCAGGTGTCTTTTGCGCTGCGCGCTTACGCCAGCCTGGCTACCAGCGCCGACAAGGGCGCGGTACGCGATAAAAGCAAGCTGGGAGGCTAATCGCTATGGCCGTTTCACAACCGTTGCCCGCCGAACCCGGCGGCGCGGAATATCTGCGAGCGGTGCTCCGCTCGCCGGTATATGAGGTCGCTCAGGTGACGCCGCTGGAAAAGATGGACAAGCTGTCTTCCCGGCTGGGCAACGTCATTCTGGTCAAGCGCGAGGATCGTCAGGCGGTGCACAGCTTCAAGCTGCGTGGCGCATACGCCATGATGTCGGGTCTGAGCGACGAACAGAAATCGCATGGCGTGGTGACGGCATCGGCCGGCAACCACGCTCAGGGCGTGGCGCTTTCCGCCAGTCGCCTGGGGATCCGGGCGCTGATCGTGATGCCGGTGGCGACGGCGGATATCAAGGTCGACGCAGTACGCGACTTTGGCGGCGAGGTGCTGTTGCATGGCAACAATTTCGATGAGGCGAAAGCCAAGGCGATTGAGCTATCGCAACAGCAACACATGACCTTCGTGCCGCCGTTTGACCACCCGGCGGTGATTGCCGGCCAGGGAACGCTGGCGATGGAGCTGCTGCAGCAGGACGCCCATCTGGATCGCGTATTCGTGCCGGTAGGCGGCGGCGGTCTGGCGGCGGGCGTGGCGGTGCTGATCAAGCAGTTGATGCCGCAGATCCAGGTGATCGGCGTCGAGGCGGAGGATTCCGCCTGCCTGCGGGCGGCGCTGGATGCCGGCCAGCCGGTGGATTTGCCGCGCGTGGGGCTGTTTGCCGAAGGCGTGGCGGTCAAGCGCATCGGCAACGAAACCTTCCGTCTGTGTCGCGAGTATCTGGACGATGTGATCACGGTGGACAGCGACGCCATCTGCGCGGCGGTGAAGGATCTGTTCGAGGATGTCCGCGCGATCGCCGAGCCGTCCGGTGCGCTGGCGCTGGCGGGTATGAAGAAGTATATCCAGCAGCATGGCATTCAGGGCGAACGGTTGGCGCATATTCTGTCCGGCGCCAACGTGAACTTCCATGGTTTGCGCTATGTGTCCGAACGGTGCGAACTGGGCGAGCAGCGTGAAGCGCTGATGGCGGTGACGATCCCTGAGCAGAAAGGCAGCTTCCTGAATTTTTGTCAGCTGCTGGGCGGCCGTTCGGTGACGGAATTCAATTACCGTTACGCCGATGCCGACCATGCCTGCATTTTTGTCGGCGTGAGGCTGACGCGCGGCAATAGCGAGCGTCAGGAGATTCTCACGGAATTGCAGCGCGACGGCTATCAGGTGGTCGACCTGTCCGACGACGAAATGGCCAAGCTGCATGTGCGCTACATGGTGGGAGGGCGTCCCTCAAAGCCGTTGCGCGAGCGGCTTTACAGCTTTGAATTTCCGGAATCGCCGGGTGCATTGCTTAAGTTTCTCAATACATTAGGCACGCGCTGGAACATTACCCTGTTCCATTACCGCAGCCACGGTACCGATTTCGGCCGCGTGCTGGCCGCCTTCGAGCTGGCGGAACGCGAACCGGAGTTTGAGCAGCATCTGCAGGCGCTGGGTTACGAGTGCCACGATGAAACCCAGAACCCGGCGTTCCGTTTCTTTCTGAAAGGATAAACGGCCGCCGAGGCGCTCATGTCGGGGGCGCTTCACTCCTGCGATTGTTCCGCTTGCGGCGGTTTAATCGGCAGACATGGGTCGACGAAAACATAACGCGCCAGATGGTGATATGCCGTCTGGCGCGTTATTGTTTGAACGGTATGGTTAGCAACGATATCGATCGGAACGATTTTTGATGGGAGTGGTGTCATGGCTGATGTGTTTCACGGTTTCTCGCCGCAGACGCTGACGTTTTTGCAACAGGTGCGTCAGCAGGACAACAAAGCATGGTTCGAGGAGCACCGTTCGGAGTATGAATCGGTGTTGCTGTCGCCGTTTCGCGGGCTGGTGGCGGCGCTGGGTATCACCATGCTGCAAATTGACGATCATTTTGAAACCCGCCCGGCGGTAGGGAAAACCCTGTCCCGCATTCATCGCGACACCCGCTTTTCCCACGATAAATCCCGCTATCGCGACAAAATGTGGTTTACCTTCAAGCGTACCCACAAAGACTGGACGGATGCGCCGGTCTACTTTTTTTGAGTTAACGCCGACTGACTGGAGCTACGGCCTCGGCTATTACAGCGCCAGCCGCACCACCATGGAGCTGTTCCGGCAGACGTTGCGGGATAACCCGCAGGGCTTTCTCGACATAGCGAGTTGTCTGGGGCGGGAGTTTGCGCTGGTCGGGGAAAGTTACAAGCGTCCGCTGGTCAAAGAGCAGGATCCGGCGCTGGCGACCTGGTACAACCGTAAGTCGTTCGCGGCGATGACGACCCGTCAGGACAGGGATGCGCTATTCAGCGACGCATTGATTTCGACGCTGGGACGCGGTTTCACCCAGTTGGAGCCGCTCTATCACTATCTGATGAAGATTGAAACGCTGAAGAGGGCGGCAGAATCGGAAAATATCGGTCCTGCCTTTTTGGATGAGAAGTGGTTCAGCCGCTGAGATTACTTGGCCGGCGCCATCAGATAATCAAACAGATAACTTTCACCGGCAGCGTCGAAAACCGTGATTTGCAGCTGCCGGTTATCAACGCAAGTCAGCAACACTTTTTTCTGCCCGCCGAAACTGCCCTCTGTCTGTCCGATCGCCTGCGTGTCGCTCATTTGGCGTGCGGTTAACGTAAAGTCATCCAGCTTGTCGGCATAACGAAAGGCAATCGAACCATTGCCGTCGATGTCGCCGTCGTCGTTCTTGAGCGTCAGGTTGGCCAAATGGTAAGGCGCTTTCTGGTCGTACATTTCCTTGAAGTAGTCGCTCAGTTCCGCGTATTCCTGATCGGAAAGCTGTAGATAGTATTCGTAGCTGTAGTCACCGTCGAAACAAGCGCTACGGCGCGGCCTGACGATGGGAGCCGGCAGCGTATGCTGGGTGATGTCGTTCAGGTAACGCAGACGAGCGATTTGCTGTTGGTAGCTCTGATGCAGGCACTCCTCGTTACGACAAGCGCTGCGGCTGGTGAGCCAACCGCGCTGAAATAGCGTCAGGTTTTTGTCTTGCGCGGCGCGTTGGGGGTTATCCGTCAGAAGCGCGCGTGATTTCTGCCACTCTTTCGCCAGTTCATCGTCCATCTGGCTAAGCGTCGGGTTCTGACAGATCAATTTTTCCTGCGTTGATGCGGCCTGTTGGCAGGGAAAGCTGGCCGCCAATGCTGAAAATGTGCTGCAACTCAAAGCCAGAGGCAGAAGGATTACGGCAAGCAATAGTTTCATTATTGTTCCTGTAAGGTTTCCCAGAATGCGGCAATCAAAGGCTCGCCAAGGCGCTTCTTTTGTACGCAGACGCCTAATTCCAGGGGTTCCATGACCTGTTCTTCCATTACCGAGACACGATTACGCACGGGTTCAGGACTGTTTTCAAGCACTACGTCAGGGATGAGTGCGATGCCGCATCCCAGCGCCACCATCGAAACCATGGCTTCGTGGCCGGAAACAGTGGCGTAAATGGGCGGGTTGGTGATGTGTTGACGGCGGAACCACACATCGACCCGTTTGCGCACCGGGCCGTGCTCCGGCAGGATGAACGGGATCTGCGACCAATCGGGATGGGGCTGTAACGCCTGAGTCTGCACCGGGCAGGGCAGCGCGGGTATGATCAACGCCAGCGGTATTTCGCCGATAGGCATGAAGTCCACGCTACCGGGCAATATCTCTGGATGACCGGCGATGCCGAGATCCGCGTCGTTGGACTGTACTTTATCCACCGCATCGGCGGCGTCGCCGGTGGTGAGCTTGATTTCCACCAGCGGGTGCTGCGCCCGAAACCTGTCCAGTATCGGCGGCAGGTGGCTATAGGCGGCGGTGACGGAGCAGAACAGCCGCAGTTCGCCGCTGAGCGACGCCCCCTGTTGCTGAAGCTGTAAGCGCAATTGCTGGTAGTGCAGCAGCGTCTGCTGGGCGAAAAGTTTAACCTGCTCGCCGGCGTCGGTCAGGCTGACGGTACGGTTATCCCGCCGGAACAGCGTTTGCCCGAGATCCTCCTCCAGCCGCTGGATCTGGCGTGAAAGGGTGGATGGGCTGATGTGCATCGCCTTGGCGGTACGACCGAAGTGGCAGCTCTCCGCCAGATGCAGGAAAAGTTTCAGATCCCGTAAGTCCATGCTTGGTCGATCTCGTTTTCATGTTGCAGTTCTTGCAATATTGCGTTGTTAATATATCAATTTAAGCAATGCATTTCCTGTCATATGATGACGACATTCTGATGGGGCAACGGCCGCCGTCTATACCGAACGTGATAAACCACGACACAACATTAATGGAGCACGCCACATGGCTAATTATTTCAATACTCTGAACCTGCGTCAGCAGCTGGCGCAACTGGGCAAATGCCGCTTTATGGGCCGCGATGAGTTCGCCGACGAAGCCAACTATCTGAAAGGTAAAAAAGTGGTCATCGTAGGATGCGGCGCCCAGGGGTTGAACCAGGGGTTGAACATGCGTGATTCCGGCCTGGATATCGCTTATGCCCTGCGTGCCGAAGCCATTGCCGAAAAACGCGCCTCCTGGCGCAAAGCGACCGAAAACGGTTTTAAAGTCGGCACTTACGAAGAACTGATCCCGCAGGCTGATTTGGTGGTCAACCTGACGCCGGACAAACAGCACTCCGCCGTGGTTCAGGCGGTTCAGCCGCTGATGAAACAGGGTGCCGCGCTGGGTTATTCCCACGGTTTCAACATCGTTGAAGTCGGCGAGCAGATCCGTAAAGACATCACCGTCGTCATGGTGGCGCCGAAGTGCCCGGGCACTGAAGTGCGTGAAGAATACAAACGCGGTTTCGGCGTGCCGACCCTGATCGCCGTCCACCCGGAAAACGATCCGAAAGGTGAGGGCATGGCCATCGCCAAAGCCTGGGCGGCCGCTACCGGCGGTCATCGCGCGGGTGTGCTGGAGTCTTCCTTCGTGGCCGAAGTGAAATCCGACCTGATGGGCGAGCAGACCATTCTGTGCGGTATGTTGCAGGCCGGCTCTCTGCTGAGCTTCGACAAGCTGGTGGCTGACGGCGTGGATCCGGCCTATGCGGAAAAACTGATCCAGTTCGGCTGGGAAACCATCACCGAGGCGCTGAAACAAGGCGGCATCACGCTGATGATGGATCGTCTGTCCAACTCGGCCAAACTGCGTGCGTTTGCACTGTCTGAACAGCTGAAAGGCATTATGGCGCCGCTGTTCCAGAAACACATGGACGACATCATCTCCGGCGCGTTCTCCGGCGGCATGATGGCCGACTGGGCCAACGACGATGTGAAACTGCTGACCTGGCGTGAAGAAACCGGCAAGACGGCGTTTGAAAACGCCCCGCAGTTCGAAGGCAAAATTTCTGAACAGGAATACTTCGACCACGGCGTTCTGATGATCGCCATGGTGAAAGCCGGCGTGGAACTGGCGTTTGAAACCATGGTGAGCGCCGGCATCATCGAAGAATCCGCTTACTACGAATCGCTGCACGAACTGCCGCTGATTGCGAACACCATTGCCCGTAAACGTCTGTACGAAATGAACGTGGTTATTTCCGACACCGCTGAATACGGCAACTACCTGTTCGCCAACGCCGCCGTACCGTTGCTGAAAGAGACATTCATGAGCAGCCTGCAGGCGGGCGATCTGGGCAAGCCGGTAGCGGCTGCCGGCATCGATAACTCGCAGCTGCGCGATGTGAATGAAGCCATTCGCAACCATCCGATCGAAGTGGTCGGTAAGAAACTGCGCGGCTACATGACCGACATGAAACGCATCGCGGTCGCAGGCTAATACTGTCGTTCGACGATCATTGAACGGGGCGCATATGCGCCCCGTTTTGTTATGGAGCATTAAGGGAATAGGCGTTACATGATGAAAATGCCCCGCCTGTTGTTGCCATTATTGATGGCCATGATTTTTTGTCTGGGCCTGATGTTTGTGTACGCAATCTATTGGGGCGATGACGATTACAATTTGGTGCGGCAATACCAGCTTGAAGATAACGTGACGGTGAATTTGCTTCAGTTGGATAGCGGTGCGCCGGCGGGGTCTGTCTATCGGTATACGGTAAGTGCGAACGGCGGCGAAACGGTCGATGTGCTCAAAACCAATAGCCGCGACGCGGATATTCATATGCAGGATGGCGTGCTGGTGATTAACGTCACCGGTGATGTCTATCGGCTGAACAACCGCATTCGCCTTGGCGACGGCGACGACACGTTAAAAACCCGCATCACCGTGACGCACCAGTAATACGGCCCGAGGCATCGGGCCGTCTGTTTGTCAGGGGATCAGGCATCCGCCGGGGCGGATTTAAACTCCCGCTCAGCCTGATGGAAGCGCTCGGTCACAGCCGCAGACGGCGTGCGTCCCAGCAGGCTAACCAGCACGATCGTGACCGAGCCGAACAGGAAACCAGGGATGATTTCATACAGGTTCAGCCAACCGTACTGTTTCCAGATGATGACGGTCGCTGCGCCGACCAGCATACCGAACAGCGCGCCGTTACGGGTCATGCGCGGCCACAACAGCGAAATCAGAATCACCGGCCCGAATGCGGCGCCAAAGCCGGCCCAGGCATAGCTAACCAGCCCGAGTACACGGTTGGCCGGATTGGCGGCGAGCGCGATAGCCACTAACGATACCAGCAGCACCATCCCGCGGCCTACCCACACCAGCTCTTTCTGGCTGGCGTTTTTACGCAAAAACGGTTTGTACAGATCTTCCGTGATGGCGCTGGAGCAGACCAGCAACTGGCAGCTTAGGGTGCTCATCACCGCCGCTAAAATAGCGGACAGCAGTATGCCGGCGACCCACGGGTTGAACAGCAGCCGGGCCAGTTCGATAAAGACGCGCTCGCCGTTTTGCGACACATTGCCGGCCTGTTCCGGGTTTTGGGTGAAGTAGGCGATGCCGAAAAAGCCGACGGTCACGGCGCCCGCCAGACAGAGCACCATCCAGATCATGCTGATGCGGCGGGCGTTATGGATGGTGTGATGCGAGTCGGCCGCCATAAAACGCGCCAGAATGTGCGGTTGCCCGAAATAACCCAGACCCCAGCCCATCAGCGAAAGGATGGCCACCAGATCCAGCCCGCGGAACATATCCAAATTGGACAGGTTTTTAGCCTCAATCACGCTCAGCGACGGCGCAATGCCGCCGACGGAGAGGATGACGATAACCGGCGTCAGAATCAGCGCGAAGATCATCAGGCTGGCCTGGACGGTATCGGTCCAGCTGACGGCCAGATAACCGCCGATAAAAGTGTAAGCGATAGTCGCGAGGGCGCCGGCCCACAATGCGGTGTTGTAGCTGAGGCCGAATGTACTTTCAAACAACCGGGCGCCCGCTACGATGCCGGATGCGCAATAAATGGTGAAGAACACCAGGATCACCAGTGCGGAAATCACGCGCAGCAGTTTGCTTTGATCATCAAAGCGATGGCTGAAATAGTCCGGTAATGTCAACGCGTTATGGTTGACTTCAGTGTGCACGCGCAGGCGTCCTGCTACCCATTTCCAGTTCAGATAGGCGCCCAGCGTCAGGCCGATGGCAATCCAACTTTCAGAAATCCCCGACAGAAACACGGCGCCCGGCAGGCCCATCAACAGCCAGCCGCTCATGTCGGAAGCGCCGGCGGACAGGGCGGTGACAATGCTGCCCATGCGGCGGCCGCCCAGGATATAGTCGCTGAAATTGTCAGTGGCGCGGTAGGCAAACAGGCCGATCAGGACCATCCCGAAGATGTACACCAGAAATGTTACCAGCATCGGTGTGCTCATCATCGTCATTCATTTCTCCCATTATGATTGTTATCCGCATGACCATCGTGGTGATGCGGCACCTGTTTCTGACCGGAACGCCGCGCAGAAAAAGGCCCAGTTGGTGGCTACAAGTTATACTTCCTGAAAGAAAACAGCACGGTATGCCTGCCGGATAGCAATCAAAAACACGCGAATACGCACTGCGTCACCAGGTTGCGCGAAGAGGCGACAAGAACGACAACATAGTCTCCCCCGATACTGCTTTCTTTGTTACAGGAGTGGATATGGGCACCATCACTATGGGCGTGACGCTGGATGAAGCGACACGCGACCGTCTGCACGCTGCGGCGACACGGCTCGAATGTACGCCAAACTGGCTGATTAATCAGGCAATTTTTAGCTATCTTGCGCATCTGGAAAGTGGGGCCGACACACCTGAAATACCATCACTGGCTCAGGGCCAGCTTGAGGCGGAGGAGATTATGCCCCAATCCCGGGAAGAAAAAACCCATCAACCGTTTCTGGACTTCGCGCAAAGCGTGCTGCCGCAGTCGGCGATCCGCGCCGCCATCACCGCCGCCGGCCGTCGACCGGAAACCGAAGTGGTACCGATATTGCTCGAACAGGCGCGCATGTCGGCCGAACTGAGCCATCGTACCGCCGTGCTGGCGGGCCGGTTGGTCGAGGGGTTGCGTAACGTGCGCCGCCATGGCCATGGCAGCGTGGTGCAGAACCTGTTGCAGGCGTTCTCGTTGTCTTCGCAGGAAGGCGTGGCCTTGATGTGTCTGGCTGAATCGCTGCTGCGCATTCCGGACAACGCCACCCGCGATGTACTGATTCGCGACAAGATCGTCAAAGGCGACTGGCGGGCGCGAATCGGGCCGAATAAATCCTTGTTTATCAACGCTACCGCCTGGGGGCTGCTGATTTCCGGCAACGTGCTGGCTTATCAGGATGTGGCCGGTTTGCCCGGTACGCTCCGCCGTTTGATTGCCCGGGGAGGGGAACCGTTGATTCGGGGCTGCGTCGATCTGGCGATGCGCCTGATGGGCGAACAGTTCGTGACCGGTGAAACCATCAGTGATGCGTTAGCCAATGCCCGTCGGCGCGAGGAAATGGGGTTTCGTTACTCCTATGACATGCTTGGCGAAGCCGCCCTGACCGCCACGGATGCACAGGCGTATCTGCACGCCTACCAACAGGCGATTCGTGCCATCGGCAACGCATCCGGCGGACGGGGTATTTATGAAGGGCCGGGCATTTCCATCAAGTTGTCGGCGCTGCATCCCCGTTATTGCCGGGCGCAGTATGCACGGGTCATGACGGAGCTGTACCCCCGTTTGTTGTCGCTGGTGTTGCTGGCGCGTCAGTATGACATCGGCATTAATATCGACGCGGAAGAGGCGGATCGCCTGGAGATCTCGCTCGATTTGCTGGAAAAACTGTGCGTTGAACCCCAACTGGCGGGGTGGAACGGCATCGGTTTTGTGGTGCAGGCCTATCAAAAACGTTGCCCGCTGGTGCTCGATGCGTTGATCGATCTGGCACGGCGCAGCCAACGGCGGCTGATGGTCCGGCTGGTCAAAGGCGCTTACTGGGACAGCGAAATCAAACGGGCGCAGGTTGAGGGGCTGGAAGGGTATCCGGTCTATACCCGCAAGGTGTACACCGATGTGGCTTATCTGGCCTGCGCCCGTCGGTTATTGGCGGAACCGGCGCTGATCTATCCGCAGTTCGCCACCCACAACGCACATACCTTGAGCGCCATCTACCATCTGGCGGGGAGCAACTACGCGCCGGGTCAGTATGAATTTCAGTGTCTGCATGGCATGGGTGAGTCGCTGTACGAGCAGGTGGTGGGGAAAACGTCCGACGGTACACTCGGGCGCCCCTGTCGTGTGTATGCGCCGGTCGGCACGCATGAAACGCTGCTGGCCTATTTGGTGCGGCGTCTGCTGGAAAACGGCGCCAACACGTCGTTCGTCAATCGTATCGCCGATCTGGCGATTCCCGTGGATGTGCTGACGGCCGATCCGGTGAGCGAAGTGGACGCGATGGCGACACGGGAAGGACTGGCCGGCCTGCCGCATCCGCATATCCCCTTGCCGCGTCATCTATACGGCAGCCAGCGGCGCAATGCGTTCGGTGTGGATTTGGCGTGCGAACATGTGCTGGCCTCGCTGTCCAGCGCCTTGCTGATCAGCGCTGCCAGTACATGGCAGGCGGCGCCGGTACTGGCGGCGGGGCCGATGGCGATGACGGAAGCGCAACCGGTATGTAATCCGGCGGATCGGCGCGATATCGTCGGTTATGTACGGGAAACGAGCCCTGGGGAGATTGAACAGGCACTAAACGATGCGACGGAGCAGTTCGCCGTCTGGCGTTCGACGCCGGCGACGGAACGGGCGGTGGTGCTGAGTCGGGCGGCGGATATCATGGAAAGCCAGCGGGCGGCGCTGATGGCGCTGCTGGTGCGGGAAGCGGGAAAGACGCTGCCGAATGCGCTGGCGGAAGTGCGGGAAGCGGTTGATTTTCTGCGTTATTACGCGGAGCAGATGATTTTGCTCGATGATCAGACCTGCTATCCGCTCGGGCCGGTGGTTTGTATCAGCCCATGGAATTTTCCGTTGGCAATCTTTACCGGACAGGTCGCCGCCGCGCTGGCGGCGGGCAACAGTGTGCTGGCCAAACCGGCGGAACAAACGCCGCTAACGGCGGCGCAGGGGGTGAACATTTTGCTGGCGGCGGGTATTCCTCCTGGGGTACTGCAACTGTTGCCGGGGCCGGGGGAATCGGTGGGGGCTGCGTTGGTCAGGGATCCGCGGGTGTGCGGCGTGTTGTTTACCGGCTCGACGGCCGTGGCCGCGCAACTGCGTCAATCGGTGGCCGAACGTCTTGGCCCGCAAGGCCGACCGATACCGCTGATTGCCGAAACCGGCGGCATCAATGCCATGATTGTCGATTCGTCCGCCCTGACGCAGCAGGTGGTAGCGGATGTTATCGCATCGGCGTTCGATAGCGCGGGGCAACGCTGTTCCGCGTTGCGGTTGCTGTGCGTACAGGACGATGTGGCGGATATCACCCTGAACATGTTGTTGGGCGCGATGGCGGAATGCCGGATCGGCAATCCGGATCGCCTGACGACGGATATCGGCCCGCTGATTGACGCGGATGCCAGACACCGGGTCGAACGGCATATCCAGGCCATGCGGGCGAAAGGCCGCAAGATTTATCAGGTATCGCGACCAACGGCGACGGAAGAACTGGCCGTCGGCCATTTTTTGGCGCCTACGCTGATCGAACTGACCGGCGTGGATGAACTGCAACAGGAAGTCTTCGGCCCGGTGCTGCATGTGGTGCGTTATCCGCGGGAACGGCTTGGCGAGGTGCTGGCGCAGATTAATGCGTTGGGGTATGGCCTGACGATGGGGCTGCATACCCGTATCGACGACACGATCACTCAGGTGATGGAAACCGCGAATGTCGGCAATCTTTACATCAATCGCAATATGGTCGGTGCGGTGGTTGGTGTGCAGCCTTTCGGCGGCGAAGGATTGTCGGGTACCGGGCCGAAAGCCGGGGGGCCGCTTTATCTCTGGCGGCTGCTGTCGCAGTATCCGCCGGAAATCGCCGCCGGTTCGTTGTTGCGGCAAGGCGCGAAGGACGATGCCGGCTTGCTGCTGCGTGAGGCGTTATCCGGGCTGGACGCCTGGGCGCAGGCTAACCGGCGCGAGGCGTTGCTCGACTGTTGTCGGCGTTACGACCAATTGACGCCGGTGGGTATCGCTCAGACGCTGCCCGGCCCGACGGGGGAGCGCAATACCTATAGGCTGTTGCCGCATGGGCGAGTGTTGTGTTTGTCGGATAACGACGGTGATGCGCTGACCCAGCTGGCGGCGGTGCTGGCAGTCGGCTGTCAGGCGTTGTGGCCGCAGTCGGCCGAATTGCAGGCGCTTTACCTGAAATTGCCGGAAAGCGTGCAGTCGGCCATTCATTTTTGTCGGGACTGGCGGGCGGAGGAGGTCTGTTTCGACGCAGCGCTGTGCCACGGCGATGCGGCGGCGTTGCAGGCGTATGGTCGGGCGCTGGCGCAACGCGGCGGCGCGATTATCGGCATGCAGGGGCTGCCGAGCGGTGATACGAACATCGTACTGGAATGGCTGCTGAAAGAGCGGGTGGTCAGCATCAATACTACCGCGGCTGGAGGCAACGCCAGCCTGATGACGATGGGGCAGGTATGACGGCGTTGTCGTCTGCCCATTTTCTGGAAACGGCTCGCATTTACAGCAACAAATGGCGTGTTTGCACGGATTTCTGTGGCTGACTCTGGACATCCATACAGTGTGAATTTACTGTGGCGTCAGCACTCAATAACCGGGAGGCAGTGTGGATATCGCCTTATTTTATGGTCTGGGCAGCGGCATCGCAGGCTTGTTGGCGGGATGGCTGATAACCAGCCTGCGCGGGCAACAGCAACGGACGCAGTATGATATTGAACGTCGATTGCAGGAACAGGCGCAGGAGCAACTGCGGCGGAGCCTTGACGATAGTCAGCAGGCGAGACAACAGGATCAGCGCCGCCTGGAACAACAAGAGCAGGAACTGCGTCGTCTCTACAGTCAGCAGGCGGCCGGTGAGGAAAAATTACGACAACTGACTGAATTGCGTGAGGAGTGCGTTCAGCTCAATCAGGAACTGCGGGCGTTGCGCGAGGTGAACGGCGCGCAGGAAGCAGAACTGCGTGAAGTCACCATTCGACTGGAAGAGACGCGCCTGGCGGCGGAAGAGAAACAGCGCCTGCTGATTAACAGCGAACAGCGGTTGTCGACGCAGTTCGAAAATCTGGCAAACCGTATTTTCGAGCAGAGCGGACAAAAGGTGGATCAGCAGAACCGACAAAGTCTGGATCGTCTGTTGACCCCGTTGCGGGAACAACTCGACGGTTTTCGGCGCCAAGTACAGGATAGCTTCGGCGCTGAGTCGAAGGAGCGGCATACGCTGGCTCATGAAATCCGCAATCTGCAACAGCTCAACGCGCGTATGGCGCAGGAGGCCGTCAATCTTACCAACGCGCTGAAGGGCGACAATAAAATGCAAGGCAACTGGGGCGAAGTGGTGCTCAGCAGAGTGCTGGAAAGCTCCGGGCTGCGGGAAGGGTATGAGTATGAGACGCAGGTCAGCATCCAGAACGGCGCCGCTCGTTTGCAACCGGACGTGATTGTCCGTTTGCCGCACGGCAAGGATGTGGTGATCGACGCCAAAATGTCGTTGCTGGCCTACGAGCGCTATTTCAACGGCGTCGGCGATATTGATCGCGCTGCGGCGCTGAATGAACATATCGCGTCTATTCGCGGCCACATTCGACTGTTGAGCGGTAAGGATTATCAACAACTGCCCGGTTTGCGCTCGCTGGATTACGTGCTGATGTTCATTCCGGTGGAACCTGCATTTCTGGTCGCTATTGATCGTCAACCTGAACTGATCACGGAAGCATTGAAACATAATATTATGCTGGTCAGCCCCACAACCTTGCTGGTAGCGTTACGAACCATTAATAATCTGTGGCGTTATGAACAACAGAGCCGCAATGCCCAATTGATTGCTGAACGCGCTTCCCGCTTGTACGACAAGCTAAGGTTGTTTGTGGACGATATGAATACGCTCGGGCAGAGTCTGGAAAAAGCCCAGAGCAGTTATCGTCAGGCGATGAAAAAGATGGTGTCGGGCCGGGGTAATCTGATCAGCCAGGCGGAAGGTTTCCGCACGCTAGGGGTGGAAATCAAACGCCCGGTCAATGCGGCGCAGTGGGAGGACGATATGTTGCCGCTGGAGGATGAAACCGTTCCGGACGCCCTGCCGCAGACGGATATTGTGCAAGAACGGGGCGCATAGTGGGCGACATAGTAAGGGGGGCATTGATGATCCAGGCCTCAGTATCGGTACTTCCCGTGTTTTTAAGCTAAAGAAGGACGGTCGATTTGGGTCTGGGTTTGTTACACTCTTACCCACTAATAGGTAATCTCCTCCCGACGTTGATAGAAAACAGGCAAAGAACATGGCAGATGATTCGGACAAAACGACACATTTCGGCTTTCGCACGGTAGCCAGGGACGAAAAGGAAGGCATGGTGGCGGATGTCTTCCACTCGGTAGCGGCGAAGTATGACCTGATGAACGATCTGATGTCGTTTGGCATTCACCGTATCTGGAAACGATTCACTATCGAATGCAGCGGCATACGCCGTGGTCAGCGGGTGCTGGATCTGGCTGGCGGCACCGGCGACCTGACTGCGAAATTTTCGCGACTGGTGGGCGAAGAAGGCGAAGTGGTGCTGGCGGATATCAACGATTCCATGCTGAAAGTGGGGCGCGAGAAACTGCGCAACAAAGGCGTGGTCGGTAACGTTAGCTATGTGCAGGCCAATGCCGAAGCGTTACCGTTTCCGGATAATTTTTTCGACTGCATTACCATCGCGTTCGGGTTGCGTAACGTCACGGATAAAGACAAGGCGCTGCGTTCCATGTTCCGGGTGCTGAAGCCGGGCGGTCGTTTGTTGGTGCTGGAATTTTCTAAACCTACCACCAAGTTGTTCAGCAAAATCTATGACGCTTATTCTTTCCATGTGTTGCCCCGTGTCGGCGAAATGGTTGCCAGCGATGCCGGCAGTTACCGCTATCTGGCCGAGTCCATCCGCATGCATCCGGATCAGGAAACCCTGAAAGGCATGATGGCGGACGCAGGTTTTGAAAATGTCGAATACTTCAACCTGACTAATGGGATAGTGGCGTTGCATCGCGGGTTTAAGTTCTGAGTTGGACATCTAAGTTGGAAATACCATGCCGATACTGCCTGTGTTGACTGCGGCGCTGGAGACAGCGCTAAACCAACTGTTGTTTCGCGATCGGAGTATGAGGATCGCCCGTCAGCGTCTGAGCGGAAAAACGTTGCGTATTGAAGTGGCCGAGCTCGATACGCCGTTGGTGCTGATTTTCTCCGAACATCATCTTGATGTGATGACCCAGTGGTCGTCAGCGACGGATTGCCTGTTGCAAACACGGCTGTCCGCCCTGATGCGGCTACGGGATCGTCAGCAGTTGTCCGCGTTGATGCGTAGCGGCGATCTGGTGCTTGAGGGCGACATTCAGGTCGCCCAACAGCTGATCACATTGTTGGATCTGGCAGAGTTCGACCCGGCGGAATGGCTGGCTCCCTATCTGGGGGATATTGCCGCCGAGGGGATGAGCCAACTGGCACAGCGATGGGCGGGTGGGTTAGTGAATAACCTGTGTCGGCAGCGAGCGGCTTTGTCGGAAAATGTGACCGAAGAGTGGCGGCTGGCACCGGGAAAGCTGGAACATGTCTGGTTCGGTGATGAAGTGGTCGCATTGTCGGCCGCGACCGATGCGCTGGCAGAGCGTCTGAATCGGTTGGAGGGAGCGAAATGACACCGGGAGAATTGCTGCGGCTGTACCGTATTCTCAGCGTGCTGCTGACCTATGGTTTGGATGAACTGGTTCCCCGAATCCCTCTTACCTGGCCATTACGCCTGTGGCGGCGCTTGTTGTTCTGGCTCCCCAATCGTCACAAAGACAAACCGCTGGGCGAACGGCTGCGTCTGGCGCTTCAGGAATTGGGGCCGGTGTGGATCAAGTTTGGGCAGATGATGTCCACCCGCCGGGATCTGTTTTCGCCGGCGATCGCCGATCAATTGGCGTTGCTGCAGGATCAGGTACAGCCTTTCGACGGCAAGTTGGCGCGCCAGCAGATCGAGTCGGCCATGGGCGACAGGCTGGAAAACTGGTTTGACGATTTCGAGATCGTACCGCTGGCGTCGGCCTCTATTGCCCAGGTTCATACCGCTCGGCTGAAATCTACCGGGAAAGACATCGTCATCAAGGTGATTCGTCCGGATATCCTGCCGGTCATCAAGGCGGATATGCGCCTGATGAACCGCATTGCCGGCTGGTTGCCCATTCTCTTGCCCGATGGTCGTCGGTTGCGTCCCCGTGAAGTGGTGCGCGAGTACGAGAAAACCCTGCTGGATGAGCTGAATCTGATGCGGGAAGCCGCCAATGCCATCCAACTGCGGCGCAATTTCGAAAATAGCCCGATGCTGTATATTCCCGAGGTCTATCCCGATTATTGCAGCGAACGGGTGCTGGTGATGGAGCGTATTTATGGCATACCGGTATCGGATGTCGACGCGCTCAAGCGCCATGGCATCAATATGCCGTTGCTGGCGGAACGGGGTGTCCAGGTGTTTTTCACCCAGGTGTTCCGCGACAGCTTTTTCCACGCCGATATGCACCCCGGCAACATCTTTATCAGCTACGAACATCCGGAAGATCCGCAGTACATCGGTATCGACTGTGGGATTGTCGGCTCCCTGAACAAGGACGATAAACGCTATCTGGCGGAAAATTTTATCGCGTTCTTCAATCGTGATTACCGGCGGGTGGCCGAACTGCATGTGGACTCCGGTTGGGTACCGGCGGATACCAATGTGGAAGAGTTCGAGTTTGCCATCCGGACGGTCTGCGAGCCCATATTTGAAAAGCCGTTAGCAGAAATTTCTTTCGGTCATGTATTATTGAACCTCTTTAACACGGCGCGCCGTTTCAATATGGAAGTGCAGCCGCAGTTAGTGTTGCTTCAGAAAACGTTGCTGTACATAGAAGGGTTGGGACGCCAGCTTTATCCGCAACTGGATCTGTGGAAAACCGCTAAACCTTTTCTCGAAACCTGGCTGAAAGACCAAGTGGGATTCCCGGCGATGTGGCGCGCTTTCAGGGAAAAAGCGCCGTTCTGGGTCGAGAAAATGCCGGAACTTCCGGAACTGTTCTATGATGGCCTGCGCCAGCACAAACTGCTGCGGCAGAGCGTAGAGCAGATGACCGGGGAGTTGAGGGTGCAGCGGGTTCGCCATGGTCAGTCCCGCTATCTGCTTGGCGTGGGCGCGACGTTGCTGTTGAGCGGTACCCTCCTGCTGGTCAGTCAGGTTGAGGCGGATATCGTACCCGCTGGTTTGATCGCGGCAGGCATTGTCGCCTGGGTTATCGGGTGGCGCTGTGCGCGTTGAATATCTCGCATGATGACCGTCAGGGACGTGAGGTTGTTCTGTAGGTTCTTTTTTGAATTGAAGAGGCAAAGAAGAGTATGGGCGGAATTAGTATCTGGAATCTGTTAGTCATCGCGGTCATCGTGGTGCTGTTGTTTGGTACCAACAAATTGCGAACCATCGGTTCCGATCTCGGAGCGTCGATCAAGGGGTTCAAGAAAGCGATGAGCGATGAACCTCAACCGCCTGCGGCTGAAGACCGTCAGCAGGATGCCGATTTCTCCCCTAAACCTCTTTCGGACCAGAAGTCCCCGGCCGACAAGGAAGAGAAGAACCAGAATAAAGAACAGGTGTAAGTAGTGTTTGATATCGGATTTGGTGAGCTGCTGCTGGTAATGGTGCTTGGCCTGGTGGTTTTGGGGCCGGAGCGTCTGCCTGTCGCGGTGAAAACGGTGGCTGGCTGGATTCGCACGCTGCGTTCGTTGGCGTCGACGGTGCAGAATGAGCTGGCGCAGGAAATGAAGCTGCAGGAATTGCAGGACAGCCTGAAAAAGGTGGAAAAAGCCAGCCAGTTGCAGGCGTTATCGCCGGAGCTGAAGGCGTCGATGGATGAGCTGAAGGAAGCGGCCAGCGCCATGAAGCGTAGCTATACGATTGAGCCGGATGCCGGCGTGTCGGCGACGCCGGTGTTATCGCCGGACGATCCCGAGGCGGTGCATGATGGCGTGAGCAGCGTGGAGTCTGCGGTGATGCAAACAATCGCGCCGCCTCCGCCATCGGCTGGCACTCCGTTAGCCGTCGCTACCGCCGTGAAACCGGCGTTGACGGCGTTGCCCAATCTCCTGGGGCTCGAGCCCAGGCAGACAGTGAAAACCGGCAGTGATGCCGGTGTTTCCCCTTCCCACTCTTCCGGTGATCGTTAGTGTATGGCCGTAGATGAAACCCAACCGTTAATCAGTCACTTGATTGAACTTCGCAAACGTCTGCTGAACAGCATCATCAGTGTTCTGGTGGTTTTTCTGGCGTTGGTTTATTTCGCCAATGATATTTATCAGTTTATCTCAGCGCCATTGCTCAAACAGATGCCTGCCGGCACCAGTATGATTGCAACCGACGTCGCATCGCCGTTTTTCACCCCGATCAAGCTGACCTTGATGGTTTCCGTCTTTGTTTCTGCGCCGCTGGTGCTGTATCAGGTATGGGCGTTTGTCGCACCGGCGCTGTATAAACACGAGCGTCGTCTGATGATGCCGTTGTTGGTGTCCAGCAGTCTGCTGTTTTATCTGGGGATGGCGTTCGCGTATTTTCTGGTGTTCCCGCTGGCGTTCGGTTTCTTTGCTCAAACCGCGCCGAAAGGGGTGACGATCGCCACTGATATCAAAAATTATCTCGATTTCGTCATGGCGATATTCATGGCGTTCGGCGTGGCGTTCGAGGTGCCGGTCGCGATTATTTTGTTGTGCTGGAGCGGTGTGACGACGCCAGCGGCGCTGCGGCAAAAACGCCCGTATGTGCTGGTCGGCGTATTTGTGGTGGGGATGTTTCTGACGCCGCCGGACGTCTTTTCCCAGACGCTGTTGGCGATTCCCATGTATCTGCTGTTTGAAATCGGCGTATTTTTCGCGCGTTTCTATGTCGGCAAGCGCCGTCGCGGGGACGAAGATACGGAAGAAACGACCGAATCTTAGTGATACCGGGACGCTCACCGTTCCGGTTCCTCAGTTAAACCGACACCTCTCATCGAGAGGTGTTGTTTTTTGTTACGTCTGACGGCACGTCGACCCTCAGCAGGGAGTACGGTGGAGGCCTTATGTTTGATATCGGTGTCAATCTGACCAGCTCGCAATTTGAGAGTGACCGCGATGCGGTGATATCCCGCGCCCGTCGTGAAGGCGTTACGGGCATGTTGCTGACCGGCACGGGTATTGAAGAGAGTCGGCATGCGCTGAGGCTGGCAGAGGGCGCACCGGGATATTGTTGGTCTACTGCGGGTATCCACCCGCACGAGGCCAGTACCTGGACGGACGCTGCGGCGCTGTCTATCCGGCAGTTGGCCGTTCACCCGCAGGTTGTGGCGATCGGCGAATGCGGGCTTGATTTCAACCGCAATTTTTCTACGCCGTCGGAGCAGGAGCGGGCATTCAGCGCGCAGTTGGCGATAGCCGCCGATCTTGGCATGCCGGTCTTTATGCATTGCCGGGAAGCGCATTCGCGTTTCATGATGTTGCTGCGTCCCTGGTTGGAAAAACTACCCGCTGCGGTGTTGCACTGCTTTACCGGCACCCGGGACGAGCTGGATGAGTGTCTTCAGGCGGGGCTGTCTATCGGCATTACCGGCTGGGTTTGTGACGAACGGCGTGGCCTGGCACTACGCGCACTGTTGGAATACATTCCGGATGATCGTCTGTTGCTGGAAACCGACGCCCCTTACTTGCTGCCCCGCGATTTACACCCGAAACCGACATCCCGTCGCAATGAGCCATGCTTTTTGCCGCATATCGTTCGTCAGGTAGCCGCCTGGCGGAAACAGGATGCCGTCGCGTTGGGCCGCGTTGTGGATGATAACGCCCGTCGGATTTTCCGGCTGGGCCAGAAAGGAGAATAAGACTATGAGCAATGCTTTTCCCGGTACATTTCCCGGTAGACGCATGCGTCGCTTGCGTCGTCATGATTTCAGCCGTCGTCTGGTCGCGGAACATCAGGTAACGGTTAACGATCTGATCTATCCCGTGTTTGTCATGGAAGGAACCGGAACCCGGCAGGAAGTTCCCTCTATGCCGGGCGTGTATCGCCTGACCATCGACGAATTGCTCAGCGAGGCGGAAGCGGTGGCGAAGCTGGGGATTCCGGTGCTGTCGCTGTTCCCGGTTATTGAGGCGGATAAAAAATCGCTGCATGCGGAAGAGTCATATAACCCGGATGGGTTGGTGCAACGCGCGGTGCGGGCATTGAAAGATGCGGTGCCGGAGCTGGGCCTGTTGACCGATGTAGCGTTGGATCCTTACACCACGCATGGTCAGGATGGCGTGATTGATGACGAGGGCTATGTCATCAATGATATTACTAGAGAAATTCTGGTGCGTCAGGCGCTGTCCCATGCCCAGGCCGGTGCTGAGATCGTAGCACCCAGCGATATGATGGACGGGCGTATCGGCGCCATTCGCGATCGACTGGAAAATCAGGGACTGGTTAATACGCAGATCATGGCCTATTCCGCTAAGTACGCCTCCTGTTATTACGGCCCATTCCGTGACGCGCTAGGCTCTGCGGGCAATTTGAAAGGCGGCAACAAGAAAACCTATCAGATGGATCCAGCCAATGGCGATGAAGCGCTGCAAGAGATTGCGCAGGATCTGCAGGAGGGCGCGGACATGGTGATGGTTAAGCCCGGCATGCCGTACCTGGATGTGGTGCGCCGCGTGAAGGATACCTTCGGTGTGCCGACCTTTGCCTACCAGGTGTCCGGTGAGTACGCGATGCAGATGGCGGCCATTCAGAATGGCTGGCTACAGGAGCAGCCGCTGGTGATGGAGTCGTTGCTGTGCTTTAAACGCGCCGGCGCCGACGGCGTGCTGACCTACTTTGCCAAACGTGTAGCGCAGTGGCTGCACGAAGAAGCCCAGCGGCGCTGAGAGCAAAACCGCCGGAGCGCCCGGCTCTGGCGGTTTACATTTTCCGGAACTGGCGGTTATCGAGGCACTGCCGAACCTGTTTGTTCAATAAATTGAGCAGCAGCATGGAGCGGGCCTCGCCGTTAGGCTCGGCATAGATAGCCTGTAAGCCGCTGAATACGCCTTCAGTGATCACCACGCGATCGCCCGGCTGCGGGGTATCGGGGTCGATAATCTTTTCCGTCTGATGTGACTGGAGATCCTCGATCACCTGTGACGGAACGATGGCCGGCATGGCGCCAAAGCGAACGAAGTGGCTGACGCCGCGAGTGGAGTTGACCGTGGTGGTATGTATGCGTTCTGGATCGAATTCCACAAAGAGATAATTGGGAAACAGCGGCTCGCTGACTTCCGTTCGTTTGCCGCGAACGATTTTTTCCAATGTGATCATCGGGCTTAGGCACGTAACGAACTGACGTTCCAGATGTTCTTTGGCTCGCAGCAACTGGCCGCGCTTGCAGTACAGGAGATACCAGGATTGCATAATTTCACTTTTCTGTGGTTTCAGCCTGAGAGGATAACAAAAGCGCTGCGGGATAAAACGTTTCCGGTAGAGAATTTTAACGGGGCGTGCGGTGGCGGAGTCTGCCGTTGCAAATAGCCATGGCGGAGAAGCGACAGCATGGGGAAGAGTCTCTATAATAACCGCCACCACTGACTTTCCTGATGATCAGCATGAAATACCGAGATTTACGTGAGTTCCTCGCGCAGCTTGAAGCCAGAGGCGAATTGAAACGTATTCGCCAGCCGATCGATCCCTATCTGGAAATGACCGAAATCGCCGATCGCACGCTGCGAGCCGAAGGGCCGGCGCTCTTGTTTGAAAACCCGAAAGGGTATGACATCCCGGTGCTGTGCAACCTGTTTGGTACGCCGAAGCGTGTTGCACTGGGGATGGGGCAGGAGGAAGTGAGTGCGTTGCGGGATGTCGGTCGTCTACTGGCCTTTCTCAAGGAGCCCGAGCCGCCGCGCGGATTTCGTGATCTGGTTGATAAATTGCCGCAGTTTCGGCAGGTATTGAATATGCCGACTAAGCGATTATCGTCGGCGCCCTGTCAGGAACGGGTCTTACAGGGTGATGAGGTCGATCTGGGGAAGATCCCGGTGATGCATTGTTGGCCGCAAGATGTCGCGCCGCTGGTGACATGGGGGCTGACGGTTACACGCGGCCCGTTCAAAGAGCGCCAGAATCTGGGGATTTACCGCCAGCAGGTGATTGGCCGTAATAAGCTCATCATGCGTTGGCTGTCCCATCGTGGCGGCGCGTTGGATTTTCAGGAGTGGTGTCAGCAACACCCCGGAGAGCGTTTCCCGGTGGCGGTGGCGCTGGGTGCTGATCCGGCGACTATCCTTGGCGCCGTAACGCCGGTGCCGGATACATTGTCCGAATATGCGTTTGCCGGGTTGCTGCGCGGCCATAAGACCGAAGTGGTTAAATGCCTGACCAGCGATCTGGACGTGCCCGCCAGCGCAGAAATCGTACTGGAAGGGTATATCGACCCCGGCGAAACGGCGCCCGAAGGGCCGTATGGCGATCATACCGGTTATTACAACGAAGTGGATGATTTCCCGGTCTTTACCGTTACCCACATTACCCGGCGTCGGGACGCTATCTATCATTCCACCTACACCGGCCGCCCACCAGATGAGCCGGCGGTGTTGGGGGTGGCGTTGAATGAAGTGTTTGTTCCGCTGCTGCAAAAACAGTTCCCTGAGATCGTCGATTTCTACTTGCCGCCGGAAGGCTGTTCCTACCGGCTGGCGGTGGTGACGATGAAGAAACAGTATGCAGGGCACGCCAAACGAGTCATGATGGGCGTCTGGTCTTTCCTGCGCCAGTTCATGTACACCAAGTTTGTCATTGTTTGTGACGATGACATTAACGCCCGGGACTGGAAGGATGTTATCTGGGCGATGACGACTCGTATGGATCCCGCCCGCGATACAGTGTTGATGGAAAATACGCCAATTGATTATCTGGATTTTGCGTCTCCGGTTTCCGGGCTGGGCTCCAAAATGGGGCTGGATGCGACCAATAAATGGCCAGGCGAAACGCAGCGCGAGTGGGGGCGTCCCATTACCAGGGATCCATCAGTCTGCGCTCGTGTTGATGCTATCTGGGATGAGTTAGCCATTTTCAGTGACAGCGGCAAACGGCGTTAGCCCGTTACCCTGTCCCCCGTTTTGTATTAATCACCCTACAGAGGGAATTCATGACGACTTTGAGCTGTACCGTGATCTCAGTAGACGCGATAACCGATACGGTTTATCGGGTGCGTTTGTTGCCGTCGGCCCCGTTCACTTTTCAGGCCGGTCAGTATCTGATGGTGGTGATGGATGAGCGCGATAAACGGCCGTTCTCCATCGCATCGACGCCCATGGAGCAGAATTTTATTGAACTGCATATCGGCGCATCGGAAATGAACCTTTATGCGATGGCGGTGATGGATCGGATCCTTAAGGAACAATCGTTGATTGTGGATCTGCCGCACGGAGAAGCCTGGCTGCGGGAAGATAGCGATCGGCCGTTGATTTTGATCGCCGGCGGCACGGGGTTTTCCTATGTGCGTTCGATTTTGCTAACGGCACTGGCGCATCAACCCAATCGTCAGATTTCCATTTACTGGGGCGGGCGAGAAACGCGCCATCTGTATGATTTATCAGAATTGGAAGCGCTGGACGAGCAGTTTGCTAACCTGAAGGTGATCCCGGTGGTCGAACAGCCGGAAGGCGAATGGCGGGGACGTACCGGGACGGTGCTGAGTGCGGTGCTGCAGGACTTCGGTTCGCTGACTGAATACGATATCTATATTGCCGGGCGTTTCGAAATGGCGAAAATCGCACGCGAGCGGTTTTGCAATGAACGCGGCGCTCAGGCGGCCCATTTATACAGCGACGCTTTCTCGTTTATCTAGTTCACTCTTCGCAACGACATGTGACCGCCGCCGGCGGTCATTTTGTTGTGGGCCGATTCCGGCGGGGTTGTCTGTGTATGACGTTTGTAGTGCGGAACGCTATGCGATAGCCCCTGCATCTCCGCAGCTTTATTGATGTTGTCGAGCCGGCCCAGAAACCTGATTTTCCCCTGCGTGGTGATAGCGGCTTGGGAAGCGCCTGCGATGCGTATCGCGATGAGCCTCCCCACGCCGTCTGATGACGTACTGTCTCCGGCAGATAAGCGATTATGCCGGTGACGCCGCCTGCCAGGTTTTGAATCCGCCGGACAGGTTTTTCGCCCGGAAGCCGAGCTGGCTGAGCATTCGATACGCCACATGTCCGCGTAGGCCGGACTGACAACCGATTATGATCTCTTTATCTCTGGGCAGTTCCGCCAGACGCTGGCGCAATTCATCCAGTGGGATATGCAGTGCGTGTGGATATTCGCCGAATTTCCCGAGTTCACCCGTCGTGCGGATATCCAGCAGGCACTGGGTTGCCGGATCAAGGGCATCAACCCTGTCCGCATGGCAGATGGCGGTATCGCCGTTCAGTATGTTCGCCGCCAGCATGCCGGCCTGATTGACGACATCTCGCGCGCTGTTGAATGGCGGCGCGTAAGCGAGTTCCAGATTTTCCAGATCCCGTACATGCAGCCCGGCCCGCTGGGCGACGGCGATAACATCAATGCGTTTATCTATGCCTGCTTTACCTGTCGCCTGCGCGCCGAGAATTGCGCCGTCGTCCGGCGAGAACAGCAGTTTCAGCGAGATCGTTTCTGCACTGGGGTAGTAACCCGCGTGATCGGCGGCATGGACATAGACTTTCTGGTAAGCGCGGTTCAGACGTTGCAGCGATTTTTCGTTCATGCCGACGCAACCGGCGCTGTGATCGAATACCTTGCAGATAGCCGTGCCCTGTGTGCGTAAGTAGTGGTGCTGGCGGCCGAGCATGTTGTCAGCCGCCAGCCGTCCTTGCCGGTTGGCTGGGCCTGCCAGCGGAAACAGCGCCGGTATACCGCTCACCCACTCTGCGGTTTCGACCGCATCCCCAACCGCATAGATGTGCGCATCTGATGTTTGCATCAACGAGTTGACGGCGATACCGCCCCGGGCGCCGAGCGCCAACCCGGCTGTTTGCGCCAGATGGGTATCCGGTTTAACGCCAATTGACAGCAGTACCATACCTGTCACCTGTTCGGCGCCGTCGCTTAGGGATAACCGGAGTTGGTTGTCGCTTTCCTGATGAATCGCCGTCAGCCCGGTATCGAGGCGTAAATCGACGCCATGTTGACGGATAACCTGATGCAGCGGCGCAGCCATTTCAGGATCAAGCGGCGGCATCACCTGCGACCCCAGTTCAAGCACGGTGACACGCAGACCCAACTGTACCAGCGCTTCCGTGACTTCCAGCCCGATAAATCCACCACCGACCACGGTAACGTGCTGAGGCGTGTGGCGCTGAATGTGATCCAGAATTCTGTCCATATCGGTGATGTTGCGCAGCGTAAAGATACCCGGCAAGTCGATGCCCGGCAGTGGCGGGACGACCGGGTTGGCGCCGGGGCTGAGCAGCAACCGGTCGTAACTTTCGGTATAGATGTTACCGTCCCGCAAGTTGTGGATGCTCAGTGTTTGCGCGGCGGCGTCGATCGCCGTGACTTCCTGTTCTATTCGAACCTCGACATTAAAACGTGTGGCGAAGTCTGCCGGCGTTTTGAGCAACAGGGACTGGCGGTTTGGGATATCACCACCGATGTGGTAAGGCAAGCCGCAGTTGGCAAAGGAGACGTAAGGCCCCCGTTCCAGCAGGATAATCTCTGCTGACTCCGATAGCCGGCGTGCGCGTACCGCGGCGGATGCTCCACCGGCAACGCCGCCGATGATGATGATTTTCTGCATGGCGTTTCTCCTGTTTGTGTGTCCTTGTTCCTGATGAGCAAGGCTTGATGATAATCTACAATAGTATATTATATATTTTTATAAAATATGTTTTTATAAACAGGAAGGAGGCTGTATGCCGGAATTGAATGCACCGGTCAGTGAACAAACGATGCGGGAGGCGGCGCACGGTGCGGCAGATGTATTGCGGGCGCTGGCAAACGACGATCGTCTGATGCTGATGTGCTTCCTGAGTCAGGGTGAGGCTTCCGTCGGGCAGATGGAGCAGGCTCTGGGCATTCATCAACCGACGTTGTCCCAACAGTTGGGGGTGATGCGGCGTCTGGATTTGGTAACGACCCGGCGGGAAGGAAAACAGATTTTTTATCGTATTGAAGACCCGCGCATTCTGACGCTGCTGAATACGCTTTACGCGCTGTATTGTCCCGGCGCATCGGATAAGGAGTAACAGGTGACTATCAATACCGATGTATTTACCCCCGTTGCTAGCCTGACCGGCGGGGTCATGATTGGTCTGGCAGCGATGGTGCTGATTTTGTGTTGCGGCCGGATTGCCGGCATCAGCGGCATCATCGGGGGATTGCTTAGCCGCGCGACGCAGGACAAAGGATGGCGGCTGGCGTTTGTTGTCGGCATGCTCGCCGCGCCTTGGCTGTATCGGCTGGTGGGTACGTTACCGGCTAGCGAAATCACTACGCCGTTGCCGCTGCTGGTGATTGCCGGCTTGCTGGTGGGGTGGGTACACGCTATGGCTCCGGTTGTACCAGTGGCCACGGAGTATGCGGGTTGTCGCGTGGTTCCCTGCGTTCATTGGTGGCGACGCTGATTTTTATGCTGACGGCGTTTGCGACGGTCTGGATTGTCGGCGCGTTACCGCCATTGGCTTAAGCGGAGGAGCGAGTCATGAATAGTGTTTTTTCGTTGTTGGCTGGGCTGATTTTTGGCTTGGGGCTGATCGTCAGCGGTATGGCCAATCCTGGAAAAGTGTTGGGTTTTCTGGATATTACCCGCCAGTGGGATCCCTCGCTGGCATTGGTGATGGTGGGGGCGATAGCGGTGGGTTTGGTGGCATTTCGGTTGGTGAAGCGTTTGCCGAAGCCGCTGGCCGCCAGCACATTTTTCCTGCCGGTAAAAACCCATCTGGACAAACCGTTAGTGTTGGGTAGCCTGCTGTTCGGCGTCGGTTGGGGGTTGTCCGGCATTTGTCCGGGGCCGGCGCTGGTGTTGTTTTCGTTAGGTAGCGTGAAAGGCATCGTATTTTTCGCCTCCATGCTGGCAGGAATGCTGCTTTACGAAAAACGAACCGGGCGATAAGCCCTCTTGTCCATTTGCAGACGGCGCCGGCAACGCGGAAGCGTCCCTTTGGGAACCTCCTTTGCGTTTCTCCGCTTAAATCGAACTTGATGGAACGGCCTCAGGCGACGGCCCGAGATTTTGGGGAGCGAGGCGGCCTGCCGGCCGCGCTCGTTACACCCGTTCCAGCACGGTAGCGATGCCTTGTCCCAGACCGATACACATGGTGGCCACGCCGAATTCCACATCGCGTCGCGCCATCAGATGCAACAGTGTGGTGGTGATGCGTGCGCCGGAACACCCCAACGGATGGCCTAGCGCAATAGCGCCGCCGTTGAGATTCACCTTCTCGTCCATGCTTTCCAGCAACCCCAGATCCTTGATGCAGGGCAACGCCTGGGCGGCAAAGGCTTCATTCAATTCGAACAGGCCGATATCCGACAGACTGAGGCCGGCGCGTTGCAGCGCTTTCTGTGTCGCGGGCACCGGGCCATACCCCATGAGGGAGGGATCGCACCCCACCACCGCCATGCCGATCACCCGTGCCAGAGGCTTTAGGCCCAGCGATGCCGCGCGGGATTCGCTCACGACCAGCAGCGCGGCGGCGCCGTCCGACAGGGCGGAAGAACTGCCCGCGGTGACGGTGCCGTTGACCGGGTCGAACACCGGTTTCAGCGCCGTCAATCCCTCAAGACTGGTATCGGGCCGAATCACTTCATCGTCGCTGAAATTTATCAGCGCGCCATCGGCGTTGTGCCCGACGGTGGGGACGATTTCCGGGTGGAAAGCGCCGGAGCGGGTGGCGGCCCAGGCCAGGCGGTGGGAACGGACGGCGAATTCATCCTGCTGGCGGCGGCTGATGTGGTGCAGACGCGCCAGCATTTCTGCTGTCAGCCCCATCATGGCCGCGGCTTTGGCGACGGTATGACCAAGCCCAGGGTGAAAATCGGCGCCGTGCGTCATCGGTACATGGCCCATGTGTTCGACGCCGCCGACCAGACAGACCGACGCATCGCCGGCCATGATGGCGCGGGCAGCGTCATGTAGCGCCTGCATGGACGATCCGCACAGGCGGTTGATGGTCACGGCCGGCACGCTATGGGGGATCTCCGCCAGTAGCGCGGCATTGCGTGCGATATTGAAACCTTGCTCCAGCGTCTGTTGTACGCAGCCCCAATAAATATCGTCGATGTCGCCGGGATTCAGCGCCGGGTTGCGGTTGAGCAGACTGCGCATCAGGTGGGCCGACAGGGTTTCTGCCCGAACCTGACGAAATGCGCCGCCTTTGGAGCGCCCCATCGGCGTGCGGATAGCATCGACAATCACGGCATGTTCCATAGCTTTCCCCTTAATCAATCCGGTGAATGCGGAGCGAGGCCCGCATGCGGCGTGACCGGTGCATAGTAACGCGACCGGCGTTCAGCCATGTCCGGCAGGCTGTCCGGTATCCGATACAGCGGGCCCAATGCAACAAAGCGTTGCGCCATCGCCAGATAAGACGAAATCCCCTGGGTATCCAGATAACGACAGGCGCCGCCACGGAACGCCGGGAATCCCAATCCGTAGACCAGCGCCATGTCTGCTTCCGCCGGGCTGGCGACGATACCTTCTTCCAGACAACGCGCGACTTCGTTCAGCATGGGGATCATCATACGAGAGACAATCTCCTCCGGGCTGAATGTCCGCGACGGCTGACATACCGGCGCCAGCAACGTTTCTGTGCCGGAATCCGTCTCTTTGCGTGCTTTGCCTTTGTTGTCGGTTTGGTAACGGTAGAAGCCCGCGCCCGTTTTTTGGCCGAAGCGCTGGTGTTCGGTCAGTACATCGATGACATCACGGTAATCCTGCCTCATTCGATCGGGATAACCGGCTGCCATCACCTGCCGGGCATGGTGCGCGGTATCCAACCCCACGACGTCCAGCAGATAGGCCGGGCCCATCGGCCAGCCGAACTGTTGTTCCATCACGGCATCCACGAACTGGAAATCCGCGCCGTCGCGCAGCAACAGGCAGAAGGCCGAAATATAGGGAAACAGCACCCGGTTAACGAAGAACCCCGGGCAGTCGTTCACCACGATGGGGGTTTTACCCATCCGGATGGCGTAGGCCACCACGCGCGATAGGGTGCGCTCATCGGTTTGCGGCCCACGAATCACTTCGACCAGCGGCATGCGGTGTACCGGATTGAAAAAATGCATGCCGCAAAAACGCTGTGGGCGTTTTAGCGCCGCCGCCAGCGTAGCGATGGGGATTGTAGACGTATTGGACGCCAGCACCGTGTCGTCGCCGATCAGGGCTTCCGCTTCCGCCAGCACCTGCGCTTTGATACGCGGGTTCTCCACGACCGCTTCGACGATCAACGCCGCTTGCTCGACGCCTTCGTTGGTCAATGTCGGATGAATGCGCGCCATCACGCCGGACAGCGCGGCCGCGTCCAGTTTGCCGCGTTCTAACTGTTTGCCGAGCAGCGTCGCCGCTTCCGTCATCCCCAGATTGAGCGCTTTGTCGCTGATGTCCTTCATCCAGACGGGGACGCCCTGCAACGCTGACTGGTAGGCGATGCCGCCCCCCATAATGCCGGCGCCCAGCACCGCCACTTTTTCCGGTGGGGAGGTATCCGTCGCTTGTGCTTTGGCCTTGCTTTTGATCGCCTGTTCGTTAAGGAATACGCCGACCAGCGCATGGGCGGCACTGCTTTGCGTCAACGCGACGAAATTGTCGGTCTCCAGCCGCAGAGCGTCATGGCGCGCCAGACTGGCGGCGGCTTCGATGGTTTTGACCGCCGTCATCGGCGCGGGGTAGTGCTTGCCGGCAAGTTGCGCGACCAGCGCTCTGGCGGTAGCGAAACTCATGGCGGCCTCGACGCGGCCAATCCGCAACGGTTGCAGTTTCGGGCGGCGCCGCGCCTGCCAGTCGAGCTTGCCTTCAATCGCCAGCCGCAGTGTTTGCAGCGCGGCGGAGATCAGTTTGTCGTCTGTCACTATCGCGTCGACCAGGCCGACTTTCAGCGCCTCCGCCGCGTTCAGCTCCTTGCCGGCGGTGATGATTTCCAGCGCATTGTCTACCCCCAGTAGCCGCGGCAGCCGCACGGTACCGCCAAAGCCGGGCATGATCCCGAGCCGGACTTCCGGCAGCCCGATACGTACATCGGGTGTGGCGATGCGAAAGTCCGTCGCCAGCGCGCATTCACAACCGCCGCCCAGCGCAAAGCTGTTGATGGCGGACAGCGTGGGAATCGGCAGATCTTCCAATTGACTGAAAATAGAGTTGGCGTGCGTTAACCATTGGTGCAACTGTTGTTCGGGGGCTGCGAATAGCGACAGAAATTCGGTGATATCGGCGCCGACGATAAACGCGGGTTTGTCGGAGCGCAGCAGCAGCGCCCGCAACGCATTCTGGCGAACCAACACGTTCAGCGCGTCGCCGAGACTGGCTACCGTGCGAGTGTCCAGCTTATTGACGGAGCCTGATTCCGCCTTGAACACCAGCTCGGCGATACCGTTTTCCAGCCAGTTCAGAGAGAGATTATTGCCTTGATAGAGCATAGCGATCTCCGGATAGCGGGGAGGGACCGATACGGCCTGATAACAAAAGTGTGGTTTTGATGTTAATGAAATGCAAACGAAAACCGGGGGATTTGCCGAGAGGATCACAGGGCGTCGACCACTGCCGGGATACGGCGGCTGTGTTAGACTTGGGAACGCTGGTTGTCATTGATGGGGATTGTGATGGAAACGCTGACTTCTTTATATCATCAACACGTAACGACCTTGCAGCAACGCACTCGGGCCGTTCTGGAACGTTATCAACTGGATGCTTTGCTGATTCACTCCGGGGAATTACTGACCGTTTTTCTCGACGATCACACCTACCCGTTCAAAGCCAATCCACAGTTTAAAGCCTGGCTGCCGGTGACGCAGGTGCCGAATTGCTGGCTATGGGTCGACGGCGTCAACCGACCTAAACTCTGGTTCTACTCGCCTGTCGATTATTGGTATAACGTCGCGCCGGTTCCCGATAGTTTCTGGACGGGCGACGTGGATATTCAGGTGCTGCGCAAAGCCGACGATATCGGCCATCAGCTGCCCGCCGCTCGCCAACGTGTGGCTTATCTGGGGGCCGTACCGCAGCGTGCGCTGAACCTCGGCATCACGCCGGAAAACTGCAACCCGAAAGGTGTGCTGGATTACCTGCATTATCACCGCGCGTACAAAACCGATTATGAGTTGGCCTGTATGCGGGAAGCGCAGAAGACGGCGGTCGTCGGGCATCGGGCGGCACTGGAGGCGTTTCAGGCCGGGATGAGCGAGTTTGATATCAATCTGGCCTATCTCACCGCCACCGGGCATCGCGACACCAACGTGCCCTATGACAATATCGTCGCGCTCAATGAGCATGCCGCCGTTTTGCACTATACCCAGTTTGATCACCAGACGCCGGCGGAATTCCGCAGTTTTCTGATCGATGCCGGCGCTGAATATAACGGTTACGCCGCCGATATCACCCGGACTTACGCAGCCGAACCGGACAGCGACTTTGCCGCATTGGTCAAGGATATGAAACGCGAACAGCTGGCGCTGATCGACACGCTGAAAGTCGGCGTGCGTTACACGGACTACCATCTGCAGATGCATCAGCGGATCGCCAAGCTGTTGAAACAACATCAATTGGTCAATGGTCTTAGCGAAGAGGCCATGGTAGAGCAGGGGTTCACCGCTCCTTTCCTGCCGCACGGCCTGGGCCATCCTCTCGGCTTACAGGTGCATGACGTCGGCGGCTTCATGCAGGACGATAGCGGAACGTCGCTGGCGGCGCCGAAAGCGCACCCATACCTGCGTTGCACCCGGATATTGGAGCCGCGCATGGTTCTGACCATCGAGCCTGGCTTCTATTTCATCGATTCATTGCTGGAACCCTGGCGACAGGGCGCAAGCCAGCAGTATTTCGACTGGCGGAAGATCGATGCGCTGCGACCGTTCGGCGGCGTTCGCGTCGAGGACAATATCGTGATGCACGATAAGCGTGTGGAAAATCTGACCCGTGCGTTGGATCTGGCCTGATGCAGTCGTATCCGATACCCGCCGGCGAGATGAGCGTCAGCGAGGAGATCAAGAAAAGCCGTTTTGTGACACAGCTAGGCCCGGCTTGCGGTGTTGACGCTGCTCGTACTTTTATCCAGCAAGTCCGGTCGCAACATCCGTCGGCAGCGCATCACTGCTGGGCATATGTCGCTGGCGCGCCGGATGATTCGCAACAGTTGGGTTTTTCCGATGACGGCGAACCGGCGGGAACCGCAGGCAGGCCCATATTGGCCCAGCTGATGGGGAGCGGCGTTGGCGAAGTTGTCGCAGTGGTGACGCGCTATTACGGTGGCGTGAAACTGGGTACCGGCGGGCTGGTCAAAGCTTATGGCGGCGGGGTTCAGCAGGCGTTGAAGCAACTCCCCCAGCGGCAGAAGGTGATACGGCGTGAGTATGCTTTGCGGTGCGAATATGCGCTGTTGCCCCAGGTGGAAGGCGTGATCCTGGGGCTGGAAGGCCGTGTTGTCTCGGTAGAATATGGCGCCGACGTGTCGTTCCGAGTGGCCTTGCCTGTTCCGGCCGTCGCCGACGCACAAGCCCGATTGCGGGATATTAGCCGCGGTGCGTTGCATTTGTCGCCGATTTCACAATAATCCCAGCGCGTGATGATTGAACCTTTAAGGAAGGCTCCGTAATGCAACTGCGTGCCATAACCCGCATTGTTGGACAACTGGTCATTCTGTTTTCCGGCACCATGTTCATTCCTGGGCTGGTGGCGCTGATCTATCGTGATGGCGCCGGTCGGGCGTTTATCCAGACATTTATTGCCGCGCTGGTGCTCGGATTGCTGCTGTGGCTGCCGAACCGACGGCATCGGCATGAACTGAAAGCGCGGGAAGGTTTTCTGATTGTGGTGCTGTTCTGGACCGTGTTGGGCAGCGTCGGGGCACTGCCGTTTCTGTTCGCGGAGCAGCCTAGTCTGTCGATCACCGATGCGTTTTTCGAATCTTTTTCCGGGCTGACGACCACCGGCGCTACAACACTTACTGGCCTGGATTCGCTGCCGAAAGCCATTCTTTTTTATCGACAGATGCTGCAGTGGATGGGGGGGATGGGAATCATCGTTCTGGCGGTGGCCATTCTGCCGTTGCTTGGCGTCGGGGGGATGCAGCTTTATCGCGCCGAGATGCCAGGGCCCTTGAAAGATAACAAGATGCGCCCGCGTATTGCTGAAACCGCCAAAACACTGTGGCTGATTTATCTGTTGTTGACCATCCTCTGCGCGGCGGCGCTCTGGCTGGCGGGGATGTCGGTTTTTGACGCTATCAGCCACAGTTTTTCCACCATCGCTATTGGCGGTTTTTCCACGCATGACGCCAGTATCGGTTATTTCCACAGCCCGGCTATCAACACCATCATCGCGATATTTTTACTGATTTCCGGTTGTAATTTTGGTCTGCATTTTTCTGTGTTGAGTGGGCGCAGCCTCCGGGTGTATTGGCGTGATCCTGAATTCAAGATGTTTGTTTTTGTCCAGATGACGCTGGTGCTGGTTTGTACTGCGGTACTGTGGGGTCACAATGTGTATAGCAGCGGCCTGGAGACGCTGAATCAGGCGTTCTTTCAGGTGGTGTCTATGGCGACCACCGCCGGTTTTACCACCGACAGTATCGCGAACTGGCCGTTGTTTTTGCCGGTCTTATTGTTGTGTTCTGCGTTTATCGGCGGGTGCGCCGGTTCTACCGGTGGCGGCCTGAAGGTCATTCGTATTCTGCTGCTGTTTTTGCAGGGGTCGAGGGAATTAAAGCGTTTGGTGCATCCCAACGCGGTATACACCATCAAACTTGGGCAGCGAGCATTGCCGGAGCGGATTCTTGAGGCGGTCTGGGGCTTTTTCTCCGCTTATGCGCTGGTGTTCATTATTAGTATGTTGGCCGTTATTGCCACTGGCGTGGACAATTTCTCTGCGTTTGCCGCCGTCGCCGCGACACTGAATAATCTCGGCCCTGGGCTGGGTGTGGTTGCGGACAATTTTGCCTCCATGAATGATGCGGCGAAATGGATCCTGATTTTGACAATGTTATTTGGGCGTTTGGAAGTGTTCACCCTGCTGGTGTTGTTTACCCCGACGTTTTGGCGGGAATAACCGAGAAAGGAATTGTGCTATGAAAGCGTTGATATTGTTTTCCAGCCGCGACGGGCAAACCAGATCGATAGCCGCTTATATCGCCAATAGCCTGAAAGGCACATTGGAATGTGATGTGGTCAATATTCTGAGCGCCCATGAGGTCGATTTGGAGAAGTATGACTGCATTATGATCGGGGCTTCCGTTCGCTACGGTCATTATCATCCGGCGGTGGCAAAATTTATTCATCAACATCTTGCTTTGCTGCAGCAAAGGCCGAGCGCCTTCTTTTCTGTCAATCTTACCGCGCGTAAACCGGAAAAGCGTTCGCTGCAGACCAACGGCTATACACGCAAGTTCCTGATGCGTTCGCCCTGGCAGCCCGATTTGGGTGCTGTATTTGCCGGTGCGCTGCGATACCCGCGTTACCGTTGGTTCGACCGGGTCATGATCCAGCTCATCATGCATATGACAGGCGGCGAAACTGATAGTACCAAAGAGATTGAATACACCGATTGGGAACAGGTTGCGCGGTTTGCGCAGTCCTTCAGCCAGTTGTCGTTGAATAAAGCGTTGTAATCTCTGCGGTGAATGCGGGTTTGGTGAAAAAAAGGGCGTTTAGAAAAAAAATTGAATTTAGTGCTTGTCAGGTCAGAAGAAGTCCCTATAATGCGCCACCACTGAGACGCGCTGATGCACAGCACAACGCGGTTCAGGACGGAGAAAGACGAAAAAAGTCGTTGACTCCAAATGAGGAAGGCGTAGTATACGCCACCTCGCGACAGCAGGCTGAGGCCGGTCGCACTGCTCTTTAACAATTAATCAGACAATCTGTGTGGGCACTCGCAGGACACTTCGGAACGAAAGAACTGAAAGTCTTGAAGAGTGAACAACAGTTAATTCATTACGAACTAACAACAGTAAATTCTTTGAGCACCGCTTCTCGAGTAGAAGCAAATCAAACTTTAAATTGAAGAGTTTGATCATGGCTTAGATTGAACGCTGGCGGCAGGCCTAACACATGCAAGTCGAGCGGCGGCGGGGGGAAGCTTGCTTCCCCGCCGGCGAGCGGCGGACGGGTGAGTAATGTCTGGGAAACTGCCTGATGGAGGGGGATAACTACT